>CAZPZW010000390.1:0-1507 GCA_964591165.1 uncultured Thermoanaerobaculia bacterium | reverse complement strand
GTCGCCTCCTCGCTACCGCACGGCGGCGTCGAGTCCGTTGTAGTAGATCTTGGCCCCGGTCGCCATGTTGGGCTTGAGGACCTGCACCTTGTGGGTGCGCAGCAGCTGGTGAATGGGGTCCTCGGGGTTCTTCAGATCGCCCAGCTGACGGGCGGCCGTCGGGCAGACCTCGCAGCAGGCGGTGGTCAGGCCCTTGGTGATCCGGTGGTAGCAGAGGCTGCACTTGTCGACCGTGTTGCTGCGCGGGTCGATGTAGCGGCAACCGTACGGGCAGGCCTGCACGCAATAGCGGCAACCGACGCAGTACTGCTTGTCCACCAGCACCACGCCGTCGGGGCTCTCGAACGTGGCGCCGACCGGGCAGACCTGGACGCAGGGCGAGTGCGCGCAGTGGTTGCAGAGCTTGGGCACGAAGAAGCTCTTGGCGTCGCTGTCGGCAGGGTAGATGCTCGGGAAGCCGTCCCGCCCGCCGTTCGGCGAGTCGACGCGCGGGTGGTCCTCGGCCTTCAGGTCGGAGACGTCGCGCGCCGGGATGTAGTAGCGCTCGACCCAGGTGCGGAAGAAGAAGGGCTCGTCCGGGACGTCGTTCTCGACTTTGCAGGCATCGACGCACTTGCCGCAGCCGATGCACTTCTCGATGTCGATGAACATCGCCCACCAGTGGCGGTCGGTCTCGTATCCCGGCGCCTGGTGCGGCCGGCCCTCGGCGACGAAGGCCCAGGCCTTGGCGGCGCCGCCGGTGAGCAGGAGCAGCGCGGTCGATTCGGTGAGGAACTGGCGGCGGTCCAGGCTCATCTCTCTCCTCGTCAGGCGCTCGGCGCGTGAGGGTCGTGGCACTCGGTGCAAGCGTTGCCTTCGGAATGCTCTTCCGGCTCGACCTGAGGGTGGCCCGCCGGCCGCGACGGATTGGCGGCATGGCAGCTCGCACAGAGGGCGACCGGCTCCAGCGCGGCCGGCGCCGCGGCCACGTCGGGCTGTCGAGCGTGGGCGCCGAGCGCGCCGTGGCAGGATTCGCAGCCGACCCGCGCGTGCCGATCTCCGGCCGCGGCGGCGGCGATCTCGCCGTGACATTCAGCGCAGGCCTGGCGCCCGGCGAAGACCGGTTGGAAGGCCGCCATGTCGTCGATGGCTCCGGTCCGGAAGTGACCGAGCTCGCCGAAGTCGGCCGGCACGAGGATGGCGCGCACGACGAGGAAGAGCGCGGTGCCGATCACGAAGAGCCCCACCATCCGGAGGAGGTGCTCGGCATCGCGTACCTGTTGCCGCATGAGGCCTCCTGGTCGAGAGATTGGCGGTAACCGTAGGTCGGGCGGAGGCGCGGAAAAAGCCCCGTCCGGGTGGTCCTTGCCGCCACCCCAGAAGGTGGCGAATAGAATCCTCGCCGACGCCCTAGGAGAACCTCATGCCGACCCGCTCGCCCTTCCCCCGCGTCTTCTGGATCGCCAATCTGATCGAGGTGCTGGAGCGCTTCGCCTACTACGGCATCTACTTCAGCTTCGGCATCTAC
>CAZPZW010000389.1:0-1512 GCA_964591165.1 uncultured Thermoanaerobaculia bacterium | reverse complement strand
GCCGGTCAACCAGGTGGTGGCGTTGATCGGCGAAGCCGGAGAGAAGCCGGCCGCGCCCGCCCGGGCGGCAGCGCCGGCTCCGGCGAAGGCGGCCGAGCTCCCGAAGCCGACTCCGACCCCGCCTCCACCGCCGGTCGCCGCGGTGGCCCCCGCGCCCAAGCCGGCGGCTCCGGCCGGCCGGTTCGACTACGACCTGGTGATCGTCGGCAGCGGTCCGGGCGGCTACGTCGCGGCGATCCGCGCCGGCCAGCTCGGGATGAAGGTCGCCTGCGTCGAAAAGGACCCCAAGTTCGGCGGCACGTGCACCCATCGCGGCTGCATCCCGACCAAGGCGCTGCTCCATTCGGCGGAGTTGCTCGACCAGATCCGCCACGCCGGCGATTTCGGCATCGGCGTCGGCGAGCCGACGCTCGACATCGCGAAAGTGCACTCCTACAAGCGGGGCATCGTCGACAAGAGCGCCAGCGGAATCCTCTCGCTGTTCAAGAAGTACAAGGTCGAGGGTGTCCAAGGGTTCGGCCGTTTCACCGGACCCAACGCGGTCGAGGTGACCGCGGCAGACGGCGGCAAGCGCACCCTGACCAGCCGCTTCGTGATGGTCGCGACCGGCTCGGTGCCGCGCGAGATCCGCATCGCGCCGACCGACGGCGCGGCGATCGTCAACTCCGATCACGTGCTCGAGATGGAGCGGGTTCCGAAGTCGATCGTGGTGCTCGGCGCGGGCGCGGTCGGGACCGAGTTCGCGTCGGTCTATCGCTCGTTCGGCGCCGATGTCTCCCTGGTGGAGATGCTGCCCCGCGTCCTGCCGATCGAGGACGAGGAGGTCTCCAAGGAGCTCGAGCGACAGCTCAAGAAGCGCGACATCAAGGTGATGACCGGCACGCAGCTGATCTCCGCCGAGAAGACGACCTCCGGCGTGCGCCTCGGCCTAAAACAAGGCGAGAAGAGCTCGACGCTCGAGTCCGAGATGCTCCTGGTCGCGATCGGTCGTGCGCCGGTGACCGAGGGGATCGGACTCGAGGCTCTCGGCATCGTGACCGAGAAGGGCTACATCCCGGTCAACGGCGTGATGCAGACCAGCGTGCCCAACGTCTACGCGATCGGCGACGTCGTACCGACGCCCTGGCTGGCGCACGTCGCCTCGGCCGAGGGGATTCTGGCCGTCGAGCACATGGCGGGCCACGACGCCCGGCCACTCGACTACGACCTCACCCCATCCTGCACTTACTGCGAGCCGGAAGTGGGGAGCGTCGGGCTGAGCGAGGCGAAGGCCAAGGAGCGGGGCTACGACGTCCAGGTCGGCAAGTTCAGCTTCATGGCGAGCGGCAAGGCGCGCATCCTCGGCAAGGCTCAGGGCTTCGTGAAAATCGTGCGCGACAAGAGGTACGACGAGATTCTCGGGGTCCACATCCTCGGCCCGCACGCCACCGACCTGATCGCCGAAGCTTGTGCGGCAATGCGCGCCGAGATGACGGCGGAGGAGCTGTTCCGCACCATCCACGCGCATCCGAC
>CAZPZW010000388.1:0-1526 GCA_964591165.1 uncultured Thermoanaerobaculia bacterium | reverse complement strand
CCCGCTACAATGCCCCCTTTCCGCCGTCCGGGCGGGCGGGGCGCGGGGGAGCCGGGTGTGATGGGGTGGGGCCGCGTCGGTCTGGACGGCGACGCAGGAGGCGCGCGATGCATCGACGATCGACCTTCGAGAAGCTCGCCCTGCTGGCCGGGCTGACGCTCGGCCTGGCCTGCGCCGGGCAGCCGACGGCGAAGGTGCAGCCGCCGCTGGCCGAGCCGCCGGCCGGGAGCGCAGCGTCCGCACCGTCCGCATCGCCCGCGTCGGCGGCGCCCAGGGCCCCGCTCCCCGACCCCGGGCCGGCGATCGACATTCAGCCGGGGCCGCTCGCGACCCCGCCCGAGGGGGACCCGGTCGAAGCCCCGGGGACGGTCGAAGTGCCGGCCGACGCGCTCGACGGGGACGCGGTCGAGAACGGCTCGCCGCTCGCCGAGTCGCTCGCCGCCTTCGAAGCGGCGACCGCGCTCTGGGGCGAGGGAAAGCTCGACGAGGCCTTCGCCGAGCTCGATCACGCCTACGAGCGGATGGCGCACGTCCCCTCCGAGGGCGACGCCGCGCTCTTGCAGGAGAAGGACAACCTCCGCCAGCTCATCTCGAAGCGCGTCCTCGAGGTCTACGCCTCCCGCCAGTCGGCGGTGGGGGAGACCGACCTCTCGATCCCGCGGCTGGTCAACCCCGAGGTGGAGCGCGAGATCCTGAGCTTCCAGACCCGCGAGCGCGACTTCTTCCTCGAGTCCTACCGGCGCTCCGGGCTCTACCGGCCGATGATCCTGAAGAAGCTCGAAGCGGCGGGGCTCCCGGAGGCGCTCTCCTGGCTGCCGATCGTCGAGAGCGGCTTCAAGGAGCGGGCGCTCTCCTCGGCGCGCGCGGTGGGGCTCTGGCAGTTCATCCCCTCGACCGGCTACCGCTACGGCCTGGAGCGCAACGACTGGATCGACGAGCGGATGGACCCGGAGAAGGCGACCGACGCGGCGATCGGCTACCTCACCGACCTGCACGGCCTGCTGGGCGACTGGATGACCGCGCTCGCGGCCTACAACTGCGGCGAAAAGAACGTGCTGCGGCAGATCGACCGCCAGAAGGAGGGCTACTTCGATCAGTTCTGGGATCTCTACACCCGCCTGCCGCAGGAGACCCGGCGCTACGTGCCGCGCTTCCTGGCGACGCTCGCCATCCTCGAGGACCCGGCGAAGTACGGCTTCGTGCTCCCCGAGCCGCTGCCCCCGGTGGCCTACGAGACGGTGCCGATCGCCCGCGCGACCAAGCTCGAGAACCTCGACAAGGCGATGGGTCTCGAGACCGGAACGCTCGCCAAGCTCAACCCGGAGCTGCGGAGGAACGCCAGCCCCAAGTCGACCTATCCGCTGAAAGTGCCGCCGGGCCAGGGGCAGGCGCTGGTCGCGAGCGTCGGCACGCTCCCCGAGTGGGTGCCGCCGAAGGTGGAGGTGACGACCCACCGGGTGCGCTCGGGGGAGACCCTGTCGCAGATCGCTTCGCGCTACGGCACGAGCGTCGACGCGATCATGGCG
>CAZPZW010000387.1:0-1532 GCA_964591165.1 uncultured Thermoanaerobaculia bacterium | reverse complement strand
TCATCCCCACCAACGAGGAGCTGCTGATCGCCCGCGACACCCTGCGCTGCGTGCGCGACGTGCCACGCCGCTGGTGAGCCGCGGGGCGGCGCCCCGGCGCGAGCCGGATCAAGAGGCGCTCAGGGTCCCCAGGCGCCGGTGTCGCCCCCTTCGAAGCCGTCGCGGAAGATGCCGTCGATGGCGAAGTGGTAGTAGCTCCACCAGAGGTTCTCGCCGACGGCGTCGTAACCGGTGCTGGAGAGGTGGATGCAGTCGGGGGTACCGAACCAGTTGAGCATGGCCTCCGGGGGGCTCGGCAGTTCGAGGTCGCCGGGGGGGAGGATCGCCCCGGGCGGGATCGGCGGCGTGGCGCCCGGGAACCCGTAGAGATACTGCATCAGTCCCCAGTGCCCCGCCACCTCGAGCCGCGGCCGCCCAACCGGGAGAGTCTCCAGGAGCGCCACCATCTGGACGATCGCGGCATTGAGCTGGGCCGGCGCCGGATCGCCCATGGCGGCGTACTGCTCGCAGCAGTACAGCGCGCACGGCAAGCCGCCGAGCGAGTTCACGTAGTTCGGGTAGTCGTAGGCGCTCAGCAGCACGCGCAGGTCGGGATCGAGCCCGAGCACGTAGTCGACCACCGTCGCGACGTCCGACGCGATCGAGACGTAGAGCGCGCCGGGGTCGGGCATGCCGAAGGACCAGCCGCCGCCCTCGTCGTCGTTGATGAAATCGTTGCCGCCGAGGGTGATCTGGACGATGTCGATCGTCGGGTAGGCGGCGAGCTCGTCCGCGATGCTCTGCAGCAGGGCGGGATCCGCCACCCACTCTCGCGCCTCCGAGCCCGGGACGGTCGTGACGCTGCCGCGCTCCTCGAGCGTCGGATGGCCATGGGCGTCGAACATGTCGCGCAGCGACCGCGCCTGCCACATGAAATTCGCCCAGCTGTCGCCGACCAGCAGGACGCGGGGAGTCTGCGCGGGCGCGGAGGCCGCGGCGAAGAGGAGGGCCGCGGCGAGCCAGGCGGCGGGGCAGAGATTGCGGAGCATAGGCGGCGCTCTTCGGAGCCTCCTCGGACCAGAGCGAGTCTACCGCGCGCGGCAAGGCCGGGCGGGGGTGCAGCGTCCGAATCCCGGCCAGGAGGAGAATCGAGCGAAGCGAGGGTTGGTAGACCTTACGCATCCGAGTTCGAACACTCTAGGAGATTCGAACACCCTCTGGTCCTGGCTCAGGGAAGTCGCGGAGCTGCGCCAAGCGGCGTGAGGTAACTCGCTCATGGCACTGGGTTTCTGCTCCGCGCGAGGTTCGTGGCGCCGCCCACCGGGCGGTGCTCGGAGGCTCGCCCCTCTCTGGTATCCGCTGCCCGGCAGCGGAGCGGAGGGGCAGTATGGTCTGGAAGCCGGCAACCCCGCAGCTCGAGTTGGTGCTCCCCGGAGCCCCGGCGTCACAGTTTCATCCAACAGCTGTTGAGCGGCGGGGTCGGCGAACCGGGAGCCTCATCCGGCAGGCGCTCTACCTCGACCAGGAGGACGCCTACGCCGCCGGCGAGGTCG
>CAZPZW010000386.1:0-1540 GCA_964591165.1 uncultured Thermoanaerobaculia bacterium | reverse complement strand
TGGGCGAATTTCGCAAATTTTCTTGGGTTTATTCGCTCTATTCGCAAATTCGTGGCATTCGCGCTCCAAAGTGACATATTTGTCAAACGACTTTGCTACGGCCATACCGCCCTGACTGGTGTTTTCTGAAAAACAATTAAAGTTCAATCAACTCTTATTGGCTTCTAATCCACGAACCAATCTCAAAATTTATAATGCCCAAACCAATTTATGACAATGCATGAATTGGATGATCGGTAACTCGTTGATCGGCGCCTTTTCCCTCTTATCGGTAGGAGAAAGCCATGAAAAAATTCCATTGGATCTGGCTGTTGCTGTTGACAGCCTGCCAGGGTGGGGAATCGCCCGCGGAACGTTCAACGCTGAATTACCTGCAGGCTCTTGTAGAAAAAGACCAGGCGCGGTTGCAGTCGTACACCTGCCCTGAGTTCGAGATGGAAGCCTTGCTGGAACTGGACGCTCTTGCACTGGTCCAAACCGACCTCGAGAACGTGACCTGTGACCAACTCAGCAGTAACGGGCAGAGCGCGCTCGTGGCCTGCACGGGCAGCATCACCATGACCTATAGCGGGGAAGCCCAGCGGATTGACCTATCTGCCCGCACGTATAGCGTGGTCCATGACCGGGAAAGTTGGCTGGTATGCGGTTATCTGGATTGATCCGCAAGGCAGGGCGTTGGATTCTGCTGACAGGGGGAATGTTCCTTGGCGTTACACTTGCCCTCACGATTCGCTCCCCCGTTTCTCAGGCGATCGAACTTCCCACGCGGACGCCCTCCCGTCCCGCCTCTGCGCCAACTTCGACCGCTTCGCATCGCCCCCTCCCGACGGTGGCTGTCACGCCGCAGGAAACAGAGGCCGCTCAAGGGTCCCTGCCGAACCGCATCGGGTTGGACCCCGCCCTCTGGATGGAGTGGCCCGAAGTCCCCATCGTCCCCCAGCATATCCGTGACGTCTATGCCCTTGGCCAGTCGCTGGGAAATGACCCGTCCGCTTTTTCGATCTTCGGCGATTGCCAGAGCCTGCCTGAGGTCTTCCTGGGTCTCTACGCCACCGACGAGGCGCTGTTCGATTCCCTGCCTGACCCGTTGCAGGAAACGGCGCTCCATTTCGAAGATTCGCTCAACCGTCTCAGTCCCACCGGCAAGGACGGGACCACCGCTGGCGCGCTGTTGTGGGAGGCGTGGCACGAGAATGAATTCGGCTGTTCACCAAACGAGACCCCAATGGAGTGCGAGTTGCGCGTGCATCGTCCGTCGTTTGTGCTGATCATGGTCGGCACGCATTGGGAGGGGGCGCGCAACGAATTTTATATGCGGCGGATTCTGGATACCCTGCTCGAACGCGGCGTTGTTCCCATCCTTTCCACCAAGGCCGATAACCGCGAAGGCGATCACAGCATCAACCTGCAGACCGCCAAACTGGCCGCGGAATATAACATTCCGCTCTGGAATTTCTGGCCTGTTACAGGAACTTTGCCCAATCGCGGACTCTACACCCGCGACACGGAACGTCACCTTGGCGATGTCTACCTGACCGAT
>CAZPZW010000385.1:0-1543 GCA_964591165.1 uncultured Thermoanaerobaculia bacterium | reverse complement strand
CTGGTGCTCGACGGCGTGCGCTGGGCCGTGGTCGCGAGCGGGCTCGACCCGCGCTGGGTGGACGGTCTGCCGACCGCCTTGATGCGTCCACTCTCGGGTAGCGGGTCGCGCGGCATGATGATCGAGACGATGCAGACCCACGGCGCGGACAGTTTCGCCGGTCGCCTCGCGAGCCTGGTGCAGGGCTCGAGCGAAACCACCTTCTACGTGCTGGCGGTCTACTTCGGCGCGGTCGGGATCCGCCGCGAGCGCCACGCGCTCACCTGCGGGCTGCTCGCCGACCTCGCTGGCTTCGTCGCCTCGATCCTGGTCTGCTATCTCTTCTTCGGCTGAGGCGACCCCGCGCGCGGGGCGCGGTCAGTAGCGATCGGCGCGAAACGGCGCGGGATCGAAGCTCGGCGCCGCGCCGCTCATCAGCTCGGCGAGCAGCCGGGCCGTGCCGAGCGCCGTCTTCAGGCCGGTCATCTGGTGGCCGGTGGCGAGCCAGACGTCCTCGCGGCCGCGCGCCCGGCCGATCAGCGGCATGCCGTCGGGGGCGCAGGGGCGGAGGCCCCGCCAGACCTCCCTGACCACCGGAGACCGAGGGATCGCGAGCATCTTCTGCGCGCCGCGCAGGATTACGTTCACGCGCCGCTGGTTGATCGAGAAGTCGTGGCGCACCAGCTCGAGGGTCCCCGAGATGCGCAGCGCATCGGCGTGCGGGTTGACCGCGATCTTGCGATCGATCAGGTAGATCGAGCGGGTGGGGTGAGGCTCGAGCCGGGGCAGGACGAGCGAGTAGCCCTTGGCCCCGAGGATCGGCACCCGTAGACCGAGCGCGCGGCCGAGCTCCTCCGACCAGGCGCCGGCGGCGAGCACGATCTGTGCGGCGGTCACCGTCCCGCGCGTGGTGGTGAGCCGAAGGGGGCGCTTGCCATTGGCTGGAAAGGCGTAGACCTCGGTCTCCTCGGCGATCGCGACGCCGGCGCGGCGCGCCTCGGCGGTGAGCGCCTGCACCGCGGGGTAGGGCTCGCACTGCGCGTCGTCGGGGAAGTACCAGCCGCCCACCTGCTCGCCGACCACCGCCGGCTCGCGCTCACGGACCTCGTCGGCGCTCCAGCGTTCGGCGCGAATGCCGTTGCGCATGACCAGCTCGATCATGCCGCGCGCCGCCTCCAGCCCGGCCTGGCGTTGATAGACCGCGATCAGGCCGGCGCGGGCGAAACCGAAGCGCTCCGGAACGCGCCCGGCGAGCTCCTCCCAGAGATCGACGCTCACCCGGCAGAGCTCGAGCAGCGCGGCGGCCCCCCGTTCGAAGCGGTCGCGGCGGGCGGCGAGGAGGAAGCCGGCGAGCCAGCGCAGGAACCGAGGATCGATCCGGGGCTGGATGTAGAGCGGGCTCTCCGGATCGAGCATCCAGCCGAGCGACTTCCACACCACGCCCGGGTTGGCGAGCGGCAGTGAGAGCGAGGGGGTGAGCCAGCCGGCATTGCCGAACGAGCAGGCGTGGCCGACCCGGTCGCGCTCCAGCACCAGGACCTGGGCGCCGCGGCGCGCCAGCTCG
>CAZPZW010000384.1:0-1547 GCA_964591165.1 uncultured Thermoanaerobaculia bacterium | reverse complement strand
CGGAACCTGTCAAGGGGTTTGAGACACGGGGTCATGCGGATTGGATGAGTGCTTCGCGGCTGGGGTCGTTGATCCAGGCCTTGGTGGGCAGCTTGGGTGGTGCGGGTCGGCGGTTGCCGAATCGGGTCGGGTTCGCGGCGTAGGCGGTGTCGAGGGTGGCTTGGCGTTGCTGGCGGATCTCCGTCGCGGTGCCGTAGTGCACCGATGCGGGGGTGTGCAGGCCGATGCCGGCGTGGCGGTGGACGTGGTTGTAGTGGTCGAAGAACGCGGTGCAGAAGCTGCGGGCGTGCTGGATGGAGCCGAACCGGTCGGGGAACGCGGGGCAGTACTTGAGGGTCTTGAACTGGGCTTCGCTGTAGGGGTTGTCGTTGGAGACGTGCGGGCGGCTGTGGCTGCGGGCCACGCCGAGGTCGACGAGGAGCTGCGCGACGGGTTTCGAGGTCATCGAGGTGCCCCGATCGGCGTGCAAGGTGAGCTGGTGGCGGCCGACGCCCTGGGACTTGAGGGCGGCGTTGATGAACTCTTTGGCGAGCTCGCCGGTCTCCGCGGGGCTCACGGTCCAGGCGATGACGTAGCGGGAGAAGATGTCGATGATGACGAACAGCTCGTAGTACACGCCGCGTTCGGGACCGCGGAGCTTGGTGATGTCCCACGACCACACCCGGTTCGGTGCGGTCGCGAGCAGCTCGGGGCGCTTCTTGGCCGGGTGGGTGCGCTGGCGGCGTCGTTCACGGTTCTCGCCGGCAACAGCGAGCAACCGGTACATGGTCGAGATCGAGCACAGGTAGATGCCGTCGTCGAGCAGGCGGGCCCAGACCTGGGCCGGGGCGAGGTCGCAGAACTCCTCGGATCGCAGCACGTCCAAGATGTGCTGGCGTTCGGTCTCGGTGAGCTTGTTGGCCGGCTCGGGCCGCGGGATCGGCGGGCCCAGCACCGGGGCCTGGCGGTGCCGGTAGAGCGTGGCTCGGGACGCGCCGAGCAGCGCACAAGCTGCCTTGGTCGACGTCACCTCCTCGAGGGCGCGCAGGTGCTCGGAAATCACGGCTTGAACTTCGTGTCGGTGGCCGCGCTCTCGGAGAGCTTCTCCAAGAGCGCGTGCACTTTTCCCGTGATCTCCAACGCGGTCTTCGTCGCGTCGAGCTCGTCTTCGAGCGCCTTGTTGCGCCGACGCAGCTTCTCCAGCTCGATCTGGTCAGCCGAGCGCTTCACCTTCGCTTTCGGGGCCAACGCCGCGGCCGCCCCGGCGTCGCGGGCACGGCGCCACTCCGCGATGTGCGACGTGTACAGGCCCTCGCGGCGCAACAGCGCGCCACGCTCGGTCGATCCACGCGGCAACGCGTCGTACTGCTCGACGATCGAGGCCTTGTACCCGGCGGTGAAGCTCCGCCGCCGAGGCCGCTCGGCAGGGTCAGGCTCGCCCATCGCCCCATCATGGGCGCGGTCAAGCAACGATGCAGAGGTCATGGTCATCAGTGTTCAGGTTCCAGACTCGCCCTGTAGGGATGATGGATTCCCGCAGGTGTCTCACCCCACCCTGACAGACAGGG
>CAZPZW010000383.1:0-1555 GCA_964591165.1 uncultured Thermoanaerobaculia bacterium | reverse complement strand
CTGAAGCTGGGCGCGGCGGCGCCGGCGAGCGTGGCCACCGGCCCGGGCGAGCCCGGCTTCGGCCCGGCGGCTTCGAAGGTCTACTCGGTGCAGCAGGGTCTCTCGATCGGCGGCTACGGCGAGATGCTCTATCAGGGGTTCGCGGCCGAGCGCGACGACGGCGCGGCGTCGGGGCGCAGGGACGAGCTCGACTTCCTGCGCGCCATCGTCTACTTCGGCTACAAGTGGAACGACGACTGGCTGTTCAATTCCGAGATCGAGTTCGAGCACGCCAAATCGGGCGAGGGTCAACGCGGTGAGGTGGCGGTGGAGTTCGCCTACCTCGAGCGCCGGATCCGCCCCGAGATCAACGCCCGCGCCGGCCTGCTGCTGGTGCCGATGGGCTTCGTCAACGAGCTCCACGAGCCGACCGTTTTCCTGGGTGCCCGCCGGCCGGCGATCGAGCAGCTGATCCTGCCGACCACGTGGCGGGAGAACGGCGCCGGAGTCTTCGGCGAGATCGGTCCGCTGACCTATCGGACCTACCTCGTCAACGGGTTGGAGGCGGAGCGTTTCGCCGCCAACGGCCTGCGCGCGGCGCGGCAGAACGGCGCCCGGGCGGTGGCGGAGGACCTCGCCTGGGTCGGACGGATCGACTGGACCGCGATTCCCGGCTTCCTCGCCGGACTCTCCGGGTACGTCGGCGATTCGGCGCAGGATCTCGCCGACGCCGCGGGCGAGCTCTCCGTGCCCACGCGGATCCTCGAAGCGCACGCCGAGTGGCGTGGCCGCGGTCTCCACCTGCGCGGCCTCTGGGTCGATGCCGAGCTCGACGAGGTGGCCCGGCTCAACCAGAAGCTCGGCCTCACCGGCGACCGTTCGGTCGGCGAACAGCTCAGCGGTTATTACCTCGAGCTGGGCTACGACGTGCTCGGGGCGATCGGCGACGGCCGTCAGGAGCTGGTGCCCTTCGCGCGCTGGGAGAGCTACGACACCCAGGCCGAAGTTCCCGTGGGCTACACCCGAAACCCGGCGAACGAGGTCGAGATCCTGACCCTGGGGCTGAACTGGAAACCGATCGAGCAGGTGATCTTCAAGGCCGACTGGCAGGACGTGAAGAACGGCGCCGGCACCGGCATCGATCAGTTCAACCTCGCGCTCGGTTACATCTTCTGAGGCGATGACGAGGACGAAGGCCCTCGCCTGGAGTCTCGCCGTCGCCTGGGGTTGGACCCTGGCGGACACCGGCGGGGCCAAGGTACTGCTCACCGCCGACGAGGCGCTCGCCCTCGCCTTCCCGGGCTGCGCCGTCGAGCGCGCGACGATCTACCTCACCGAGAGCGAGCTCGCCGCGGCGAACGAGCTCGCCGGGAGCGAGCTCGGCTCGGCGGTCGTCCGCCCGTACCGCGCTCAGCAGGGAGCGCGCACATGCGGCACCGCCTACTTCGACACCCACCGCGTCCGGACGCTGGCCGAAACCGTGATGGTGGCCCTCGACGCGGCGGGGAAGCTCCTCCGGGTCGAAGTGCTCTCCTTCGACGAACCCCTCGATTACCTGCCGCGCGCCAGCTGGTAC
>CAZPZW010000382.1:0-1563 GCA_964591165.1 uncultured Thermoanaerobaculia bacterium | reverse complement strand
CGCTGGCCGCCGCGTCGCCGCAGGAGATGCTCGACCTGACGATGCTCGCCTTCGACCTCGCCTTCAAGTACCGCAGCCCGGTGATCCTGCTCGCCGACGGTTACCTCGGGCAGATGACCGGCAAGGTCCAGCTCCCCACGACGTACGTCAAGCCGGGGCTCCCGGCCTGGGCGGTCTGGGGGGACCACGAGCATCGCGGCAATCTGATCTGCTCGATCGCGCTCGACGAGGGGGACCTCGAACGCCACAACGTCCACCTGCTCGAGAAGTACGAACAGATGGCCGAGGCCGAGCAGCGGGCCGAGCTCTTCCGCACCGACGACGCCGAGATTCTGGTCGTCGCCTGCAACACCCCGGGGCGGATGGCCAAAGGCGCGGTCGAAGCGCTGCGCGCGGACGGGGTGCCGGTCGGGCTCTTCCGGCCGATCTCCCTCTGGCCCTTCCCGATCCGCCAGCTGCAGCCGCTGCTCGGCCAGGTCCGCCGCATCGTCCTCGTCGAGGCGAGCGACGGACAGCTCGAGGACGAAGTCCGGCTCGCCCTCTCCTATGCCGGGGTTCGCCACCTGCCTGAAATCTCGCGCGTCCGTCACTACGGCGGCGTGCTGCCTCAAGTCGAGGAAGTCGCGCGCCGCATCCTCGACGTCGCGGAGGTGCCGGTATGAGCTCCGTCTTCTACCAGAACTTCGAGCGCCACTCCCACGGGGAGGGGCTCAAGGGGCATTCCACCCACTACTGCCCAGGCTGCGGCCATGGGCTGGCCCACAAGTTCCTCGCCGAGGCGATCGACGAGCTCGGTATCCAGGATCGCACCGTCGCGGTCTCGCCGGTCGGTTGTGCGGTCTTCCTCTACTACTACTTCGACGTCGGCAACACGCAGGCGGCGCACGGCCGCGCGCCGGCGGTCGCCCTCGGCCACAAGCTGGCCAATCCGGATTCGATCGTCCTGGCCTACCAGGGTGACGGCGACCTCGCCTCCATCGGGCTCGCCGAGATCCTCTCCGCGGCGCAGCTCGGCCTGCCGATCTCGATCCTGTTCGTCAACAACGCGATCTACGGCATGACCGGCGGCCAGATGGCGCCCACCACCCTTCCCGGGCAGAAGACTGCGACGTCGCCGGAGGGGCGCACGCCGCTGATGGGCGAGCCGCTGCGCATGGCGGAGATCATGGGCGGCCTCGACGGACCGATCTACGTCGAGCGGGTGGCGCTGTTCGATCCCAAGCAGCGCACGCGCGCCAAGAAGGCGATCAAGAAGGCCCTCCAATTGCAGGTCGAGAACCGGGGCTTCTCGTTCGTCGAGATCCTCGCCGAGTGTCCGACCCACCTCGGGATGACCCCGGAACAGGCCGAGCGCTGGGTCGCCGAGAGCATGACCAAGTACTTCCCGCTCGGCGTCAAGAAGGACGTCAGCAAGGAGCCTTCACCGCTCCATCCGATGCCCAGCTTCGACGCCGACCGGCTGATCGCCGTGGTGGGCGGCAGCTCGGAGGTGCCGCCCCGCTTCGCCACCGGCTTCCCGCGCCACCTGGCGCCCGCCGACGTGGCGCTGAAGCTCGCCGGCGC
>CAZPZW010000381.1:0-1569 GCA_964591165.1 uncultured Thermoanaerobaculia bacterium | reverse complement strand
CTCGCTCCCGGCGGTCAGGCCTACGAGATCAACCGCAGCCCCACCACCGGCATTCTCTACGTCAGCGACAGCCAGGCCAACGAGATCTGGCGCATCGACCCGACCAACGGTGGCTATACGGTCTACCAGGGCATCACCCCCCAGGACGCCAAACCCGATGCCAACGGTAACATCTGGTGGACCGACGGCGCCGAGGTCTTTGGCCGCATCAACGTCCAGGCGGGGACCAAAACGACCTGGGCGGCCGGCCTGGCCGGCGAAGTCAACCTGTGGGGTGTCGCCTTCGATGCCGATGGGTACACCTGGTTGAGCGAATGGTTTGGCTTCAGCTCGCGCCTCTTTCGCTTCAAGCCAGCCAACAACGAGTTGTGCAGCTTCACGCCGGCGGGCGGATTTTCCAGTTATTACGTGATCCATGACGACGGCGACCTCTGGCTGGGGAACTGGGCGGCCAACAGACTCATGCGCTTCAATACGACGAGTTATGCACTGGACACCTGGCAGCTGACCGGCGACCACAACCCGGTCGGTATGGCGGTGGACAGCAGCGGCAACCTGTGGTGGGCCGATGCCCCGGCCGGACTTGTCGCCTGGCGCACCTCCCTTGATCAAGCACCGCCGCTGGCCGCAACCACTGTCGGCTCGCTCAACCTCCTGGAACCGGCGTTCAACCGGCTGACCACCTACACCCTGCCCGCCGGCACCAACCCCCAATGGGTAGGCCTTGCTGGCAGCTCGGTCTGGTACACCGAAAATGACGCCGACACCGTCGGCGTGCTCGATCCTGCACTGGCCAGCGGAACACAATCCACACCAACGGTCAGCAACCAAACCCTGACCGCGGACTGTGTCAACCTGGGCGTCAGCACGCCGACCAGCATCAGCACCCGCAGCGGGACCCTCTCGTTCACCCAGGGTGCCTGGTCGCCTGTGGTAAATGGGTGCGGATGGACCGTTTTTCAGGCGCCGGCCAGTGCTTCACCCTTCGGTCTCACCAACGACGCCGGCACGACCTGGATCACCGACCGTGGCCGCCAGAAGCTGATCAAGACGACACCCGCGGCCTGCAACCCGTTCGACGTGCAGCCGAATACCAATCATACAAACCCCGTGGCCTGCGACGGCGATGTCGACGTAGCCGATGTCCAAACGGTGGCGGCCTGCTTCTTGCAGCCGATCAGCGCGACCTGCCCGGCGGTCCTCGATTTTAATACCTCGGGGACGATCGACGTAGTTGATATGACGCTGGTGGGACAGGCGTGGGGGGGGTAGAGGTTGGAAGTTGGAGGGTGGAGGTTGGAGGGTGGAGGTTGGAGGTTGGAAGTTGGAAGTTGGAAGTTGGAAGTTGGAAGTTGGATGTTGGATGTTGGATGGTGGATGGTGGATGGTGGATGGTAGGGGTCGGGTGATCGGACGGGGGATGTTGGTTTTTGTGATGCTAGTGATGCTGTGCCTGGCGGCGGGGTCGGGTGATGCGGCGCGGGGAGAGGAAGCGGGGTGGCGCGGGCAGTGGCCTGGTGGTGTGCCGGCCAGCGTACGACCGGTGCTGGTGGAGAACCGGGGGCAGTT
>CAZPZW010000380.1:0-1576 GCA_964591165.1 uncultured Thermoanaerobaculia bacterium | reverse complement strand
GACGCTCGCCGACGCCCTGTCGACCGCCCTCATGGTGCTCGGCAAGGAGCGCGGCCTCGAGGCCGCGACCCGTCTGGGCGCCGAGGCCCTGCTGGTCGACTCCAGTGGCGCGCTCGCCATGACGCCCGGCCTGAAAGCCGAGCTCACCCTGCTCCACCCGCCGCGCCGCGACGACTGAGCGGCGAACGTCGACGGCAGCGGGCAGACAGCAGCTATGGCGGGCGCCGCGGGAGAGGCTCCTTCCGGGGTCAGGATTCCGGCGGACACCAGAGCGCGCGCGAGGAGCGCGGACCGCGTCAATTGAGACCGTAGACGACGAGCTGGAGATTCCACGTCTTGTTGACCAGGCTGGCCCCGGCTCGGAGCCAGACCCTGAACCGAGTCGCGTGGACGGGGTAGACCTCGATGCCGTCCGCGAACATGCTCATGGATGCGTTGAGTCCCAGGACCGGCACCAGCTCTGCGTTTCCGGGCGCCGAGACTTCCACGTCCACGGTCACGTATTGCTCGGCGGCGCTTAGGGGCGTGATGGTGACGGGCACCGAGCTACGTATCAGCTGCTTCGTCGGCGTAGTGATCAGCCCACCGCCCCCGTCGGACTGGAACTGGTAGGTGAGCGAGATCACCGCGAGCGGAGCCAGATTGAAGGAGTTCTCGGTCAACGAGCTGAGGACCGCGCCATCCTTGGAGAGGCGCAGTCGCTCGGCAAGGGTCGCGGCTGGCACATCCGCCATCGTGTTCGGATTCGTGCTGGTCTGGAAGACGATGGCGCCGTCGCTCTGCTCGAAATTGATGAGTTGCGAGTAGCCCGAGCCCGCCATGGTCTTGACGCCACCGTCGAAGTAGGCGTTGGCGTAGAGGCCGGGCCAGTCGCCGACCAGCGCGAGACCCTGGCCGTTGGCACCGCGCTGGAACATCGCCATGGTGTTGCCGACCGAACCCTGGACCTCGAGACCGGCTCGGGTGGGTGCCGCGTTCTTGCCGATCGAGACGCCGCCGCCGTAGGGATTGATGCGCATCGGGGCGTCCTGCTGCGGCGAGAAGAGGTCGGGCGCGAGGCGGGCCTGCAGGCTGCGCCCGTCCATCGTGAGGTTGTACTGCGCGGTGAGCGGCAGCGGTTCGCGATGGCTGACGGTCAGGGCGCCATCCTCCGTCGGATAGCTCCCCACCGGCTGGATCGCCCGATTCCCGATCGCGACCCGATTGCCCTGCGCGTTGAGCACCCGGACGTCCGGGCCTTCCGGGTAGCTCGACCAGATCCCGGCCGAGCCGGTGTCGTCCGGCGCGCAGGCCCAGGCGCCGGTGACCCGTTTGGCGATCTGGCCGTCCGGACAGGCGAGCGTGGCGAGCGTGTCGTCGTCGGAGGCACATTCCCAGCCACCGCCGGGGCCGACCTCGGCGATCTGCCCGACCCCGCAAGCGAGGCCAGCGAGGGAATCTGCATCGTTGCCGCACTCCCAGGCGCTGCCGGCGGCATTGCGCCGGACGATCAGCCCGGCCGGACAGGAAAGTCCGCCCAGCGTGTCCTGGTCGGTGGCGGTGGTGACCACGTCGACACCGTCGACCTTGAGGGTCA
>CAZPZW010000379.1:0-1581 GCA_964591165.1 uncultured Thermoanaerobaculia bacterium | reverse complement strand
ATGCGCCAACCCCATTGCATGAACTCATCAGCGCTCAGAAATTGCCCCAGAGCCAGAAACAGGCCATTGGCAAACAGGAAACCGACAGGCGCACCGAGTTGCGGAAACATCCCGAAGCGGGATTTCCATCCCGGCGGGGCGTTTTCTGTGGCAAGCAGCGCCGCGCCGCCCCATTCGCCACCCAGCCCAAATCCTTGGCCGAAGCGCATCAGGCAGAGCAGCAACGGCGCCCAGAAGCCTATGGACGCATAGGTTGGCAGGAATGCTATCGCGAGTGTGGAGCCGCCCATCAGCATAAGCGAGACCACTAGCGTCGATTTACGACCGATCCGGTCGCCATAGTGGCCGAATACAGCGGCCCCTAACGGGCGCGCAAAGAATGCCACCGCAAAGCTGGCATAGGAAGCCATCAGCTGCATCGCAGGAGAGGAGGAGGGGAAGAACAATGGGCCGAACACCAGCGAGGCGGCCGTCGCGTATATATAGAAATCATAGAATTCGACTGCGGTGCCGACGAGGCTTGCGCTCAACACACGCCTGTGCGCCCAGATCGTTTTCATGCCCTTCGTCTCAGTTGATTACGCACCTCATAGGCCATCACCGCTGCTGCGACGGCAGCATTGAGGCTGTCCGCTTTCCCAAGCATCGGGATTTTGACCAGCCTATCGCACGCAGCTTCATAATCCGCTGGCAAGCCCCGTGCCTCGTTGCCGATCAGCAGGAAAGTTGGCGCTTTGTAGGCTGGTTGCTGATAATCCTGATCCGTATTGAGGCTGGTGCCGATCAGTTCGCCGGGACCACTGCGGAGCCAGCCTATGAATTCCTCCCAACGGCACTGGACGATCTTCTGGGTAAACAAGGCCCCCATGCTGGCCCGAACGGCCTCGACTGAGAAGGGGTCGACAGTATCATCGACCAAAATCAAGCCACCTGCACCGACCGCATCGCCCGTCCGCAATATCGTCCCCAGATTGCCGGGATCGCGCAGCGACTGTGCCACCAGCCATATGTCCGCTTCATTCCTGTCTACAATAGCGAGCGGCGTCAGCCGGTCTGCGTAGACGCCAACAACCGTCTGCGCATTGTCCTTGCCCGAGATTTTGGAGAGTATGTCCGCCGAAGTGGCGATCACTTCGCCGCCTGCATGATCAACCGCGTCCATAAGAGCGACCGCGAGGGGATGTGTATCCGCCTCTGACGCGTGGAACAGCATCTCCGGTAGAATGCCGGCCTCGCGGGCCTCGGTCATGATCCGCAGACCTTCGGCCAGGAACAGACCCTCGCGCTTTCGATGCTTCTTTTCCCTGAGCGAACGGACGCGCTTGACCAGTGGGTTCGAATATCCCGTTATTTCCCGACGCACGGCGCTGTTCCCGCCGCTCAATCTTCGCCGAACTTGCCTTCGACCAGCGCAACCAGCTGCTCCAGCGCATCCGTGTGGCCGTCACCACTTGCGGCAATCGTGATCGAGTCGCCCATGGCTGCCCCCAGCATCATCAGTCCCATGATTGAGGTGCCTGTGACGCTCGAGCCATCCTTGGAAACCTTAATCTGGGCGGGTAGGGAGCTAGCCAGAGTTAC
>CAZPZW010000378.1:0-1584 GCA_964591165.1 uncultured Thermoanaerobaculia bacterium | reverse complement strand
CGGTCGACTGGGTGCGCTGGCAGGTGGCCAACTGCTACATGGGGAAGATCGGCCTGATCAACTCGGGCGGAGCGTCCTCGGGAGAGAGCGATCTCGCCGAGGCGGTGCGCACCGCGGTGATCAACAAGCGGGGAGGCGGCATGGGCTTGATCTCCGGCCGCAAGGCCTTCCAGCGTCCGCTCGCGCAGGGCGTCGAGCTGCTGCACGCCATCCAGGACGTCTACCTCTGCAAGGACGTCACCGTCGCCTGAAGCGTGCCCGGCGATCGCCGGGCGGGAGGGGACCATGCGCCGATGCTTCGTCTGCCTTACCCTCGTCCTGGCTGCCACCGCCGCCGCGGCGGCCGACGCTCCGGATCGCGCCGCCCGGTCGGCGGAGGTGCGTGCGGCGGAGATCGCCTTCGCTGCGGCGGTGATGGAGAACCGGCCCGAGGTTTTCGCCGCGTTCCTGGACGAGGAGGCGGTTTTCGCCGGCGGCGACGGCGTCACGCGTGGCAAGGCGGCGATCATCGAGGCCTGGAAGGGTTTCTTCGGCGAGCGGCGCCCCAGCTTCGAGTGGCACCCGGAGGTGGTGGAGCTCTCGGGGGACGGCACGCTCGGCTTGACCCGCGGACCCTGGACGATCCGCTTCAAGGACCAGGAGGGGAGAGAGGTCGAGCGGACGGGCCTCTTCAACTCCGTCTGGCGCCGGCAGGCCGACGGCTCGTGGAGGATCGTCTTCGATGCCGGCTGCTCGCCTTGTCCCGCGTGCGGTTCCTGATCCCGGTGGCGTCCCGAGGGTAGACTCTCGGCCGATGCAGCTCGGTCGCTTTCGACTGTCCGTCCTCTCCGACGGCGAGTTCCGGCTCGACGGCGGCGCCATGTTCGGGGTGATTCCGAAGGTGATGTGGAGTCCGGTCAAATGGTGCGACGAGCGCAACCGGATCCGCATGGCCACCAACTGCCTGTTGATCGAGGCGGGCTCGGAGCTCGTGCTGATCGATACCGGCAAGGGGGACAAGCAGGACGCCAAGTTCCAGGAGCTCTACGGCTACCAGCCCGGGCCCTCGCTCCCCGACGCGATCCGCTCCGCGGGCTTCGAGCTCGGCGATCTCACGCAGGTCGTGCTGACCCATCTCCACTTCGATCACTGCGGCTGGAACACCACCCGGAAGGCCGATGGGAGCTTCGCGCCCACCTTCCCGCGGGCGCGCTACTGGTTGAACCGGGGCGAGGTGGAGCACGCCCGGCAGCCCAACGAGCGGGACCGCGCGAGCTACCTGCCGTACAACTGGGAGCCGCTCTTTGCGGCCGGCGTCGTGGAGCTGTTCGACGATCGCGCGGCGATCGTTCCGGGAGTCGAGGCGGTCAAGGCGCCGGGCCACAATGCCGACATGTGCGTGGTCACGATCGACGGTGGAGGCGGCGAGAAGGCGGTGTTCTGGGCCGACCTGGTTCCACACGCCACCCACGTGCCCTATCCCTGGATCATGAGCTACGACCTCTATCCGGTGACCACGCTCGAGTCGAAGCGGGCGTGGATTCCACGCGCCGCCGAGGAGCGGTGGCTCTGCGTCTTCGAGCACGACGCCGACCAGCCGCTGGG
>CAZPZW010000377.1:0-1587 GCA_964591165.1 uncultured Thermoanaerobaculia bacterium | reverse complement strand
CTACACGCGCGACGCGGCGGGCAACGTGACGCTGTTCGGTTCGCCGCACGGGACGACGTCCTACACTTACGACGCACTCGGGCGCCTCGCCACGGTCGCCGCTGCCGCCGGCGTGACGACTTACGCGTACGACGAGATCGGAAATCTCGCCGGAGTGGTGCGTCCGAACGGCGTGACGACGACCTACGGGCACGACGCGCTCGACCGTCTGGTTTCGCTCGCGCATGCCAGTCCGGGCGGGCCGATCGCCGCGTATGTCTACACGCTCGGCCCGGCGGGCCACCGCACCCGAGTCGACGAGTCCGGTCCCGCGACCACGGGAAGGACGGTTCGCTACACCTACGACGCGGCGGACCGCCTGACGCGCGAGCAGATCGAGGAACCCGGACTCCCCGCGTACGCGATCGACTACACGTACGATGCGGCCGGCAACCGGACGAAGATGGTGCGCGGCGGAACGGCAACCGACTACGCGTACGATGCCGACGACCGCCTGGTCTCGCGGGTGACCGGTGCCGCGACGGTGAGCTACGGCTGGGACGCGAACGGCAACCTGGCGAGCCGCACCGCGGGTGCCGTCGTCGACACGTATTTCCACGACGGCGAGGACCGACTGACCGCCGTCAGCGGCCCGTCGGGGACGGTCGGCTACGCGTATGACGCGGACGGCATTCGCATCAGCCGGAGCGCCGGCGGCGTGACGACCGCGTATCTCGTCGACAAGGCGCTGCCCGCGTCGAGGTGCCCGTGCGGCCCCGACCTGCCGGGCGCGATGGCGCAGGTCGTCGCCGAGACGACGGCCGCGACGACGGTGAGCTACACTTACGGCCACGCGCTGCTCGATCGCATCGACGGGGGCGTCAGCACGCACGCCTATCTTGGGGATGCGCAGCACTCGGTCCGCCAGCTCACGACGGCGACGGGCACCGTCAGCGATCGCTACACCTACGACGCGTTCGGCGTCGAGCTCGCCTCCGCCGGGAGCACGCCCAACCCCTATCGGTACGCCGGCGAGGCGTTCGATCCGGTCGTCGGGCTTCAGTACCACCGCGCGCGCTACTACGATCCGTCGATCGGCCGGTTTACGTCGACGGATCCGGTGGCGGGCGACATCGAGGATCCGTCGACGCTTCACCGATACCTGTATGCCGCAGGCGATCCGGTCGGCCGGATCGATCCCACCGGCCGCGAGCCGTCGCTACCGTCGCTGACCGTTGCGCAGGCCGTCCAGGCCTCGCTGGGGGTCGGGTTCGTCGCGACCCTCGGCGCGTATGCGACGGGCTACGCGAAGGACTGGGGGGAGGCAGCCAAAGTCGGACTGATCGCGACGGCCGGCACGCTGGCGGTGCTCGTGCCCTACGCGGCCGTCATCGGCCAGGAGCTTGCCGCGGCCAAGGCGGCGGCGTCCCTGGCGACGAAGAGCGATGCTTTCCGGGTCGCCTTGCACTATCTGCGGACGGCTGCGCTCCCCGGGGGATCGGCCGCGGCGGTAGAGACAGCGATGTTCTACGCGGAGAGGGCGATCGGTAACTTCATCCAGCAGACCTTCCGCAGCAAGGCGGCGCAGTGCCTCGTCATCAACTCGTT
>CAZPZW010000376.1:0-1591 GCA_964591165.1 uncultured Thermoanaerobaculia bacterium | reverse complement strand
CCCTTGATGTCGTGCGGGAAGCCGACCACCGCCGCCTCGGCGACCGCGGCGTGGGCGACCAGGGCGCTCTCGACCTCGGCCGTGCCCAGCCGGTGCCCCGACACGTTGAGCACGTCGTCGACCCGGCCGGTGATCCAGTAGTAGCCGTCCTCGTCCCGACGGCAGCCGTCGCCGGTGAAGTAGAGGCCGGGGAAGCGGGAGAAGTAGGTCTCCTGGAATCGCGAGTGGTCGCCGTAGATGGTGCGCGCCTGCCCCGGCCAGGAGCGGCGCAGGCAGAGGTTTCCCGAGACGCCGTTGCCTTGCAGCTCCTGCCCCTGCTCGTCGACCAGCACTGGCTCGACGCCGAAGAAGGGAAGCGTCGCCGAGCCCGGCTTGGTCGGCGTCACCCCCGGCAGCGGCGTGATCAGGATGCCGCCGGTCTCGGTCTGCCACCAGGTGTCGACCACCGCGCAGCGCCCCTCGCCCACCACGTCGTGGTACCACTTCCAGATCTCCGGGTTGATCGGCTCGCCGACCGAGCCCAGGACGCGCAGGCTCTGACGCGAGTAGCGCTTCACCCAGTCGTCCCCCTCGCGCGCGATGGCGCGCAGCG
Organism: uncultured Thermoanaerobaculia bacterium; assembly: GCA_964591165.1. Taxonomy (GTDB): domain Bacteria; phylum Acidobacteriota; class Thermoanaerobaculia; order Multivoradales; family JAGPDF01; genus JAGPDF01. Next base: position 999 of record CAZPZW010000376.1, on the reverse strand, counting down.
CGGTCGGCGCGGTGTAGAAGATGTTCACGCCCAGATCGTCGACGATCCGCCAGTAGCGGCCGGCGTCGGGATAGACCGGCACCGACTCGAACATCACCGTGGTGGCACCGTTGGCGAGCGGACCGTAGACGATGTAGCTGTGGCCGGTTACCCATCCGATGTCGGCGGCGCAGAAGAAGATGTCGTCGGGGTGATAGTCGAACACCAGCTTGTGGGTGAGCGCGGCATAGACCATGTAGCCGGCGGTGGTGTGGAGCACCCCCTTGGGCTTGCCGGTCGAGCCCGAGGTATAGAGCGTGTAGAGCGGCGACTCGGCGTGCATCCACTCGACCGGACAGGTGGAGCGCTGCTTCTTGGTCTCGTCGGCCAGCCAGAGGTCGCGCCCCTGGGTCATCGGAACCTCGGCGTCGGTGCGCTCGGCGACCAGCACCCGCTCGATCGAGGCCAGTCCTTCGATCGCCCGGTCGACCGTCGCCTTGAGCGGAATCCGCTTGCCGCCGCGCAGTCCTTCGTTGGCGGTGACCACGATCTTCGCCCCGGCATCGAGGATGCGGCCGCGCAGCGCCTCGGCCGAGAAGCCCGCGAAGACCACCGAGTGCACCGCGCCGATGCGTGCGCAGGCGAGCATGGTGTAGACCAGCTCGGGCATCATGGGCAGGTAGACGATCACCCGGTCGCCGCGCCCGACGCCGTGGGCGTGCAGCACGTTGGCGACCCGCGCCACCTGGTGCTTGAGCTCGCGGTAGGTGATGGTGTGGTACTCGCCCGGCTCGTCCTGCGCCCAGATGATCGCCACCTTCTCCGGCTGGGTCGACAGGTGCCGGTCGACGCAGTTGAAACAGGCGTTCAGCCGTCCGCCGCCGTACCAGGAGAAGTCCACCTCCTCCATGTCGACGTCGTGGATCGTCGACGGCTGGTGGAACCAGGTGAGGATCTCGGCCTGCTTGCGCCAGAAGCCCTCGGGATCGTCGAGCGACAGCCGGTAGAGGCGGCGGTACT
>CAZPZW010000375.1:0-1591 GCA_964591165.1 uncultured Thermoanaerobaculia bacterium | reverse complement strand
GCCTAAGGCAACGGAATCGATCGGCGAGGCCGAAGCCGGAGGCGGGCGCCCGGTGGTGGCTTACGACAGGCGCCCGCCGGTCGCGGCGCAGGGAGATCCGACCGGCCAGGCGGAACGGTGGCTACAGAGAGTCCACGATTGCCTCAACCGGTGGCGGCGCAGGGAGATCCGACCCGCCGCGGGGGAGAGATGGCTACCGAGGAACTTGCGGAAGGAGCTCCGCCTCGGCGAGCTCGCGCTCCACGAGCTCGGCCAGCACCCCGTAACCGCGGGCGTTGTAGTGCCGGTCGACCGGCCAGGAGTAGTCGGTCAGCGCGAGGTCGCCGAGCGCCGTCTCCATGCCTGGCGAAAGATCGGCGGCGGGAATCCCGCGCGCGCGGAGCTCGCCGAAGAAGCTCTGCGAGAACGGCCGGGTGTGCGCGTGCACCTCGTCCGGAGTGGGATGCACGCCGACCCAGATCGTGAATCCCTCGCGCCGCCCGAGCGCTTGGGCGCGCTCGAGGAGCTCGACGATCCGCGCCTCGGCATCGCGATTCGCCGCCGCGGCCGTCGCCTTGCGGACCATCCGCCAATCATAGGACTGGTGCACGACGAGGCGGACGAGGTGGCTCACCCGGTAGAACGGCTCGAACCAGGGCGCGGGGCGCGCCCGCGAGGTGCCATCGGGCAGGAAGCGCTCCGTGCCGCCCCACCAGAGGGTGTCGCAGAGGTCGGTGGCGTTGAGCAGGAAGAGGACCAGCCGGGGCCGGTAGGGGAGGAGCTGCTGCTCGAGGAGCGCGAACGAAAAGAAGGGATCGCTCCCTGCCACCCCGGCCTGGAGGAGCTCCACCGGCAGGCCGCGAGTGCGGAGCCGCTCGGCGAGGCGCTGCGGCCAGGAATCCTCGAAGGCGGCTCCGACTCCTTCGGTGTAGGAGTCGCCGAGCGCCACGACGCGCCAGAGCCCCTGCGGATTGGCCTCCAGGTGCTCGACGTCGCGCACTCCTTCGCGGTTGGTGTCGAGCGCGAAAGCGAAATCGGCGGTGGTGTACTGCTGGCTCGTCGAGGGCGTTCGCAGATGCAGCCAGCTGGGCTTGGTCGACCCGAGGACGGAGCGATAGACGCCGAAGTTGCTCTCGGAATAGGTCTCCAGGCGGCCGCTGAGCCGGAGGCCGAGCTCGGCGAGGAGGAGCGCCGCGACCACCCCGAAGGCGAGACGTTGCAGCTTGCCACGCATCGTTCCGCCCCTCTCAGTCGTAGTCGACTGCGTCGCCGACGCGCACCCGGCAGGGGCGCTCGATTCTGGCGTCGAGCCCGAGCCGCCCTGCCAGCCGCTCGCTGGCCATCGAGTGCGCCGGATGTCGCCAGCCGTTCGCTAGGCGCATGCATTCCCCCCGCCGTGCGTTGCGTGCTCATTCTCTCGGATGCAGCGAGGTTTCGGGCGGCTGGGCGACACGCACGTCATGACGTGCCTGGCGCCTATCCTGTAGCCACCGCTCCCCCCGGCCGATCGGATCTCCCCACGCCGGGGTGCTGGGTTCCTCGGTAGCCACCGCTCCTCCGCCCGCGGCCGTCGGGTGAAGTCTCCGTCGCGCTCGGGCTCGCAACGCTTTGC
>CAZPZW010000374.1:0-1596 GCA_964591165.1 uncultured Thermoanaerobaculia bacterium | reverse complement strand
GGCAAGCTCAATTTCGAAGTGTCCTACCTGATTGATAAGAGAAAATTAAAGGCGGAAAACAAAGTTTTCTTTGACCAACTGACCTTCGGCGATAAAGTGGAGAGCCCTGATGCCATCAAGGCTCCTGTGACGCTGGCGGCCTCCCTTCTAACGGACCGCAACGGGCAGATCAATCTGGACATTCCGGTGTCCGGAAGCCTCGACGACCCGAAATTTAAAATTTGGCCGATTGTCTGGCAGATTCTGGTCAACCTGATTACCAAGGCCGTCACAGCCCCCTTCGCCCTTTTGTCTTCTCTAACCGGAGGTGGAGAGGAAATGAGCTTTATCGAGTTTGACTATGGCAGCGCTCTGTTGCCAGAGGCGGGGATTAAAAAAATCGGCGCTCTTTCCAAAGCACTCTATGAACGCCCCAATCTGAAGTTGGAAATTGAAGCCTATGTTGATACCGCGCAGGACAAAGAAGCTCTGAAAAAAGCCGAGTTCAACCGTCTGATAAAAACGCAAAAGCTCAAGGAGATAATCAAGAATGGCCAAGCGCCTGTACCACTGGAAAATATTTTGATCCCCCAGTCCGAATATGAAAAATATCTGACCCTGGCGTATAAAGCGGCTGATTTTCCCAAACCACGCACATTCCTGGGCCTCGTCAAAGCATTGCCGCCGCCGGAGATGGAAAAGCTGATACATAACAGCATCACGATCACGGACGGCGATTTGACGGAGCTTTCGGCCAGACGCGCCCGGACCGTTCTCAAGCAGTTGATTGAGAAGGGGTCAATTGAACCGGCGCGCCTATTCGTAGTCAAAGCCCCATCGCTTGCCCCGGAGAAAAAAGAAAAGGTGAAAGACAGCCGCGTAGGTTTTAAATTGAAATAAGAAATTGGAAGGGCAGGCCTCGGCGGCCCCTGAAGTAATCAACAATTAATCATGAAGCTTTCGCTACATTCAAACAGCCCGTATAAAATCACCGTCTCTATTCTACTGCTGTGCCTGAACGTCTGGCTCATCTCCTGCTCAACGTTCATACCACTCCAGCCCTCGGGACGATGTCTTCCCGATTTTCCCTATCAAGATAAATGGTACGGTGGGGATGGCGCCTATTCCATCCCTCTGGATGGAAAGCGCACCCTCTGGATCTTCGGAGATACATTTGTCTCAGAAGAAGCAGACAGGAAAGACCGGATCGGTATGGATATTGTTTTGGGGACCACGCTGGCCGTCTCCACCTGCTCGGCCGATCATCAATTTTCCATTCAGTACTTTTTGAAAAAGGAAAATAGCAAATTTGTATCCTCCTTCGGCCGGAACGAGTGGCTCTGGCCCCAGGACCCGTTTATCGCGCGCGATACCTTGTATATCCCCCTGCTTATTATTCAGTTGCTGCCGGACACTCAGCCGCCCTTCAATTTCAAAATTGCCGGGCACAAGATCGCCCGGATAAAAGATTTTAGGGCGAATGATCCCCATGCGTGGCCGGTGGATTACTTGGATTGGACCGACAATCTCCCTGAAGGCGATGAAGCGCTGGCGACAACGTCCGTCGTTGATCATGATTACGTTTATTTTTATCCTCTCTACCGGTATGTAAAAGAC
>CAZPZW010000373.1:0-1599 GCA_964591165.1 uncultured Thermoanaerobaculia bacterium | reverse complement strand
AAAGCCGTCGTCGTCGAGGTAATCGGCCCGGTGGCGCTCGAACGCCGGCAATTCGGCGAAGACGAATTCCACGCAATGATATCCGCAAGTTGCGTAGGGGCGCAAATTGCGTAGGACAGCCTTCGAACGATTCGAAGAAGACAAGCCGGGACAGGAACCCTCGGACGAGCGTGAGCTTGGGGGCGACCGACCGGTCCTGCAGCCCCGGGGAATGAAGGTCGGACCCTCGTTCCGCGTCATGGCGACCATCGCACAGGGAACCAGTGTCTGACCCTCAATTCCGCCGGGTAGGCGGGTGGAGGCCTCGTTTGCGGAAGCGGGCCTGACGTCGCAGACGCAGCGGAGTCATGGCCACCAGCGTCCGTCCCACGGCCGTTCGGCCGATGGCGAGGCTGAACCGCTCGCCGCGACACTTCGGGCGCAGGCAATCGCTCGTGCCAGTTTCGGGAACGGCGGCCACGAGGGTGGTTGGCGCCACCCCGAGCTGCGTATGTTGCATAAACCTATCGGTTGGGTTATCGTGGCGACGTTGTTCCTGGTGGGCCGAATCCGGATCGTCGTGTATGCGAACGACCATCCTCCGCCGCACGTCCACGCCGTGAACGATGGCCATGCCAGATTTGTGCTGGGCGAGACGCCGGCGGACGTGCGCTTGGTCGAATGTGAGCGGATGTCACGAAGGGAGTTGCGGTTGATCGCCGAAGCCATCATCAACCGCCACGACGAATGCCTCGCAACCTGGAGAAGGATCCATGGTCGCTGACAGCCTCACGGATGACCGCACGCACGACGCCGTCGAGCGCGCGGTGGACGACCGCCTTGCTGTTGCGACCGTCGCCGGCAAGGCCCGTCGTGCTCGAGGAGAGCTCGCGGCGGGCGCGTCGTACGACGCGCGCACCGCGCGCCTGCGCATCGAGCTCGTCTCGGGCGTCGGCGTGAGCATCCCGGTCGTGAGCATCGAGGGCCTCGCAGGCGCCCCGGCGTCAGTGATCCGCTCGGTCCGCCTGCATGGGGGCGGCTACGGCCTCCATTGGCCGTCGCTCGACCTCGACCTCGCGGTGCCGGAGCTCCTCGCAGGTTGCTTCGGGTCGCGCACCTGGATGTCGGCGCTCGCGCGGCAGGGCGGGAAGGTGTCGTCGCCCGCGAAGCGGCGGGCGGCGCGGGCGAACGGCAGGCTGGGTGGGAGGCCGCGGAAGGCTTCGGGTTAGGCCGGGCTCACTCTCTCCGAATCGTCGACCAGAACGCGACCGACTGAACCTGAAAGACGACCCCTGATGGCGACCACACGGGACCGGCGGCGCAAGCCCACGCATCCGGGCGCGATCCTGCGCGAGGACGTGCTGCCGGCGTTGCGAATGTCGCAGGGCGAGCTCGCGCGGCGGCTGCGCGTTTCGCGCGTCACGATCAACACGCTGGCGCAGGAGCGGCGCGATCTGTCGGTCGAGCTGGCCGCCCGCATCGCGCACCTGCTCGGTCACTCGGCCGAGAGCTGGCTGCAGATGCAGAATGCGCTCGACCTGTGGCGCGTGGCGCAGGACAAGTCGTTGCTGGCCGGGATCAAGCCGCCATTCGACCGGGAAGGCATCTCTAAGCGCTGTG
>CAZPZW010000372.1:0-1606 GCA_964591165.1 uncultured Thermoanaerobaculia bacterium | reverse complement strand
AGACGCGGCTGGCGATCCGGCCGGGGAAACGGTCGGCGATCTCGTGCTCGGCGAGAGTCAGGCCCTCGGGGCTCCGCCCACAGATGACGACGAAGTGGGCGCGCTCGGCGAGCGCCTCGGCGACTGCCCGGCCGATGCCGCGGCTTCCTCCGGTGACCAGGGCGACGGAATCCATCGTGGACCTCCCGAGTGAAGGGTCCTTCCTTCCAGCTCATCGTAGCCGACCGGTTTCCGACTGAGGCAACCGGTCTCGAGGGCTTCCCGTATAATGACTCCGATGGGACGCTCGCGCGCGCTCGTGACGTTGGCCCTGGCCGCCGTGCTGGTCGTGACGACCGCCGGGCCCGGGGCTGCAGCGCCCTGCCCCGAGCGCTGCGCCTGCCCTATGATGGCGAAGGTGGTCCGGGCGACGCCTTGCCACGCAGGATCCGGGCTGGCGGCGCCGATGGACTGCTGCCGTCCCAAGGCGGCGCCGCCGACGCCCGCGCCCACGGTCGCGGCCCCGGCGAGCGTCGAGTTGGCCACGATCACGATGAGCGGCCCGGTGCCGCCGCCCCCGCCGCCGGCGGCGATTGCCGTCTCCGCGGCGCGGTGCGCGAACGAGCACCAGCTCGGCCTCTATACCCTCCACTCGATCTGGCGAATCTGAGCGCTCTCTAGCGGGAGAAGTGTGTCCGGCGGACGCCGTCCGTCGCGCAACCCCTTCTGACGCAAGGAGAGCCGTATGTCGCTGAAGCGATGGATGACTGCCGCCGCGCTGCTCGCCACGAGCGGTGCCCGGATCGTCGCCCAGGATCTCGAAATCGGCGCGCTCGAGCAGCGCGCCCTCGCCGGATCGCCGACCCTCGCCGCCGCCACGGCCCGTTGGACGGCGGCGCTCGCCGCGGCCGAGGCCGCCGGCGTGCTCGAAGACCCCGAGCTCCAGCTCTGGCTGCGCAACGCCGTGCCGGGGCTCACCGGGAGCGACGACATGGGGACTTCCCTCGAGGTCGAGGTGGTGCAGCCGCTGCCTTTTCCGGGCAAGCGGCAGGCCCGTCGCGACGTGGCTGCCGCCGCGGCGGCGGTCGCCGGCAGCGAGCTCGTCGCGGCGCGCGCCGAGCTGATCGCCGAGCTGCGGCGGACCTTCGCCGAGCTCGCTGCGGCGGATCGCGAACAGCGTGTTCTGGCCGAGGCGCACGAGATGCTCGAGCTGCTCGAAGCCACGGTCACGACTCGCCTGGGTACCGGTCAGCAGGGCGCTCTCGACGTGCTCGAGGCGCAGCTCGAGATCTCCCGCCATGACCAGATGATCGACGAAGTCTTCGCGCGCTTCCTGGCGGCGCGGGCGCGCGTCGCGGCGCTCGCCGGGGTGCGCGCCGAAGAGCTGCCGTTGCGCGTCGAAGAGCTCCCCGTGCCGGAGTTCCCGGTCGCGGAGGGGCCGCTGCCGGTCGAGGCCGAGCGCTCGCCCCGCGTCGCGCTGGCGGCGCTGGCGCTCGCCGCCGCGGAGCGCCGCTGGCATGCGGCCGAGCTCGATCTGCGGCCCGATTTCGGCGTTGGCGGCGGCTTCGAATGGCCCGAGGGTTCGGAAGCCTCGCTGACCCTGCGCTTCGGGATGGACCTGCCCTTC
>CAZPZW010000371.1:0-1614 GCA_964591165.1 uncultured Thermoanaerobaculia bacterium | reverse complement strand
CGAGCCGCCTACGCAGACGCCGAGGAAGCCGAGGATGAAGAGGCCCCGGCTCGGGGCGCTCGCGAAAGCGTGCACCGACACCAGCACGCCGGACCGGACCAGGAAGGTTCCGAGCAGGCTGAGGGAGAACGCGACGATGGCGAGCAGCAGCGTCCAGCTCTTGAAGAGTCCGCGCTTCTCGGTCACCGCCAGCGAGTGAATCAGAGCCGTGCCCACCAGCCAGGGCATGAAGGACGCGTTCTCGACCGGATCCCAGAACCACCAGCCGCCCCAGCCGAGTTCGTAGTACGCCCACCAGCTGCCGAGCGCGATGCCGATGGTGAGGAAGATCCAGGCAACCGTGGTCCACGGCCGCGTCCAGCGCGCCCAGGTCTCGTCGAGCCGCCCCTCGAGCAGGGCGGCGACCGCGAAGGCGAAGGCGACGGAGAACCCGACGTAGCCCGTGTAGAGCATCGGCGGGTGGAAGGCGAGCGCCGGGTCCTGCAGCAGCGGGTTCAAGTCGCGCCCGTCGCTGGCGGCGGGAATCAGCCGTTCGAAGGGGCTCGACGTGAGCAGGATGAAGAGCAGGAAGCCGATGCTGACGACGCCCAGCACACCGAGCACCCGCGCGGCGTAGGACTCGGGCAGATTGCTGCTGAAGGCACCCACGGCGACCGACCACGTGGCGAGCGCCAGCGCCCAGAGCAGCAGCGAGCCCTCGTGCGCACCCCACACCGCCGCGAAGCGGTAGAAGGTCGGCAGTTCGGAGTTCGAGTTGTTGGCGACGTACAGGACCGAGAAGTCGTTCTGGTAGAACGCCCAGCACAGCGCGCCGAATGACATCGCGACGAACACCCACTGCCCGGCCACGGCCGGCCGCGTCGCCGCCATCCAGCGGCGCTTGCCGAAGTGAGCCCCGGCCAGGCCGAACCACGCCTGCGCGGCCGCGAGCAGCAGCGCGAGGATGAGCGAGAATAGCCCCAGTTCTACGACTTGCATTCGATCCTCCCGTGGCGGACGCCGCTCAGGTGCTGCCCTGGGCCGCGCCCTGCGCCGCCGCGGCATGAGGCTTCAGGCTGTCCTTGACCTCGGGCGGCATGTAGTTCTCGTCGTGCTTGGCGAGCACTTCCTCGGCCACGAACATCCCGTTCGGCCCCATCTTGCCGCGCGCGATCACGCCCTGCCCCTCGCGGAACAGGTCGGGCAACACGCCGGTGTAGCTCACGCCCAGCTCGTGCGCGTAGTCGGTCAGGGTGAAGCGCACCTCGAGGCTGCCCGGCTCGCGCTTCAGGCTGCCGTTCTCGACGAGCCCGCCGACGCGGAACGAACGGCTGCTCGGCGCCTCGCCCGCCTGGATCTGGCTCGGGCTGTAGTAGTAGAGCAGGTTCTTCTGGAAGGCCTGCAGGGCGAAGGCCGTGGCGATGCCCACTCCGGCGAGGATCACGGCTACGGTCACCATGCGTTTCTGACGTGGGGTCATCTGCGGTTCTCCTCGGCGGTCGTCATGCGGCGCCGGGCGCTCTCGAGCTGCTCGGCCTCGGTGCGGCGTGCCGACCACCAGTTGGCGAGCAGCACCCCGGCCGTTAGACCGTACGCGGTCCAAACAAATCCCGCGTAACCACTCATGTGAAGAAA
>CAZPZW010000370.1:0-1616 GCA_964591165.1 uncultured Thermoanaerobaculia bacterium | reverse complement strand
TTGTTTCCAGAAGTTCTTTCAAGGTGCTGACCGACATGAATATCATAAAAAAAATCCTTATCGTCATCATTGCCCTTGTGGTTCTTATCGGCATCGCCGGTTTTTTTATTCTCCCTTCCGTTCTCAAACCTGTTTTCACCAAGAAAATCTCCGAGGTTTTGCACCGGGAGGCCTCGGTTGATCAGATTAAGATCAACCCCTATTCTTTCTCCACGACAATTCAGGGCTTTAAACTGGCCGAGCCCGGTCAGAAAACACCGTTTGTTGCCTTTGATGAGCTCTACGTCAACATCAATGTCATGACGTCCGTCTTCAGGCGAGCTTTAATTCTGGAAGAAATACGTCTGAATAAACCTTATATTGGCGTCACGCGTAAAACCGACGGGTCATATAATTTTTCCGATCTGATCCCGAAAACGGAAACCAGGAAAGAAGAACCGGCCAAACCTTTTCTTTTTTCACTCAACAATATTCAGGTCATCAAAGGGAATATTGATTTTCACGACAGGCCCAATAAGACCGATCACACCATTCGGGAGCTCAACGTCTCGGTTCCTTTTATCTCCAATATCGATTACTACATGAAAAATTATGTCGAACCTCAATTCTCGGCCATCGTGAATGGCCATACCCTTGCCGTCACCGGGAAAACCCAGCCCTTTCTGACATCGCGGGCAACAAGCTTTGATATTGATATGCAGGATATAGATGTCCCCTTTTACTGGCAATATGTGCCGGCGCCCATGAACTTTAAACTGACGGAAGCTCGACTGGACACGAAGATTCAACTGACCTTCATTATGCATCAGGACAAATCACCTGAATTGAAACTGACCGGCCAAGCCGCCTTAAGAAAGGTAACTCTGGACGATTTACAGGGAAACAAGATCCTGCGCCTACCGGCTCTAACGGTGAATCTCGCCTCCATCGAACCGTTTATTCCCAAAATTCACCTGGTACAAATTGCATTCGATGCCCCTCAACTGGTAATCCGGCGAGACAAGCAGGGCCAGATCAACCTGCTCCATCTTGTCGGATCAAACAAAAAAGATGAGCAATCCAAAACGTCGGACGCCCAGGATAAGCCCGCTGATCCACCCGGCAAAAAAAAGGAGCTGAGCTTGCTCATCGACCGTTTTCTGATCGACAAGGCCGATATCATCTTCACCGACGCGCGACCGGTTCAACCGGTAACCATTGAAATCAACCCATTGCATCTGAGTGTGTCAAAATTTTCCCTGAAGGAGGGAGACGTTGCAAACGTTGACCTGGCTTTGGTTGTTGATAAAAGAAGCGCCATCACGGCGAAAGGCCCGCTCGGCATCAAACCGCTCAGCACTAATCTGGCTCTGGAAGTGAAAAGCCTGGCCATTCGTCCATTTCAGCCTTATTTTACCGAATCGGTTCAACTGGATGTCATACGCGGCGCAATCTCGACCGTCGGAAAAATCTCTCTGGATCAGGATAAAAAAAGCAAGTCCCGCATCAAATATACGGGTAATCTTTCCGTTTCCAATCTGGCAACCATTGACAAGGCCAACGCCCATGACTTTATAAAATGGAAGCAGCTCCATTTTCAATCTCTCGCGGCAGGCTACAATCCATTCTTTGTGAAT
>CAZPZW010000369.1:0-1618 GCA_964591165.1 uncultured Thermoanaerobaculia bacterium | reverse complement strand
CCACCTGCCTGGTCGGCGGCATGGAGAACATGACTCAGGCGCCGCACGTCCTGCGCGGCGCGCGCAAGGGGCTGCGGCTCGGGCACGCGCAGCTCGACGACCTGCTGATGGTCGCCCTGCTGGACACCTATTGCGGCTTCTACATGGCGCAGACTTCGAACAACCTGGCGCGCGAGTACGGCATCAGCCGGCTCGATCAGGACGAGTACGCGGTGCGCAGCCAGACGCGCGCCGCCGCCGCGATCGCCGCCGGACGGCTGGCCGAGGAGATCGCGCCGGTGACGGTGGGGGAGGGCAAACGCGCGGTCACCGTCGAGCGGGACGAGCATCCGCGCGCCGGGACCACGGTGGAGGGCCTCGCCAAGCTTCCCACCGCCTTCGACAAGGACGGCTTCGTCACCGGCGGCAACGCCTCGGGGATCGTCGACGGCGCCGCCATGCTCCTGCTCACCAGCGAGCGACGGGCGGCCGAGCTGGGCAAGAAGCCGCTCGGCCGGATCCTCTCCTGGGCGGTCGTCGGCGTCGATCCGGCGCGCATGGGAATCGGTCCCGCGCCGGCCATCGCGATGGCGCTCGCCAAGGCGGGGATGAAGCTCTCCGATCTCGATCTCTTCGAGATCAACGAAGCGTTCGCCGGGCAGATGCTGGCGGTCCTCCGGCAGATGAAGCTCGACGAAGCGAAGCTCAATGTCAACGGCGGAGCGATCGCCCTCGGCCATCCGCTCGGCGCCACCGGCGCGCGCATCACCCTGACGCTGATGAAGGAGCTGCAACGGCGGGGCGGCGGGCGGGGGGTCGCGTCGGCCTGCATCGGCGGCGGGCAGGGCATCGCGCTCGTCGTGGAGGTGTGAAGCGATGATCGATCTGAACGGTCTGCACGTGCTGGTGACCGGCGGCAGCCGGGGCATCGGCGCGGCTGCCTGCCGTCTCTTCGCGCAGGCGGGGGCGACGGTGCTGGTGCACTACCGGGAACGCGAGGCAGATGCCGCGGCGCTGGTCGAGGAGCTCTTCGCCATGTCCGGGCGCGAGCACCGGCGATTCCCCTGCGATTTCATGCAGCCCTCGGAGATCGTCGAGCTCTTCCAGTTCGTCGGTTCGGAGTGGGGGAAGCTCGACTGCCTGGTGAACAACGCCGGGGTCTGGCAGCACAATCCGATGTCGCAGTTCGACGAGGAGACCTATATCGAGACGATGCGCATCAACGTGCGCGGTCCCTTCCTCTGTCTCGCCGCGGCGTTGCCCTTCCTGCGGCTGTCGAAGAACGCCAGCGTGGTCAACCTCTCGTCGACCGCCGGCCAGCGGGGTGAAGCGTTCTACAGCCCGTACGCCGCCTCGAAGGGAGCGATCATCTCGGCCACCAAGGCGTGGGCTACCGAGCTCGCACCGGAGATCCGCGTGAACTGCGTGGCGCCGGGATGGGTCGACACCGACATGTCCGCGGGCGCCTTGCGCGACGATCTCGACAGCCGCGGCGCCATCGAAGCGGGCATTCCGCTGCAGCGCGTCGCCGTTGCCGAGGACGTCGCGGGCCCGATCGTCTTCCTCGCCTCGCCGCTCGCCCGCCACATCACGGGCGAGGTGCTCAACGTCAACGGCGGGAGTGTGCTGGTCGGCTGAG
>CAZPZW010000368.1:0-1627 GCA_964591165.1 uncultured Thermoanaerobaculia bacterium | reverse complement strand
CGCGTCGAGGCCTACGGCTGCTTCGTCGGCATCCTTCCCGGGCAGGACGGCCTGGTGCACATCAGCGAGCTCGCCCCCTACCGGGTGCGCGAGACCTCCGACATCGTCAAGGAGGGCGACGAGCTCGAGGTCAAGGTCATCGACATCGACGACACCGGGCGTGTGCGGCTCTCCCGCAAGGCAGTCATCATGGAGGCTCCGGACTACGATCCGGCGCAGTACGCCGGCATGGGGATGTCCGAGGACGAGCGTCCGCCGCGCACCGAGCGCGGTGACCGCCCGGAGCGCGGTGGCGACCGCGGCGGGCGCGGCGATCGCGGTGGACGGGGCGGCGCGAGCCGCTTCGGACGCGGCGGCCGCGGCCGCTGAGCCGAGCTCTCTGACCGAGGGAGCATCCGGGCCGGATCCCGCGCGGGTCCGGCCCTTCTCCTTGCTGCAAGGAGTTTGCGATGGCGCACGGTGAGCTCACCCCCCAGGACCTGGCCGAGCACCTCGACCAGCTGCTCGACGCCAGTCGCGACAAGGACTTCGGTCCCAACGGCCTGCAGGTCGACGGGCGGCGGCCGATTCGCCACATCGCCACCGGTGTCTCGGCCTGCAGCGAGCTCTTCGAGCGCGCCCGCGACGCCGGCGCGGACGCCGTGCTGGTCCACCACGGCCTCTTCTGGGAGGGTCTGCCGCGCCAGCTCACCGGCGCGCAGTATCGCCGGGTCGCGACCCTGATCGACGCCGGGATGGCTCTCTTCGCCTACCATCTGCCGCTCGACCGCCACGCCGAGCTGGGCAACAACGTCCTCGCCGCCAAGCGGCTCGGCCTCTACTCGCTCGAGCCCTTCGGGCTCTACCAAGGGATCCCGATCGGCTATCGCGGTCGCTATCCCGAGCCGCTGCCGAGCGGCGAGCTGGTGGATCGCCTGCGCCTCACCTTCGAGCGCGAGCCCCTCGCCTTCCTCTCCGGTCCCGATCCGATCTCGACCGTGGGCATCATTTCGGGAGGCGCCCAAGGCGAGCTCTACCAAGCGATCGCCGCCGGGCTCGACGCCTACGTCACCGGCGAGGCGAGCGAGTGGGTGATGAACGTCGCGCGCGAGAACCGCATCCACTATTTCGCCTGCGGCCACTACGCCACCGAGCGGCTCGGCATTCGCGCGCTCGGCGAGCACCTGGCCGAGCGGTTCGGATTGGCGCACGACTTCATCGACGTGCCGAATCCGGTCTAAGGCTCGGTCGCTCGCGCATGGGTCGCCAGCGGTCCGGCACCCGCGTGTAGCCAGCGCTCCCCCGCCCGCGGCCGTCCGGTGAAAGCTCCGTCGCGCTCCGGCTCGCAACGCTTTGCGAGGCGCGTCGCGTCTCCTCCGCTTTCCCCGGCCGGCCTCTCCCCCAAGGTGAAGCCATGGGTGGGGGAGTGACGGCTTCACCAGGGTGGGGGCACGGCCGGTCGGATCTCCCTGCAGAGCGGCCTCTGAGGCCGAGCACAGGAAAGCCGAGGGCAACGGAAGTGATCGGCGAGGCCGAAGCCGGAGGCGGGCGCCCGTGGTTGGCTTACGACAGGCGCCCGCCGGTCGCGGCGCGGGGAGATCCGACTGGCCGGGCGGAACGAGGGCTACCGAGAAACCGCGATTCCCGA
>CAZPZW010000367.1:0-1628 GCA_964591165.1 uncultured Thermoanaerobaculia bacterium | reverse complement strand
TGCCTGAGCGCATGCCGCAGATCCCCGAAGACCAGTTGAGCGACGAGCAGCGCGAATACCTCGCCCTCAACGCGGCGCAGCACATACACCCCCCGGTTACCCGGCGTGGCCTGGTAATCGGGCACGCCGGATTGGTTCAGAAAATCAAGATACGCCTCGGCTTTGGCCGCCGGGGTGATTCCATGCCAAATACGTGCAATCATATATTCTCCCGATCCTTGCCTCGTAAAGACCTTGTGAGAAAAGAGATTATGTAAAGTCAAAAGAAAAGATAACTAAAGACCCTTAAAGAGATTGAAAAAAAAGGAGACAAGCAGTAAACTCCTGGCAAAGCCGATCAGAGTCTGATAAAGACCTCAGTCCAAGGAGACCGCCTGTAAGATCAGACCACGGCTGGCGATGAATAAAGGCTGGGTAAAATCAAAGGCCAGACAGATCAGTGTCGGAGCTTGCAGTCACAAGGTTAGCCTTGCGACCCCACCCCCAATAAACAGGAGGAAGTGATGAAAAATGTAGTCGGGATCGACATTGCCAAGAAAAGTTTTGCCGCCACCTGGCTCAAAGCGAGCGGTGGGCAGAGCCAGCGAGAGTTTGAGAACAATGCAACGGGTTATGCTCGGTTGCAGGAGTGGCTCAGGCCAGCGGTGGGGGCTGAAGTTCATATCTGTATGGAAGCGACCAATATCTACTGGGAAGAACTGGCTGAGTATCTGGTTGAGCAAGGCTATCAAGTCAGTGTGGTCAATCCGGCTCAAATCAAAGGTTTTGCCCAAAGCCAACTGCAACGCAACAAGACCGACAAGCAGGATAGCCAGGTGATCGCCTTATTCTGTGCCCAAACCGGGCCAAAACGATGGCAACCGCCTAGTACGGAACAACGGCAGTTGCGGGCTTGGGTGCGTTATCGGGAAGATTTGCTGCAAACCCGGACCCAACAGCTTAATCGGCTGGTCAGTTGTCGGGATGAGCTGGTCAAAGCTTCACTCCAAAGTTTGATCAACAGCCTGGATGAACAACTTCTTGAACTGGAACGACACATCCATGACCTGATTGAACAAAAGCCGCAGTTACAGGCTGATTACCTACTCCTGATCTCGATCAAGGGCTTTGGAGCCACCACCGCCATCAAACTCTTGGCCGAGTTCTACGATTTGGCCGCTTATACCTCGGCCCGAGCCGCTGCCGCCGATGCTGGCTTGACCCCGGCTCATCACCAGTCAGGTTCTTCGGTGCGCAAGACGCCGCACTTGAGCAAACTGGGTAAAGCCTCGGTCCGGGCAGCCTTGTATTGGCCGGCCATCGCCGCCATCCGTTTTAACCCGCTCATCAAAGCCCTGGCTGACCGTTTACGCGCTTGTGGTAAAGCCAAAAAAGTCATCATCGGGGCGGCCATGCGCAAATTGATGCACTTGGCTTTTGGGGTCTTGAAGAACCAGACCCCCTTTGACCCGGCTTATGCCCGTTAATGCCTTTTTCTCTCATTATTCTGTTTTCTTTAAGTTTTTACTTATCTCTTTTCTCCTGGCAACGTAATATCTTACAGGTATTTAAACCTGTAAGGTCTTCACACTTTCGAAGATAACAAAACACACCCTTAAACTTTAAGCGGCGCAAGGGTTGTCAGGCGG
>CAZPZW010000366.1:0-1640 GCA_964591165.1 uncultured Thermoanaerobaculia bacterium | reverse complement strand
CTGATCCCGAGCGAAGCCACCGTCGCGCACTGGAGCGAGGATCGCTACGCCCTCGCGGTCGCGCGCATCGAATGCCATTCCTTCGTGAACGGCGGGTTCTTCCACCACGAGAACCAGCTGCTCGACGGCATCCCGCGCATCCGGCACATCCCGGCCGTGATCTTGCAGGGCCGCTACGACGTCGTCTGCCCCATGATGACCGCCTGGGCGCTGCACCGCGCCTGGCCCGAGGCGGACTTCTGCATCGTGGCCGATGCCGGCCACTCGGCCTTAGAGCCCGGAAACACGCACGAACTCGTGAGCGCGACGGAGCGCTTCGCGACACGGCGGGGCTGATCTCCGACACCCGCTCCCGCGCCCGGCGGCGCTCCCCCACACCCCGCACCCGGCCAGACCCGCGAGAAATCCCGCGGTGCGCATACGGCTTTGGACACGTCACTTGTCTTTACAGGCAGTCACGCTCCGATCCCGCGATCGGGGAACGTCGGCCGTGCCAGATGACGGCCATAAGAAGCCGAGGGGGAACATGAAGATGAACAGCTCGACGACCGACTCTCCGTTCGCCGCCGTCGCGCGGGCGGGCAACCGGAATTCCACCATCGCCGGCTGGCGGCCGGCAACTGCTCGCAGCGTAACGGCCGGCGTCGCGCTGTCGCTGCTCGCGGCTGCCGCAGGCGCGCAGGACAGCGAGCGGACCGCCGCCCTGGAGGAGATCATCGTCACGGCACAGAAGCGGGCCGAGAACATCCAGGATGCCCCTATCTCGATCATGGCGGTGAGTGCCGACGCCCTGCAGGACAAGGGCATCGGCTCGCTCTACGATCTGTTCACCGGCTCGATGCCGTCGCTTCGCATCGCGCCATTCGTCGGCCGGTCGTCCGCCGTCGTCATCGGCATGCGCGGCCTGGTTCCCAACGATCCGACGCAGGTCACCCGCGATTCGACGGTCGGCATCTACATCGACGGCGTCTACGTCGGCCGCGTCTCCGGTCTCGGCATGGAACTCGTTGACCTCGAGCGCATCGAGGTGCTGCGTGGGCCGCAGGGCACCCTGTTCGGGCGAAACACCCTGGGTGGTGCGGTCAGCATCGTCAGCAAGCGTCCGACCGGCGAGTTCGGCGTCGACGCCATGGCCAGCTACGGCAACCGCGACGCGATGAAGGGCTCGGTCAACATCAACCTGCCGAAGTTCGCCGGCCTCAGCGTGAAGCTGAGCGGCGTCTATGACAGGCGCGACGGCTGGGTCGAGAACCCGATGGAGGGCCAGGCGGACTATGGACAGGTCAAGCGCGGCGGCTTCCGCACCGCGGCCCTGTGGCAGCCGACGGACAATCTCTCCTTCCACTATGCCTTCGACTGGTCGCGCGACCGGTCGACCGCCGGCTACTTCCACATCACCGCGACCCAGCAGGTCCCGGCGGTCCGCCCCTCCTTCATCACGGTGGACACGGAGCGGGCCCGGGTCGCCCGCCTGGGGCTGCCGCTGCGGTCGAGCCCGCAGCGCATACACGGGCATTCCCTCACGGGCGAGTGGACGGTCAATGACACACTCACGATCCGGTCGATCACGGCGTTCCGCAAGCTCGATTCGACGCAGTGGGACCAGGACGCCGGCGCCCTGACGGCCTGGGGCGTGAACC
>CAZPZW010000365.1:0-1642 GCA_964591165.1 uncultured Thermoanaerobaculia bacterium | reverse complement strand
CAAGGCCGGCGACTGGAAGTTCAAGCTGCAGGCCAACTGGGTGGGCGCCGGCTACGTCACCGCGGCGTCGCTCTCCGGCACCACCCTGCGCACCACGGTCCGCCGCGGCCCCGAGCTCGAGGACGCCGAGATCTGGTGGGCGAAGAATCCGCTGGCGACCATCTGGGTCGGCCAGGGCAAAGTGCCGTTCAGCCGCCAGGAGTACACCTCCTCGGGCAAGCAGCAGTTCGTCGACCGCTGGATCGGCAACGCGCTCTACGCGCCGGGCCGCGACCAGGGCATCCGCGTCGAGGGCATGAACGAGTCCAAGACCTTCGAGTACGCGGTCGGCGCCTACAACGGCATCGCGCGCAACATCAACATCAACGACAACGACGACTACCTCTACTCCGGCCGCGTCGGCTGGATGCCCTTCGGCGAGTACAAGTTCGAGGAGAGCTCGCTCGACTACCCCGACTCGCCCAAGCTCGTCCTCGCGCTCGGCGCGGTGGACAACACGATCGGCGTCGGAACCGCCGCGGTCGACGTCTTCCGCCTCGGCTACGAGGCCGCCTTCAAGTGGCGCGGCTTCAACGTCCAGGGGGAGTACTTCGACGAGGAGGCCGAGAACCAGTCGAACGTCACCTCGGACAACAAGGGCTACTACCTCCAGGCCGGCTACCTCTTCCCCAACAAGAAGTTCGAGATCGCCGGAAGGCTCGAGAACATCGAGCGCGACCAGGCCTTCTCGGTCTCCAACCTGGGCAGCGCGCTCAAGGACTTCGAGGGCACCGGCATCGGTCTGAGCTGGTACCTCAACAAGCACGTCAACAAGATCCAGGCCGACTACTTCATGTACGAAGACAAGACCACCGGCGCCGAGCTCGACGAGCTCCGCGTCCAGCTCCAGGTCATCTTCTAGCGCACCCTCGGTGCGGGGAGGCCCCTTCTCAGCCTCGGGGGCCTCCCCCCTTTTTTTCATTCGTAGTAGTTTCCGAGGCGCTTTTCGAGGGTTTCGCCCCATGGAACGACATCGCGACCAGGACTTCGACCGCATCCGGCAGCTGCTGCTGCGCATGGGAGGCCTCGTCGAGCGGATGATCAGCGAGGCGATGGCGGCGCTCGTCGAGCGCGACACCTCGCGCGCCCAGGCGGTGATCCGCACCGACAGCGACGTCGACCAGCTCGAGAAGGACCTCGACGAGGCCTGCAGCACGGTGCTGGCGCTGCAACAGCCGACCGCGATCGACCTCCGCTTCCTGGTCGCGGTGATGAAGATCGCCAACGATCTCGAGCGGATGGGCGACTCGGCGGTCAACATCGCCCAGGCGGTCGAGGTGCTCAACCAGGAGCCGCCGCTCAAGCCCTACATCGACCTGCCGCGCCTGGCGCTGATCACCCAGGAGATGGTGCGCGACGCGCTGGACAGCTTCGTGCGCCGCGACGCCCAGGCCGCCTTCGAGGTCTGCCGGCGCGACGACGAGGTCGACGGGCTCTACAAGCAGCTCTTCCGGGAGCTCCTGACCTACATGATCGAGGACCCGCGCACGGTGACCCGCGCCCTCCACCTGTTGCTCATCGCGCGCAATTACGAGCGGGTCGCCGACCACGCCACCAACATCGGCGAGGACGTCATCTTCTACGTCGAGGGGCGCGACATCCG
>CAZPZW010000364.1:0-1644 GCA_964591165.1 uncultured Thermoanaerobaculia bacterium | reverse complement strand
GAATGGCATTCAAGAGGTCGTCGGTTCGATCCCGATCAGCTCCACCAATCTCCCTCTTCTGAATCAGCAGCAGGTCGCGGGCCCCGGGTCCCGGGCAGAGATCTCCCGGGCCGGCGCGCGAGCTCCGGGGACCGGCGGCGCAACCCGCCCCGGGCGACGCGGGCGACCGCCGGCGGAGAGATAATGGGCGGGGGTCGGAGATTGGCCCCGGCCGCCGATCGGAGTCGCCATGGATCTGCATCTGACCGATAACGAGGCCGACGAGTTGCGCGGCCTGCTCGAGCACTACCTTCCCGAGCTGCGGCGCGAAGTCGCGCGCACCGACAAGCTCGAGCTCCGCCGGGAGCTCGCCGAGCGCCTGAGCCTGGTGGAGAAGCTGCTCCACCAGCTCCCCGTGCCCGTCGCCTGAGCGCCGCCGCGGCCGGCGCGCTGGCCGCGGCTCCCGAGAAACCGCCGGTCAGACAGCGGGCCGAGGTTGCGTCTCTCTGGAGTCGAGATGCAGCCCGCGGGAGAGAGCCCTCGCCTGCTCGAGCGCCTGGCGTTGGCGGCGCGTCGGCGTCGCCTGGCGGCCGCCACGGAGCGCGCCTATGTCGGCTGGGCGCGTCGCTACGTGCTCTTCCACGGCAAGCGGCACCCGGCCGAGCTCGGAGCGGCGGAGGTTTCGGCCTTCCTGACCCACCTCGCGGTGGAGTGCAGGGTCGCTGCGGCCACGCAGAATCAGGCGCTCGCCGCGCTCCTCTTCCTCTATCGCGAGGTCCTCGACATCGCTCTTGGTCCGCTCCCCGAGGCCGCGCGTGCCCGGCGCCCGAAGCGTCTGCCGGTGGTCCTGTCGCGTGCCGAAGCGCGACGATTGCTCGCGGCGATGGGCGGCGTCGAGCGGCGCGTCGCTCTCCTGCTCTATGGCGGCGGACTGCGCCTGCACGAGGCGCTCCGCCTGCGGGTGAAAGACCTGGACTACGAGCGCGCGGAGCTCACGATCCGTGCGGGCAAGGGGGACCGGGACCGCCGGACGATGCTCCCGGCGGCCGCCGCGAGGGAGCTCGTGCCGCACCTCGAAGCGGTGCGGCGGCTCCACCGCCAGGATCTCGCCGCGGGAGGCGGCGAAGTGGAGCTCCCTGGAGCGCTCGCCCGCAAGCTTCCCCACGCCGGGCTGGAGTGGGCCTGGCAGTGGGTCTTTCCTGCGCCGCGCTTCTCCCGCGACCCGAGGAGTGGGGCGACTCGCCGCCATCACCTCCACCCCGATCGCGTCCAGCGAGCGGTCTCGGCGGCGGCCCAGGCCGCCGGCATCCCCAAGCGGGTCACCTGCCACACCCTCCGCCACAGCTTCGCGACCCACCTGCTCGAAGCGGGTTACGACATCCGGACCGTACAGGAACTCCTGGGCCACCGGCAGGTGACCACCACCATGGTCTACACCCACGTCCTCAACAAGGGCGGCCTCGGCGTTCGCAGCCCGCTCGACGCCGATTCGGTTTAGCACGGTGACGTTGCGCCTTCGCTGGATCGCCGACCGAGCCTCTCGATCGTCGCAAGCCCCTCATTCGATGGACCTGTCACGCCCTGACACCGGAAGAGCGCTACACTCTTATCCAGCCAATGTCACACCCAATGCCAGAATCCGTTCTCAGGAATAACCCTAGTTAG
>CAZPZW010000363.1:0-1646 GCA_964591165.1 uncultured Thermoanaerobaculia bacterium | reverse complement strand
TCCCTATTTTCTTCGGTGAATAAGGCTCAATCTAATCACAAAACAAACATAGGAGGTCGCAGGGATTTTTTTGAATGCAATGGCTCCGGTTTTCGTTCACATTGAATTGATAGTCGGACTAGGATCTGAGTTTTTTGAGGACACAGAGGAAGCCTCCGTCAGTAGTGCAGGTTGGTTATTTTAGTTGCCGTTCCTCACGCTGGCACATGAATCACCACTACGGAGAAAGATGAGGTGGGCATATGCAAGTGCGGTCTCCTCCCGATTCTTCCTTTCTTCCGGTCTCCCCTTCTCCTCATCTCCTTATTCCATTGTCCCTGCGCAGGGACCTCGATCGCCCATCCGCCATAAAAAAAGCCCGCCAATCTGGGCGGGCTTTTCAAGATATTCCATCGATTAGTGCTGGGCTGGTGTCGCCTTCAGCGAATCGGTCGCAGGATTAGCCTCTCCACCACTGCAGCATGATTCCTTGCAGGTAGCGGGGTCGCATTTGCCACCGCAGTTCTTCTCACACTCGGGTCCTCCCGCACAGTGGGCTTTTTCGCCTTTGGCACAGCAGGGCATATCGCAGGTGGCTTTGTCGCATTTTCCGCCGCAATTCTTTTCGCATTCCGCACCACCGCCGCAGTGGGCTTTTTCAGCAGCTTCTCCGCTGCAGCAGGCTTTTCCGCTTTCCGCTTTGCCGCCCATTACGGTCGCGCATTCGGCTTCAGTGCAACCGGCCGCCTTGCAATTGGCCATGGAAGCAGTAAGTGACTGCATGCGGTTGTGCTGGATCTTCTCGGCGTGAATCTTGGCCAGGGTCGGGGCGATCACCAGCGAAACGATACTCATCAGTTTGATCAGGATATTCATCGAAGGTCCTGAGGTGTCCTTGAACGGATCGCCCACGGTGTCACCGGTTACGGAAGCCTTATGCGGCTCAGACTTCTTGTAATAGATCTCGCCGTTGATCTCCACTCCTTTTTCAAAGCTTTTCTTGGCATTGTCCCATGCACCTCCGGCATTGTTTTGGAACATGCCCATCAGCACACCGCTCACGGTAGCACCGGCCAGAAATCCACCCAATACTTCAGGTCCGAACAGGAAACCGATCAGCAACGGAGCGATAATGGCGATGGCACCTGGCAGCATCATTTTCTTGATGGAGGCTTCGGTAGAAATGGCCACACATTTTTCATATTCAGGTTTGCCCTTTCCTTCCAGGATACCGGGGATCTCGCGGAACTGGCGACGAACTTCTTCCACCATGGCCATGGCCGCCTGACCTACCGCTGTGATAGCGAGTGAAGAGAAGATGAAGGGGATCATGGCCCCTACGAACAGTCCGGCCAGTACATCGGCACGGTAAATATCGATCCCGTCGATCTTGGCGATTCCCACAAAAGCCGCAAACAGGGCCAAGGCGGTCAGCGCGGCCGAAGCGATCGCGAACCCTTTACCGGTAGCGGCCGTGGTATTTCCTACCGCATCCAGAATATCGGTTTTCTCACGCACTTCGCCGGGCAGTTCACTCATCTCCGCAATACCACCGGCATTGTCGGCGATCGGACCGAAGGCATCGATGGCGAGCTGCATGGCCGTGGTGGCCATCATACCGGCGGCGGCAATGGCCACCCCGTACAGACCGGCACAGAGGTAGGAAC
>CAZPZW010000362.1:0-1671 GCA_964591165.1 uncultured Thermoanaerobaculia bacterium | reverse complement strand
AGCCGCGGGTCGAGGTGCTCGACTACGGCGGCCCCGGCGACGCGCCGATCGCCGAGATGGCGTACGAGTTCATCAGGGTCCAGCGGAGGCCGGGGATTCGTGCGGCCTGGGGTCCGTTCCGCGCACGGATGGTCTCGAGCATGGCCAGGCCGTCCTGCAGCAACCGCATCTCGGTCAACCGATCGCCACGCATGCCCAGGTTCATGGCGATGGTGTTGTAGGTGTCCACGATCTCCAGTCCGTAGCGAACGCTGTCGGTCCTGTAGTGCGCCAGCAGGTCCTGGTTGATCCGCAGTTCGTTGTCCAGATCTCCGGCATACCCGTAGGACCAGGACAGGTAGGTCAACACGTCCAGGTGCGGTGCGGACCTGTCGCCGAACACCGTTCGCGCGGACCCCTCCAAGGGCTGAAGGATGCGGATGGCGAGCCCGTAGTCTTGTTCACCCATGGCCCAGAGGCCACTGAGGATGCCCGCCAGGCACTGGCTGCGCGGATCCTTCCGATCGCGCTCGAGCCAGGCATGGCCCGATCGGAAACCCTGAACATCGCCCTGTTCGATCGCCGACTTGGCTTCCGTGTACCGGGCGATCGGATCGGACGTTCCACGGGCGATGCCCCCGGGTGAAACCCACAGCATCATTAGGAGAAGTCCTCGGATCATAGGCCGTGCGTGCACAGTGTTCGGAAGCGAACTGCCAATGTACAAGGGACGTGAACGCGAGGGGCCCCTCGCCAACGGCTGACCCATACGGTCCTACCCTCTGTTCGCATGATCAGGATCCGGTTCCGCACGAGATCAGGGGCCGTTCGTCCCGATCCGCCTATGTTGCTGGACCATCTCCGCTCCATGCGCCTGTCCGTCCCCGCCCTGGTCCTCCTGCTCGCCGCCTGTGGCGCCCCTCCGTCCGCCGACACGGCCGCACCGCCCGACCGCGGCCCGCTGGGGCGCGACAACATGGCCTACCGCTGGGGCGGTGTGGCCCTCGAGGGCACCGCCAACGACACGGAGAACAACAAGCCGCGCCCGCCGGTGAACAGCCGCATGCTGGCGCTGCCGATGATCGCGCAGTTCGACGCCTGGAGCCGCTACGACAGCGTGGCCGAGCCAGTGCACCTGAAGGCCGACCGGCGCCCTGCGGCCGAGCGCACCCTGGCCAACAAGGAGAAGGCCATCAGCTACGCGATGTGCCGCACGCTGTGCGTGGTGTATCCGGCGGACAGCGCGCTCTTCCTGGGCCGGCTGAAGGAGTTCGGCTACGACCCCGACGACCGCAGCCTGGACCCCGCCACCCCGCAGGGCATCGGCAACCTGGCCGCACGCACCGTGATCGAGGCCCGCAAGGATGATGGTAGCAACATGTTCGGCACGGACCCCCGCGCGGACACCCTCTACGGCGACTACACGCACTACACGCCGGTGAACCCGCCGGACAAGCTGAACGACATCGACCGCTGGCAGCCCAAGTACTTCACCCTGGAGGGCCGCCGCTGGGCCCCCGGTTGCCTGGCGCCGCATTGGGGCCATGTGCGGCCCTTCGCGCTGGACAGCGCCGGCCAGTTCCGCCCGCCCGCTCCGCCGGTGATGGGCGACAGCCTGTTGGAGGCCCAGGTGCGCGAGGTGGTGGCCCTGCAGGCCGCGCTCACCAACGAGCAGAAGGCGCTGGTGGAGTT
>CAZPZW010000361.1:0-1672 GCA_964591165.1 uncultured Thermoanaerobaculia bacterium | reverse complement strand
GAGCGAGCTTGCGCCACGACACCATCGCCGTCGTCGACTTCGGCGGGCAGTACGCCCACCTGATCGCCACCAAGATCCGCCGCCTCGGCGTCCTGGCCGAGATCCGCCAGCCCGAGGACCCGATCGAACGATTCGCCGACTGCCGGGGCATCGTGCTCTCCGGCAGCCCGTCGCTCTCCGCTTTCGGCGAGGACTCGGCGTACACCAAGGAGATCTACGACCTCCCGACGCCGATCCTCGGCTTCTGCTTCGGCCATCAGGAGATCGCCAAGCACTACGGCGGCGAGGTGGTGCACGGCGGGCGCGAGTGGGGGCACGCCGAGCTCCACCTGGCGCGCCCGCATCCGCTCTTCGCCGGCCTCGGACCGGTCGAGCCGGTCTGGATGAGCCACTACGACTCGGTGGTCGCGGTGGGGCCCGGCTTCGAGGAGCTCGGCCACACCACGCTGGGCGCCGGCTCCGCGCCGCATCGCTTCGCGGCGATCGGCTCGGATGCTCTGCGCCGCTAC
The DNA here is from genome assembly GCA_964591165.1 of uncultured Thermoanaerobaculia bacterium. Classification (GTDB taxonomy): domain Bacteria; phylum Acidobacteriota; class Thermoanaerobaculia; order Multivoradales; family JAGPDF01; genus JAGPDF01. Next base: position 1,163 of record CAZPZW010000361.1, on the reverse strand, counting down.
GGCGTCCAGTTCCATCCCGAGGTCGACGACACCCTGCACGGCGACGAGATGATCGCCAACTTCGTGCTGCGCATCTGCGGCTGCGCGCCGTCGTGGACCATGGAGCGCTTCCTCGACGAGGAGGTGGCCCGCCTGCGCGTCGCGGTGGGCGACCGCTCGGTCTTCCTGCTCGCCTCGGGCGGCGTCGACTCGACGGTCGCGGCGAAGCTCCTGGCGTTGGCCATCGGCCCTGAGCGCCTGCGCCTGCTGCACGTCGACAACGGCCTGATGCGCAAGGACGAGAGCCGGCAGGTGATCGCCCTGCTCGAGGAGCTCGGTCTCGGCTCGAGCCTCGAGTTCGTCGACGCCTCCGCGGACTTCCTCGCGGCGCTCGCGGGGCTGGTCGACCCCGAGCCCAAGCGGCGGGCGATCGGCGACACCTTCATCCGCGTGTTCGAACGGGAAGCCCAGCGGCTCGGCCTCGAGGGGCACCTGCTCGCCCAGGGGACGATCTACCCCGACACCATCGAGACCGGCGGCACGAAGCGCGCCGACACCATCAAGACGCACCACAACCGGGTGCCGGTGATCCAGCAGATGATCGCCGAGGGCCGGGTCGTCGAGCCGCTCGCCGACCTCTACAAGGTCGAAGTGCGCGAGCTCGGGGAGCGGCTCGGCGTGCCGCGCGAAGCGATCTGGCGCCACCCCTTTCCCGGGCCGGGGCTCGGGGTGCGTCTCCTCTGCTCCACCGGCGAGGCGGATCGCGCCCATTTCGCCGAGATCGAGCCCCGCCTCGCCGAGGTCGCCCGCCGCAGCGCGGTCACGGCGCGGGCGCTGCCGATCCGCTCGGTCGGCGTCAAGGCCGATCTGCGCGCCTACGAACACCCCGTGATGCTCGCCGGAGAGCTCCCCTGGAGCGAGCTGCTCGAGCTCGCGGGGACGATCTACAAGGAGGTGCCGCACGTCAACCGCTGCCTCTGGTGGCGGGGAGAGGGCACTCCGGGCGCGCTCCAGCCGCGCGCCGCGACGGTCACCCGCCAACGGCTCGACCTGCTGCGCGAGGCCGACGCGCGGGTCATGGAAGGGCTCCGCCGTCACGGCCTCTACGACCGGATCTGGCAGTGCCCCACCGTGCTCGTCCCGGCGACCCTCGACGGGCGCGGCGAGGAGCTGGTGATCGTCCG
>CAZPZW010000360.1:0-1677 GCA_964591165.1 uncultured Thermoanaerobaculia bacterium | reverse complement strand
CCAGCCGATAACAGCTGCGGCATTGGGCAAGGCATTCATGATGGAAATGAAGTCTACAGACTGGGCTTGCCCGACCACCGAACAGCCGAAAGCGGTCGGCATTAACGCCTGCCCCTTCCATGTTTCTGGTGATATGCCTTCCATGATTCCTAAACGACCTAACCCGCGCGTTATTGCGACTTTTGACACGATTTTAGTTGACGCAGCCTGCGCGCCTAAAACGTGCCATAGGGCCAGTTATATAATATCAATTCTTTTCATACGGTTAAGATCATAGTATCCATAACTCGGTTCGTCGCGAATAACCGCCTCAACCGAAACGATTATTACGCGGAAACCCCGTAGGCGGCATGCGCCCCGCCGCTCCGCGCGCGACACGCCACATAGCAAGGTCAGTCTCGGTGCGTGTGCGCCCCGATTCCCCGCCCATTTGCCAGCTCAGGCCATCGGCAAGCCGGAAGGCTATCGCGTCAGAGAGGCCGCCGTCCCGATAGCGCTGGAGCGCCACGCCTTGCCCTCTTGTCATCTCAGGCAATTCAGAAAGCGGGAAGATCAGCAATTTGCGGTTCTCGCCAATCACCGCGACGCTATCCGCTTCTGGGACCATTACATGCACGACAGCAACGCGAGCACCGGTCTTCAGGTTCATCACCTGCTTGCCCTTGCGCGTCTCCGCGATGACCTCATCCATCACCGCGACGAAACCGCGTCCGTCGGATGCTGCAAGCAGCATCTTTCCGCCCGCCTTCGCTGGTAGCAACGCAACGATTTCTGTGTCTCCATCCAGATCAACCATCAACCTCACCGGCTCACCAAAGCCGCGCCCGCCGGGCAGCTTGTCCGCGCCCAGCGTGTAAAAACGCCCATTGGTGCAGGCCATAAGTAGCTTATCCGTCGTCTGCGCATGGAGGGCGAACAGCGGGCCATCGCCTTCCTTGAATTTCGCCGTTTCGGCAGAGGCGAGGTCCACATGTCCCTTCATCGCCCGGATCCAGCCGCGCTGCGAGAGGATTACGGTGATCGGCTCCCGCTCAATCATGGCTTCAAGGGGGATTTCCCGCGCGGGCGCAGCTTCCTCAACCTGTGTACGACGACGACCGATATCGGTCTCAGGCGCGTACCGTTTGCGCAGATCCGCGAGATCACGCTTAAGGCGCGTGCGCTGACGCGCCGGGCTTTCGACCAGCTTTTCAAGCTCTTCACGTTCCTTAAGCAGATCGCTATGCTCGCGCCGCAGCTCCATCTCCTCAAGCTTGCGCAGAGAACGCAGCCGCATGTTGAGGATCGCCTCGGCCTGCCGGTCGGTCAGGCTGAACTCTGCCATCATCACTTCTTTGGGCTCATCCTCGGTGCGGATGATCTCGATCACGCGGTCGAGGTTGAGGTAGGCGATGATATAGCCGTCGAGCAGCTCCAGTCGCGCTGCGATCTTATCGAGCCTGTGCTTCGCGCGGCGTACCAGTACATCGATCTGGTGCTTGAGCCATTCGCGCAATACCTCGCCCAGCCCCATCACGCGCGGGGTGCGGTTCGCGTCCAGCACGTTCATATTCAAGGGGAAACGCGTTTCGAGGTCGGTCAGGCGGAACAGGCTGTCCATCAGCACATCGATCTCGACCGTCCGCGCGCGCGGTTCCAGCACAATGAGGATCTGCTAGTCGCTCTCGTCACGAATGT
>CAZPZW010000359.1:0-1711 GCA_964591165.1 uncultured Thermoanaerobaculia bacterium | reverse complement strand
CTCGCTTCCCGCCGGGCCCGGCGCCCGGCCGATGGCGCCGCGACGGAAGCGAGCCCCGACCTCCGTCAGGTGAGCTCGAAGTCGACCTCGTACGTATCGAGCGCGTCCGTCGACGCGTGCAGCGGCTCGTCCGCGTCGTCGCCCACGAGCGCGAGCGCGTTGCCGGGCTTCTCCCAGGCGCCCGCCTCGCAGAGGATCTTCCGCAGCACCCCGGGGCGTCCGGCGCGCACCTCGACGACCGCCTTGTGCGTCTCCAGCTCGACGACGAGCGCGCCCGGCGCGAACGCCGTGCCCTCGCCGCCGTGCCACATCAGCACGCGCAGTTCCTCGACGTCCTCGATCGGACCGGGGACGGACAGCTTGCGGATCATGCGTTGGCGCCTTTCGTGAGTCGCGGTCAGGGCCGGAGCAGGCCGCGCACCGCGTCGACGACCCTGTCGGCGCCCGGAACGCAGGCCGCCTCGAGGATCGGGTTGGACGACACCGGCGCCGGCAGGGCGCCGACGCGCGCGACGCGCATCGTACCCACCTTCTCGCGCACGCGGAACGCCACCTCCGCGCCGATGCCGCAGGCGAGCTGGCCTTCCTCGAGCGTCACGAGCGCGCCGGTGCGCGCCGCCGACTCGCACACGGTGTCGGCGTCGAGCGGCGCGAGCGTGCGCAGGTCGACGATCTCGCACGCGACGCCTTCCGCGGCGAGCCGGTCGGCGGCCGCGTCCGCGACGCGGCACATGTACGAGTGCGTCGCGATCGTGACGTCGGCGCCGCGCCGGCGGATCGTCGCGCGCCCGATCGGAACGGGCGCCGCGTCGGCGGCGAGCTCGCCTGCGGTCGGAAACAGGCGCTTGTGGTCGACGAACACGACCGGCCCGTCCTCGCGCAGCGCCGCGTGCATGAGCCCCCACGCGTCGGCCGGCGTCGACGGCGCGACGACCTTGAGGCCGGGGACGCCGACGAGCCAGGATTCGAGGCACTGCGAGTGCGCGACGCCCTGGCCCTTCGCGCCCGCGGTCGTCTTGACGACGACCGGCGCGGTCAGCTGACCGCCGGTCTTGTAGCGGACTTTCGCGGCGTAGCCGACGAGCGGGTCGAGCGCGAGCATCAGGAAGTCCATGTACGTGATGCTGACGACCGGCCGCAGGCCGGCCGCCGCGGCGCCCACGCCCACGCCGATCATCGCGGCCTCGGCGACCGGCGTGTCGCGCACGCGATCGGCACCGAACGCGGCGTGCAGGCCCGCGAATTCGCGGTAGGGTCCCCCGTAGCGCCCGACGTCCTGGCCCAGCACGACGATGCGCGGATCGCGCGCCATCGCCTCGGAGAGCGCACGCGAGATCGCCTCGGCGAAGAAGACCTTCGCGGGGCGCGGAGGCGTGTCAGACGACATCGCGCAGTGCCTCCGCGGCGTCGGGGAACGGGGCGGCTTCGGCGAAGCGGAGGGCCGAGGTCACCGCGTCGGCGACCTCGCGCTCGAGCTTTTCGCGTACGCCGGCACCCAGCGCGCCCTCGGCCTCGAGCCGCGCCGCGTGCCGCCGGATCGGGCAGCGGTCGCGGATCGCCGCCATCTCGGCGGCGGGGCGCGTCTCGCGCGTCGCGGTGGAGTGCGCGGCGAACCGCTCGGACACGCACTCGAGAAACGCGGGGCCGGCGCCGGAGCGGACGTGCGCCGCCAGCGCGTGCGCCGCGTCGCGCACCGCGACGACGTCCATCC
>CAZPZW010000358.1:0-1715 GCA_964591165.1 uncultured Thermoanaerobaculia bacterium | reverse complement strand
GCCCGAACCCTGTCGACCCCTTCCAGCACCTTCGTCGTCGCGCGGCTCATGGGAGGGTGATTGTACTCTCACGCGCCCGGCGCCGGCGTGGCGGATCGATCAGCTCCAGCTGCTCCAAGCCCAGCAAGTTCCGCTCTCGAACCCGTCCTGGAAGACCAGGTGCGGATTGCGCTCGGCCGCCCCAAAGTCGCAGTAGGCGCCCTGCTCCTGATCGCCGTCGACTTCGCGCGGATAGCCTCGCTGATCGACCGTGAGCAGCGCGCCGTCGACGTCGGTGCAGTCGTCGTCCCCGGCGTCGACCACCGGGCTGCCGATGAGCGGCACGTGCACCGGCGTCACGCCGCCCTGCCAGGCGAGTGCCGCGAGCCCTGGCAGCACCCCCCCGATGTTCCCTCCGGTATCGCCGGTGATCGTGCAGCCGACGGCGCTCGAGATGAGGTTGAAGCCCTCGGAGAGCAAAGTCGCCGAGCAGTCCGGATAGTCGTTGCCCGATGGGGACTCGTCGAAGTTCCCGCCGAGGATCGTGTGGCGAAGACGCACCAGGCCGGAACTGTGGATTCCTCCGCCGTCGCCCGTTCCGTCGGCGTCGCCGTCCGCCACGTTGCCGGTGATGGTGCAACTCGAGAGCACCAGGTTCGCCACCCCGCCCGCGATGAAGAACCCGCCGCCCCAGCCGATCGAGAGGTTGCCGCTGATCGTGCTGCTGCGGGCGAATACGAGGTCGGCCACGGCGCCGGTGGCGATGCCCCCGTTCTGGTTGTACGCCACCGTGCTCCGCTCGAGGTAGAGCGAGCCGCCGCTCACGATCCCCTGGCCCCCCTGCAACTCGATCGTCGACTCGGTCACGTGGAGCGTCACGTGAAGGTCGGCCCAGATTCCACTGCCGTCGTTGGCGTGCAGCCAGGAGCGCTCCACGAAGTAGCTCGCGCCGTCATCACCGAGGTAGATGGTCGTGCCGACCTTCGGGCTGCCTTCGAGACGGCGGCAGTCGTCCACTTCGGAGCGCAGGAGATCGAAACGATTCGCCGCCAGGACGCCCACGGCATAGCCCACCTGATCGCTCGCGGCGCGATGTCCGTGCAGCCGGCAATCGTCGATCACGATCGTGGCGGGGCCGTCGACCCGCAATCCACCGCCGACGTTGCTCGAGCCTGCTCCCGAAGGCAGCCTGCCGTGCGCCAGCTGCAGCCCGCGCAAAGTGAAGCTCCGCGCGGCGGAGACCTGGACGTCCAGCACCCGGTCCAGGCTGCCGCCGTCGACGATCGTCCGCGTGGGACCGGCGCCGGTGATGGTCAGGGCGTCGCGCAGATCGAGGTCCCCAGTGGCGGCGAGGTCTTCGTCCGCGCCGGGAATCGCGAGAACGTAGGTCCCCGCCGGGACTCGGATCTCGTCGGCGCCCGCGAGCGCGTTCGTCTCCTGGACGGCGGCGCGCAGGGTACAGAACCCGGAGATCGCATGACAGAGACCGTCGCCCGGCGAGGAATCGACGGCATCGGCGGTCGAGGTGACGGTGAAGACTGCGGCGTTCGTCGGGGGGGCAAGAAGGGGCCCAACGGCGGCGAGCGCCAGGAAGACGAGCCGGCTACGCATGACCGACCTCCTGGGACGCGCGAACGTGGCGCGGCGCTCCTAATCAGTATACGCCCGCGCTCGAGCGGCACAGGCCGCCCACCACGGGCTCGAGACCCCGCTCCCGCGGGCGTTCAGAACGCCTG
>CAZPZW010000357.1:0-1717 GCA_964591165.1 uncultured Thermoanaerobaculia bacterium | reverse complement strand
CTGATTGAGCCAGGGAAAAACAGGAATACCTATCGGAACTCCTGAATAGAACGCTTTGAAGGGTACCACGGCCCCATCGGCGCTTGCCACGCCTGAGGCGCTGGCTGCCAAAACCAGGGCTATGATTAGCGGCAGTATGATCAGCATTTTTGATTTCATCATTGGTTTCGCTCCTTTCATTAATCAAATATATTTCATCCATCTGTTATCAAAGAACCTGAGCCAGTCAGCGGGTGTTGATCAGAGCATAGCACGCGGGTGTCAAAAAAGTGTCAAAAACTCATTAATCCAAAACCGGGCGACTATGTCGCCCGGTTTTGGATTAATCGGTATTTATAGCAGCCGGTCAACCATTAAAACCAAAAATATAAACGCCAGATACATACTGGAATAGCGATACATCTTCCAGGCCAGTTTATTGCCGCCCTGTTTCCAGACTTTCCAGGCAGCGTAGAGCAGCCACAGCCCTAACAGCGCCGCTCCGACCAGGTAAATGCTGCCGCCCAGGCCAAACAGCGGCAGCAGCAAAGTCAGCCCAACCAGCTCGAGGGTGTATACGAAAATTTGCCAACGGGTTTCCTGCTCGCCGCGTACCACCGGCAGCATCGGGACGCCAGCGCGAGCATAGTCTTTGCGGCGAACCAGCGCCAGCGCCCAGAAGTGCGGCGGCGTCCACAGGAACACCACGGCAAAGAGGAACAATGAGGGGACATTCAGGCTGCCGGTCGCCGCTGCCCAGCCAACGAGGGGTGGGATAGCGCCCGCGCCGCCGCCGATGACGATGTTTTGGACGGTGGTTTTCTTCAGGAAGATGCTGTAGATCAGGACATAATAGATTATCCCCGCCAGGCTGAGCAGCGCGGCCAGGAAGTTGACCATGGCGGTCATGATAAAAAAGGATGCCAGGGTCATGGCCACGCCAAAGGCTAACCCTTCTGCCGGGGTCAGCCTCCCAGACGGGATTGGGCGCTTCTGGGTGCGCTGCATTTTGGTGTCATCGTAGCGGTCGATATATTGGTTAATCGCTCCGGAGCCGCCGGCAGCCATGAAACCACCCAACAGGGTCCAGAAGACGAGATCCAGGGGCGGCCAGGCCTGGGCGCCGATTACCATGCCGGCGAAGGTGGTGACCAGCAGCAACGCGACGACGATCGGCTTGGTCAGCAGCAGAAAATCCCGCGCAAGGCCTTTACGTCCGGTAATGGAAGCGCGATCGGCAGCCTCATCCGCGGCTGTGCGCCCGGACAGCCCGACGGCCGTACCCAGAACGATCAACGCCGCCCAAACGGCGACCGCGGTGGCGGTATGCAAACCCAGCAGGTAGACCGGGAAACCATCTGTTAGCTGCGCGCCCAGCAAAGCCTGGGCAAAAAACAGGACAGCGGCGGCAGTGGCGGAGACCAGGATCGCGGCCTGGGAGCGCTGCGTGCGCCAGGCTTTGACCAGCAGGACGAGCATGACAATGCCGCTCAACGCGACCAGGCTGCGGTGGATGAGGTTAATCCAGGCATTCAGGTCGCCAGGGTTTTGGAGGGGGTTACAGACCGGCCAGGTTGTACAGGCCGCACTGGCGCCGCTGCCGGCAACGATTGCTCCGGTGACCAAAAGGATGAAGTTTACTGTAATAGCCAGCAGGGAAAGGCGGGCAAACGGAGAGCGGAAGGTCAGTTTTACTGCCCAATTTTGGTTCGATTGCCCCTGTTCCAGGTAGAAGGCT
>CAZPZW010000356.1:0-1719 GCA_964591165.1 uncultured Thermoanaerobaculia bacterium | reverse complement strand
TCTTCATCGAGCGCTTCGAAGGGGGGAGCTTCGGCGCCTGGAGCGCCGTTTTCCCCTGAAGCGCCGGCGAGGAGTCCGAGCCATGCCCCGCAGCTCCGCGCTCTACGCCCTCGAACGACTGCGCGAGGGCAACCGCCGCTTCGTCGCCGGGATCCGCGGCGGCGATCCGCTGGCCGACCACGAACGGCGCAACGAGCTGCTGGCCGGCCAGGATCCGTTCGCCATCGTCCTCGGCTGCTCGGACTCGCGCGTCCCGGCCGAGCTGGTCTTCGACCAGGGGCTGGGCGACCTGTTCGTCATCCGCGTCGCCGGCAACATCGTCGCCTCGTCGCAGATCGGCAGCGTCGAATTCGCCACCGAGCGCTTCGGCACGCGGCTGGCGGTCGTCCTCGGACACTCGCGCTGCGGCGCGGTGATCGCCACGGTCGAGCACCTGCTCGCCCCGGCAGAGCATCCTTCGCGCGGCCTGGGCTCGATCGTCGAGCGGGTGCGCCCGGCGGTCGAGCCGCTGCTCGCCACCGACCTGCGCCACGACCCCGAGGCGCTGCTCGCCCAGGCGGTACGCGCCAACGTGCGCGTCGCCGCGAGCCAGCTGCGCCACGCCTCGCCGCTGCTCGAACGGCGGATCGAATCGGGCGAGCTGCTGATCGTCGGCGCCGAGTACTCGCTCGCGAGCGGCGAGGTCACTTTCTTCGACGGTCTCCCTGCCCCCGGCTGAGGGCGCGCGACCGATGAGCGCGACCGAGTCCACCCCCATCGCCGCCTGGCGGATCTGCAACCAGGCGACGCTCCTCCTGGTCGAGAGCCTGCCGGAGGCGCTCTGGCCGCTCGCACTGCCGAGCGCCCCGCGGCGCACGGTGCGCAACCTCGCCGCCCATCTGCACAACAGCCGCCGCCTCTGGATGACGAGCCTCGCCAAAGGGCCGGCGGGACCGCCGCTCCCCCGCCGCATCGAGCCCAACCGGGCGACCCGGGAGCAGGTGGTCGCCGCCCTGCGCGAAAGCGGCGAGCGAATCCACCAGTTGCTGGCGATCGGTCTCGCCAACGGCGGCGACTTCCCGGGGGTCGCCAACCGATTCATCTTCGGTGCGATGCCGCGCGACGCGGCGCTCTTCGCGGCGTACGCCGGCGCCCACGAGGCGCATCACCGCGGCCAGCTCGTCCTGATGGCTCGCGCGCTCGGTCACCGTCTCCCCCCCGCCGTGGTCAACGGCCTCTGGCAGTGGTCCTCGCGCCTGCGCGAGAGCCGCTCGCCGGTTTCCGCAGACGACAGTCCCAACCGTCGCAAGAGGAGAGAGCCATGAGATGCCTTCGCCTGCTGTTCCTCGCGGTGCTGCTCGTTCCCTCAGCGCTCCCGGCCGACAGCTTCGCCAGCCCGGCCGAAGCGCGCCAGCTCGCCGATCGGGTCGTGGCGCTCTTCGTCGAGGAGAAGATCGTCGCGGGGTACGACCTGTTGAAGCCGTACTGGCCGCTGGCGCCGGTCGAGATCGACAGCCTGGCGAATCAGACCGGCACCCAGTGGCCGGTGGTGAAGCAGCGCTTCGGCGCCTCGCTCGCGAGCGAATTCATCAGCGCCCGCCAGGCCGGCCAGTCGCTCGTCGAGCTCGTCTACCTGCACAAGTTCGAGCGCCACGCCATCCGCTGGGTCTTCGTCTTCTACAAGCCGGCGGATCGCTGGCTGATCAACGGCGTGTCGTTCGACGACAGCATCGAGCTCCT
>CAZPZW010000355.1:0-1737 GCA_964591165.1 uncultured Thermoanaerobaculia bacterium | reverse complement strand
CCCACGGCGCGCTGGGCTCGGTGCGGCTGTGGCCCTCGAGCTGCCAGGCGTAGGTGCCGTCGGCCAGCTCGGTGACCGTCAGGCGCCACTCGGCCGGATCGAGCGCGTCGTGGTGCGGGCCCCAGACCGAGGTCGCGCCGTCGGTCGAGGTCGGCGGGAACTGCACGATCGTGTGCACCAGCACCAGCACGAACGCGGTGCCGCCGTTGAGCGTCGAGGTAATGTAATCGGGCACGCCTTGTCTTTGAATCTCGGCAATCGTGGTCGTAATATCGAACAAAATTTGATTCATCTTGTCGCGTTCGATATTCTTCGCGGCCGGGTCGGTCTTTTGGCGTTGGTAGTCGAACCCGTAGCCCTGCGAATAGCTTACGTTGCCGTTCGAATCGACCGCATCCGGTACGGCGGTTTTGTCGCCGGTCGTGGCGAAGGGAAGGCGAAAAAATTTAAGCATGGCTAAAATTCCCGTTGGTGAAGTTTTCGTGATACCGACCAAAGCCCCAGCCGTCAGCATCGCCAATAACAACATAGTCTATCTTAACCCCGGCCGGTCGGGGTAGTAGGTCGTATTCCGTCAAGACCATTTCAAGGGCCGACGATAACGGAAAATTGAACACGTATCGCGCCGTCATGTCGTAGCCGTCATTCACATACGCCAGCCCGAGCGGCTCGAACAGGTAGGCGAGGAAAGCATTCACCTCGGGCACCGTGCCCCGGGTCACGAGTTGGAAGTACCGCAGGCACAAGACGAGGCGTTTTTGCTCGGTCGAGAGTTGCGACGCCGAAATGCTCGCGAAATTGCCGTTCGTGAAGTTCTCGCGGTACTGGCCGAAACCCCATATCGGTTTAGTAGAGGGGTCGGCCTGCGAGGCTACGACGAGCGGAATGTCGAGGATGATCGCCCACACGGCCAAGCCGAAGTCGTTCGCCGTACGCAAGTCGAAAACGTCGCGCGTCCAATCCTGCCAAAAGGCCGTTTGGTTCGCGTCGTACCATTCTTGCTTTTGGCGCAAGAGGGCTTCGAGGCGGGCCGCGTCGTTGTACTGCCAAAGCAACGCCCGCAGCAAATCGACGGAAAAATCGAAGGCTTGAATTTGTTGGCTCATAGCACGACGACCTCAATAGCCCCCGAGGCAATCGTGGCCTTTTGGTTGAGGGCGATAGCGATTTCGCTCGTTGTCCAAGAGATAACCGAGGCGAGCGAAATTTCGCAAGTCTTGACATAGACGCCCGGGGCTTCTTGATTCACCGCCCCGGCCAGTTCGAACGCGCTTACGCTACCGCCGACCACGAAGCCCGGTTCGCCTTCGAGAAGGCCCGCCGCGTAGTCGAGAATCGCTTGGCGCACGGCGGCCGGTACGTCGGTAAGGGCGCTCCCGTTGCGCACCGTCACGCGCGCCGCAATGGCTATGCTCGTCGGCCGGTCGAACTTGACCGGATAGACTTGACCCGTTGCCGGGTGCGGCATATTGACCGTTACGGCCCCGTTCCAATTGGCCCCGAGGCTCTTGTTTTCGAGCAGGGCGGCGGCCACTTCCGCGTCGGTGCCGCCATCAACACACGCCCACACGGAATTAGCGAGTAGAAAAATGCCGTCGATTGTGGCGTCGGCCTTCGTGAAGTTCTCGCGGTACTGCAAGCTCTTGACGTTCGGAATGTTGTAGAGGGCCGAGGTCGCGGCGAGAGGCAAGGCGACGTTTTGGAAGGCGATCAGGTCATGTATTAGCCCCCGCAGGT
>CAZPZW010000354.1:0-1738 GCA_964591165.1 uncultured Thermoanaerobaculia bacterium | reverse complement strand
CCTCGGTGGTGATCACCGTGCCGGCGCCGTCGACGGTGATCGAGCCGCCCTCGAGCACGACGTGGGTGGCGTCGTAGCGCTCCATGCCGAGGTGGGCGCACATGCGCTCGGCGAAGCGGGCGTCCTCGTCGTAGGGCAGGAACTTCCCGCCCCACGAGTTGAAGGCGAAGTCGACGCCCGCCCGCCGGCCGGCGCCGTCGGTGACCACGATGGCGCCGATGTCGCGGGCCCACGAGTCGTCGATGGGCCACTCGACGACCTCGATGTCGTAGCTGCCCGCCTCGCAGGCGGCGGCCGCCTCCTCGCCGTCACCCGGGCGGGCCACGAGCAGCACCGGCTCGTAGCGGGAGACGGTACGGGCGATCTCGGCGTGGTCGTCCTTGGCCGCGCCGAGCAGGTCGCCCCAGAGCGACGCCCGGGCCGGCCACGCGATCACGCATCGCTCGTGCGGCACCCACTCGGGCGGCATCGTCAACCCGTCGGTGTGGGGCGTCGACGCCCCCGGCTCTCCCTCACCCAAGATCACGGGCGTCATCTTGCTACGCCGTCATCGTCGCGACGTCGTAGCCGTCGAACACCGCGTCGCGGGTGACGAGGGTGAGACCTTCGATGCGGGCCTGGGCGACGAGCATCCGGTCGAACGGGTCCCGGTGCACGGCCGGCAGGGCACCGGCCGCGAGTGCGTGCTCGACGCTGATGGTCAGGGCGTCGAATCCCACCGCCTTCAGCACCCTGCTCAGATCGCCGTCGAAGCGGAGCTTGCCGAGCGCGGCCTTGACCGAGATCTCCCAGGCGGAGGCCGCGCTCACGACCACCTGGTGCCGCGGGTCACGGAGCACCTCCCGGGCCTCGACGCCCAGGCGCTCGGGGGTGTCGAGCGCCCAGAGCAGGACATGGGTGTCGAGCAGCAGGTTCACCGCTCGTCGGCGGCCGGGTGGATCCCCGCCTCGTCACCCTCGAACGCGGCCAACAGCTCGGCGGGCGTGTCGTCGAAGTCGTCGGCCACCCAGATCGTGCCGCCGAGCAGCCCGAGTGGGCGGGGCCCGTCGTCCTCCCGGTAGGGCACCAAACGGGCCATCGGCCTACCCGCCTTGGCCAGGATGATCTCCTCGCCGGCGGCGGCGCGTGCCACGAGGCGGGAGAGGTGGGTCTTGGCCTCGTGCATGTTGACGATCATACGGACTAAGTCTAGTCCAGTTGCTCCCCAGGGGTGACGGCGACCAGCGCGCCGACGACGACGAAGAAGAGGTCGGGTCGGTAGCGTTCCGTGTCGATGTCGCATGGTTCCGACCCCACGACCGCCCGCCGGCTCTGGGCGGTCGGCGAGCCGATCCACGCCCTCACGTACTTCGCGCCCGAGTCCCGGGCGGCGTGGGAGGCGGGCGGGATCCGGGGCTTCTGGCGGGGCTACTTCGCCACCCGGGCCGCGCCGCTCGGGGCGACGGGCGCCCCCGTCGTCACCGCCGCCTTCTACAACTTCGCCCCGGGCTTCGTGGCCCGAGCCGTCCCCGAGGTGTGGACGATGGCGTCGCCCGCCGACGCCTGGGCCGCCCGCCTCGCCGGGGTCGACGCCGCGCTGCGGGCCCACCTCCCCGACGCCGGCGCCGCGCTCGCGGGCCCCGAGGTCCGGGAAGCCGCGTCGCTCGCCCGCCGCGCCGCGGAGGCGTGCCCGACGCCCGGGCGCCTCTTCTTCGCCGCCCCCCTCGACCTCGCGTGGCCGGACGAGCCGCACCGCGCG
>CAZPZW010000353.1:0-1748 GCA_964591165.1 uncultured Thermoanaerobaculia bacterium | reverse complement strand
GCCGGCCAGCAGGAGCCGCAGCCGCGCTGGAAGCGCTGCATCTCGGCGACCGAGCAGGCGATGGGCGAGTCGATCGGCAAGCTCTACGTGGCCCAGCGCTTCACCGGCAAGTCGAAGGAGATCGCTACCGCGATGATCGGCGACATCGCCGATGCCTTCGCGGCGTCGCTCGCCGGTCTCGAGTGGATGGACGAGCCGACGCGCCAGGCCGCCCTGGTCAAGAAGGGGACGCTGGCGATGAAGATCGGCTACCCCGACGTCTGGCGCGACTACTCCAAGCTCGCGATCTCGCGCCAGAGCCACTTCGCCAACGCCATCGCGGCGCGGCAGTTCGAGGCGGCGCGCCAGCTCGCCCAGGTCGGCCAGCCGGTCGACCGCAAGGAGTGGCCGATGAACGCGCAGACGGTCAACGCCTCCTACAATCCGCTGCAGAACACCTTCACCTACCCCGCCGGGATCCTGCAGCCCCCCTTCTTCCACAAGGACTACCCGCTGGCGATGAACCTGGGCGGCATCGGCTACGTGATGGGGCACGAGCTCACCCACGGCTTCGACGACCAGGGGAGCAAGTTCGACGCCGAGGGCGTGCTGCGGGATTGGTGGACGAAGGAGTCGCTCGCCGGCTTCGAGGAGCGCACCGCCTGCATCCGCGACCAGTACTCGGCCTACGAGATCGAGCCCGGCGTCGCGGTCAACGGCGAGCTCACCCTGGGCGAGAACATCGCCGACAACGGCGGCCTGAAGCAGGCCTGGGACGTGCTGCAGAAGCAACAGGCCGCGCGCGGCGAGGGCAAGAAGGTCGCCGGGCTCACCGAGGACCAGCTCTTCTTCGTCGCCGCGGCGCAGGTCTGGTGCACCGAGGCGACCAAGGAGTCGGAGCGCCTGCAGGTGCAGACCGACCCGCACTCGCCGTCGAAGTTCCGCGTCGTCGGGCCGGCGGTCAACCACCCCGGCTTCGCCCAGGCCTTCTCCTGCAAGGCCGGGACGCCGATGAACCCGGTGGAGAAGTGCGCCGTCTGGTGATGTGGGTGGCGCGCGGGGCGCGGCAGCCGGGCGCTCCCGGCGGAGGTTCCGGCTAAGCTCCCTGCCGTGAGCCGGCGCGCGCTCTTCTGGACCTACGATCCCGAGCTCCCTTCCTTCCGGCACCGCCTGGCGCCGGTCGCAAGGGAGCTCGAGCGCCGTGGCTGGAGCACCGCCGTCGACCGCCTCCCCAAGCGGGGCCACGTGCTGCGCATCCTGGCGCGACACGACGCGCTGCGTCGCGCCGACCGGCTGATCTTCGCCAAGATCAACCTCTCCCCGGGCGAGCGCTGGGTGCTCCGCCGCTTCGCCCGCAAAGTCGTCTTCGACTTCGACGACGCGATCTGGCTGCGCCGGCCGCGGCATCCCGGGGCGCCGCCCGGGCGCTCGCACTTCCGTGCGCACAAGTTCGCCGCTTCGTGCCGCGCGGCCGATCTGGTCCTGGCGGGCAACTCCTTCCTCGCCGCGCGCGCCCGGCAGGAGAACGGCAAGGTCGCGATCGTGCCGACCGGAGTCGACCTCGCGGCCTACGGCGAGGGGCGCCCGCCGGCCGGCGACGGCCAGGCGGTGGTCTGGATCGGCCTGCCGGAGAACCTGCACTACCTCGAGCTGGTGCGGCCGGCGCTGGCGCGTCTCGCGGCGCGCGGCGTCGCGCTGCGCCTGCGGGTCGTCTGCTCCGCCTTCCCGCAGTGGGACGACGTGCCGATCGAGCGGGTCGCCTGGTCGTC
>CAZPZW010000352.1:0-1779 GCA_964591165.1 uncultured Thermoanaerobaculia bacterium | reverse complement strand
GAATGATCTTACTTCCGGTCTCCGCAGTCGCTTCGGCGCGGGCACGCATCTGGTAGGCACGGGTTGTGGGGTGTGATTTCATGTTAGTTATACTAACACGAAATCAAGGTGTTGTCAAGAAAGTTGGCATCTCTATAGAGATGCCAACTTTATGGATTGACCAACACCCACACCCTACCCTCGCTGGCGGCTTGCAGTACAACCCCCACTGTGGCAGCGCCCTCGCTGACGACCATACCGTCGAGGGTGCGTGTCTCCAGTGCGCGCACCGCGCCGTTGGCGCCGACCGTCACGCGCTGGCCGGGCTGGAGCGTCTCGCCGGGCTGCACCTTGACCTGGGCCGCACCCAACACGGTGATGGCGACGTAGTCGCCGGGCTGGGCCGGACCATCGACGCTGCGCAGGTCGAACTCACCCTTCTTTTCCAGGCCGGGCAGCGGCGTCCAGGCCATGCGGCTGTGAACGACACCCACGACGTTGGCCTGCTCACCGCTGGCCAGGCGCACCTGCGCCAGGGGGACGACGCTGCCCGGGACCGGATCGGCCAGGCCGGCTGCGCTGACTACGTCGCCCGGCGCCAGTGGCTGATTGCCCCCCACCACGGCCACCAGCGTCTGCGTGCTGGCGAAGACGTTGGCCGCATCGATGCTGTCGGTCGTGAAGAGCGCCCACTGGCCGTTGGCATCCGAGGTATTGGGCAGCAGCGTATCGCCGGTCGTGCCAGGGCCGGTGACAAAGAGGCCGTAGGTTGGCACGTTGGCGCCGTCGCCGATCTGGATGCCGTCGTCGCCCGCATCGGTGACGCGAATGCCGTCACTGTTGGCCCAGCCGACGTAGAGGCCGTAGCCCTGCGCGCCCGCCACTTCGAAGCCGTTCTTCGCCGTCGATGCACTTTGGTTGCTGGGTGTGCCGGCCGTGTCCACGTAGAAACCGTCGTCGCCGGCGTTGATCACGTTGACACCATCCAGCGTTGTGTTCTGCACCCACAGACCGTTGCCGCCGGCCGAGGACACGTAATAGGCCGAGTTGGTGCTGGCGCTGACGACCACGCCCGTGTTGCCGGATGAGCTGACCACGATGCCGTTGCCGGCCGAGGTCAATTTCAGGCCGTAGCCGTCGACGTTGCTGTTGTTCAATGCCAGTGGGGACAGATTGTCCGGCGGCGAGCCAAAGGAACCCTGGATCGTCAGGGAATTGTTGACGCCGTTCCAGGTCTGGCCCAGGTGGTTGTGGTTGTTGTCGCTGACCCACGTGCCAGATTGGTTCCAGTGACCGGCGGCAAGCTGGATATCGAAGATGTCTACGTCGCTGTCCTGGTCGACGTCGCAGGCCGGGTCGTAGCCCCCACCGGCGATGCATGGGCCGGCCAGCGGCGCGGCGGCGGTCGATCCAGCGGCTGTTACCAACAGCGACAAGACGATGATCAGCGCGAGCAGTCTGCGTTCCATGATATCCTCCAAACGTGTCGGGATGTTCACCGGGCCAGGTGGCCGGCGATGGGGTAAGCCAGGGCCGTATTGTACAGTAGTTCGGCGCAATGGCAACTCCGGACAGGATAGCAAGCCCATTACTCCTACTCCTACTCCTACTCCTACTCCTACTCGTACTCCTACTCGTACTCGTACTCGTACTCGTACTCGTACTCGTACTCGGACACGCACTACCCGATCACCTCGCTTGAGCATATTCGAGTACGAGTACGAGTACGAGTGATACGATGCTCCTACTCGCCCCAACAGGTCACTTTGTACGAGTACGAGTACGAGTACGAGTACGACG
>CAZPZW010000351.1:0-1795 GCA_964591165.1 uncultured Thermoanaerobaculia bacterium | reverse complement strand
CGTTGAGACCTCTCTTCGATCGCGGCCAGGTCTAGGATTTTGTGCACGACAGGACGTTGCCACCGAAACCGCGCACAAGGCACACGACATGAGGTTCGTCATCCGGATGGCATGCTCGATATCGCTCCTCGTTGGCATGGTTCTGGCGGGGGGGGGCAGTTGCCGCTGACGTTGCGGTGGACGTTCTTGCCACGAGTCTCATCGTCAAGTTCGAGCGCGGCGCGGACGACGCGATCTACCCGGAGGATGCGGTCGACGTGGTGTCGGAAGTCGCATCGGGCCAGGATGCGGCGCTCACCGGGACGGACTGGTCGATCTACACGCGGATCGGGTCTCCGGCGTCGGCGACGTGGCTGATCCGGCACCGGTTCCCGGCCGACTACCTCGAGGCTCTGCGCGCCGAGGATCCGGATCATCCGGAGCTTCACCTGCAGGAGTACGTCGTCCTCCACTACGCGGACGTCGGAACCCGGCTCGCCGCGGAGGCAAGGCTTTCGGCCGACAAGGCGGTGCGATCGTTCCGCCCGGACAGCGCGATGCGTTTCCACGCCCGTCTGAACGACTACTACGTCGCGACGACGGGACCGGGCCAGATCCCGGGCGGATATCAATGGGGGCCGGAAGCGATCGGCGCGATGAGTCCCTACGCGAATCCGACGGCACAGAGCGGTTGGGACAAGGCGACGGGGTTCGGGTACGTGACGGTGATCGACACCGGCATCGAGCGCGCGCACCCTGACCTTCAGGAGAATTTCCGCCCTCATTTCTCGCAGGCGTTCTATTCCGGAGCATGCTCTGGAAATTCCGCCGTAGAGGTGGACGAGACGGGCGGCGCTTACAACACCTGCCCGAATACCGCCATTGGCCATGGAACGCATGTCGCCGGGATCATCGGCGCGACGGCGAACAATACGATCGGCGTGGGCGGCGTCTGCTGGAACTGCTCGCTGATAGTAGCAAAGACATTCCAAAATAACGATCCGCCGACAGCCGACCTTTACACTAACGGACTCAATCACGCGATTATCCGAGGTGCCCAGGCTGCAAATATGAGCGCAGGCATCGCGTATTATCTTTATCAATATCCTCCCCATGGGGGCATCAATTACTGCGCGCAACTATCGCCCGGGACGGATGGGTTTTGCGATGCGATCTCCCTCGCACACCGACGCGAGATCCTCTTCGTTGCATCGACTGGAAATCAGGACTGGCCGACCAAGGTCGATTTTCCCGCCAGTGAGCCCGACGTAGTTGCCGTGGCTGCTACATCCCACACGGGCGCGGTCTGGTACACGGGCAACGGGACCTCCGACGCGGGGTCGAATCTGCAGAAGGTCGATTTCGTTGCGCCCGGCGCGCGAGTCGTTTCGACCTTCTACACGGGCGCTACTTACAACGAAATTCTCCAATGCGACGATTTGTACAGCGGCCTCCTGGGTTACGACGAGTGCACGGGAACATCCATGGCCGCGCCGCACGTCACGGGGTCGCTCGCGATCGCGCGATCGATCAATCCGCTTTCCACTGCATCGACGATCGTCGCGTTGGTCACGTCGACAGGGACCAATGTGCCGAAGCCGCCGGGTGTCTACCCGGCAGGCAATTACAAGATGCCGAACCTCCTCGCGGCGGTCAATCAGGCGATCGCCAACGGATCGACGTGGCCCGCGTTCGCGATGGTGACCTCGGGCGGCTCGTGGAACCGGTTCACGACCGTGGCGCCGCAGATGGCCCGTGCGGCCATCGCCGGTACGATGCTGCCGACGCTCAATGCCTCGACAACGCCGGTCTATTA
>CAZPZW010000350.1:0-1805 GCA_964591165.1 uncultured Thermoanaerobaculia bacterium | reverse complement strand
GCATCCAAACTAAGAAAAAACACAGCGCAACCGGAATCGCAGCTCCATACATGAATCTGGACCATCCAAACTGGTCCTACCAAAATGCTCGGTGCGGCGGGCTTGTCAAGCGAATGTTTCGACTCTTCGGAGGCCCTCCCCCGCCGGCGCCCAGAGCCAGAGATCTGCGCCTGAAGGCCGATAACTCGACTGAGGACAGCTGGCGGAAGCCAGCGTCGGTGAAGGCCCTGGCCAAGGCGGCGAAGCTCGCTGGCGTGCCGAAGCCGACCTGACGGCGATGGCCGAGCGCAAGGCGCCGACCTTGGCCGCCCAGCCCCGAGACGGCCGCAACGACCAAGGCCTTCAATCGGGCCGGCCGGCGCCCGCGCTCGGGCTACGAAGGTGCGCCTTCGAACTCCTCTTCGGCCAAACAAGCACTCAGAGGCGCTTCCGACGGGTCCTTCTCAGAGGGCCAAAAGGAAGGTCAGAGGAGAGTAGGCGTTGACCTTCACCGCCCGCGACCTCGCCTAGCTGTCGAACACGATCACCGAGCGGGCGATCGAGCCGGTCTTCATCTCGGCGAAGGCGTCGTTCACCTCCTCGAGCTTCACCCGCCGCGAGATCATCTCATCCAGTTTCAGCTTGCCGGCCATGTACATGTCGACCAGCCGCGGCATGTCCACCGGGAAGCGGTTCGACCCCATCATCGAGCCCTGGATGCGCTTCTCGCCGAGAAAGGCCCAGCCCGTCAGGCTGATCGACTGGCCGACCGGGATCATGCCGATGATGTTGGCCGTGCCCCCCCGGCGCAGCATGTCGAAGGCCTGCTCGGCGGTCTTGGTCAGGCCCAGGACCTCGAATGAGTGCTGCACCCCGCCCTTGGTTAATTCGGTCACCGCCTTCACAGGGTCGGTGTCGGCGGCGTTCACGAAGTCGGTAGCGCCGAACGCGCGGGCGAAGTTCTCCTTTCCCGCCACCACGTCGATGGCGATGATCCGGCCGGCGCCGGCGATCGCCGCGCCGTTGATGGCCGAAAGGCCGACGCCGCCGCAGCCGATGACCGCGACGGTGTCGCCCGGCCGCACGCTGGAGGTGTGCATCACCGCGCCCACCCCGGTCATGACCGAGCAGCCGATCAGCGCCGCGCGGTCCAGCGGCATGTCCTTGCGGATCGCCACGCAGGCGTGCTCGTGGATCAGCATCTGCTCGGCGAACGAGGACAGGTTCAGGTACTGCATCATGGGCCCGTTGGGCGTCGTCAGCCGCGGCTCGTCGTCCGGCCCGCGCTTGGTCTCGGGTGAGACGCACAGGCTCATGTGGCCGGTCAGGCAGTGGTCGCAGTGGCCGCAGAAGGCGGACAGGCAGGTGATCACATGGTCGCCCGGCTTCACGGTGCGCACCTCGGAGCCCACGGCCTCCACCACGCCGGCGCTCTCGTGGCCCAGCACCGCCGGCAGCGGGTGCGGATAGGAGCCCTCGACGAAGTGGAGGTCCGAGTGGCAAACGCCGGCGGCGGCGGTGCGGATCAGCACCTCTCGCGGACCCGGCTTGTTGATCTGCACGTCCTCGATCTGAAGCGGCTTGCCCACTTCGCGCAGCACGGCGGCTTTCATCGGTGAAGTTCTCCTTGAAACGATTGTGGGTTGACGTGAGCGCCGCCCTTCGCGAGCGCCGCACCGGGAAGCCTGGGCCCGGGGACGGCCTGGTGGCGGATCGGGTTGCGGGTCTTCATCTCCTGCGCCAGCCGCTGGGCCACTTCGAGCGGCGCGAGGTCCTCGGCGTCGGCGCAGATCATGCGGACGGAACCTTCAGGCGCAGGATGGCCC
>CAZPZW010000349.1:0-1821 GCA_964591165.1 uncultured Thermoanaerobaculia bacterium | reverse complement strand
GCCTTCTTCAGCCACGGCATCGGCGGCAACTTCCTCAAGCACACCTTCAAGGCCTTCGGCACGCCCAACCAGGTGGCACCCTCCTACGCGCAGTGCCGCGGCCCGCGCGACGTCGGCTTCCAGCTCACCTTCGGCGAGGACATCTCGACCCCGGAACGGACCGACATCGCGCAGGCCCGCTGCCTGGTGCTGGTCGGCTCGCACCTGGGCGAGAACATGCACAACAGCCAGGTCCAGGAGTTCGCCGACGCGGTGGGCGCCGGGGCCTCGGTGATCGTCGCCGATCCCCGCTTCTCGGTCGCCGCGGGCAAGGCGAAGCACTACCTGCCGGTCAAACCGGGCACCGACATCGCGCTGCTGCTCGCCTGGATGAACGTGCTGGTCGCCGAGGGGCTCTACGACCGCGAGTTCGTCGCCGCGCACGGCTACGGCTTCGAGGCGTTCGCGGCGGAGATCGCGACCGCCACGCCCGAGTGGGCCTATCCGATCACCACGCTCGAGCCCGAGCTCGTCCGCGCGTCGGCGCGCGAGATGGCGCGCCACCGCCCGGCGACCCTGGTGCACCCGGGACGCCACGTCACCTGGTACGGCGACGACGCGCAGCGCAGCCGGGCGATCGCCCTGCTCAACGCCCTGCTCGGCAACTGGGGGCGCAAGGGTGGGTTCTACTACCCCGCCGCCTTCTCGATTCCGAAGTACGACTACCCCCCGTATCCCCACGGCGAGCGCGGACCGGTCGACAACCCCGACGGCAGGTACCCCTTCGCCGACCTCGGGCTCACCAACGGGATCCGCGAGGCGACCCTCACCGGGAAGCCCTACCCGATCAAGAGCTGGATCGTCTACGCCACCAATCTCCTGCAGGCGCTGCCCAACCAGGAGGAGACGATCCGCGCCATCCAGTCGCTCGACCTGATGGTGGTGGTGGACGTCGTCCCTTCGGAGATCGCCGGCTGGGCCGACGTCGTGCTCCCCGAGGCGGTCTACCTCGAGCGCTACGACGACCTCAACACCGAAGCCTTCCGCGAGCCGTTCGTCTCGCTGCGCCAGCCGGTGGTCGAGCCGCCCGGCGATCAGAAGCCGAACTGGTGGATCGCGCGCGAGCTGGCGAAGAAGCTCGGGCTCGCCGCCTACTATCCCTGGAGCGACGTCGAGGAGTTCCTCGACGCGCGCCTCAAGAAGGCCGGGCTCTCGCTCGCCGAGCTCAAGACGAAGGGAGTGGTCGTCGGCCCGCACCAGCCGATCAATCTCGAAGAGGGGCACGCGGTGGAGTTCGCGACCCCTTCGGGCAAGGTCGAGTTCTGGTCGCCGCAGCTCGCCGAGCAGGGCTTCGACCCGGTCCCCAAGTTCACGCCGCACGCCGAGCCCCCGCCGGGCTACTTCCGCCTCCTCTTCGGGCGCGCCCCGGTGCACACCTTCTCGCGCACCCAGACCAATCCGCTGCTCCACGAAGCGATGCCGGAGAACGAAGTCTGGGTGAACGCCGACGTCGCGCGGCGCTGGGGTCTCGAGAACGGCCGCCCGGTCCGGCTGGTCAATCAGGACGGCGTGGTCTCCGATCCGATCAAGGTCAAGGCGACCGAGCGGATCCGCACCGACTGCGTCTACCTGGTGCACGGTTTCGGACACACCGCCAAGGGGCTGAAGCGCACGCGCGGCAGGGGCGCCTCCGACGCGCAGCTCATCACCCGCTACGCGGTCGATCCGCTGATGGGCGGCACGGCGATGAACGTCAACTTCGTCACCTTCCAGGCGGCGGCCGGAGAGGGGGCCTGAGATGGCGCGCTTCGGCATGGTGATCGACACGCGGCGCTGCGTCGG
>CAZPZW010000348.1:0-1827 GCA_964591165.1 uncultured Thermoanaerobaculia bacterium | reverse complement strand
GGGCGATGGGAGGCGCTGGTCGCCACGCTGGCCTTGACGCTGGTGCCGCTGCTCGTGGGTCCACCGGAAGCGAACGGCAGCGCGCCTGCCCTCGCTTCACTCGGCGTGCTCTGTTGCGTGATCTTCGCCTTCGCACGGCTCTCGCCCGCGACCCCGGCGCGCCTGTGCGGTGCCGGACTGTTCCTGGGAGTGGGGCATCTCTTCCGCTTCGAAACGGCCGCTTACGGAGCACTAGCCGCAGGTGCGGCGGTCGCTGCGTCGCTCCTCGCCGATGTCGAGCGCCCGCTGCGCGACCGCGTGGAAGCCCTCGTCCGCGCCGCGGTCTGCCTGACCGCCGGGTTCGCCCTGCCGCTGCTCGCCGGACGCCTCCTCTGGGGCTGGCCGGATACGGCTTGGCTCGAGTATCTCGCCGGCGACCTCGCGCGCCACCATCGGGACGCCGTCGGTCTGGTCCTGCGCTGGCCCCTGAAGGGAGCACAGGTCGGCGCCGAGAGTCCGACGACTCTTGCTGCGGCCGTGGCCTGGCTCTTGTTCGTCGTTGGACTCGCCGCGGTCGCGGCCGGTGCGCTGTCCGAGCGCTGTCGCCGGCCCGCCTCGCGCGCTGGAGCGCGGGCTCCGGAGCTCGTTTTCCTGGCCACCTTCGCTGTCGCTGCGAGCCGCTCGGCCTTCGACCGCCTGGACGCGCCGCACATCCTGCAGTGGGCCGCCCTGCCGATCGTCGGGACGCTCCTCCTGCTCTCCGACCTCTGGCGCGGGCGTCCGGGTTGGAGCACGGCGCGCTCCGCGGCGGCGATCGCGCTGCTGTTCACCCTGGTCGATCCGGCAAGATTGGCGCCGGGCAACCTGCGGCCCATGACTCCGGCGGGCCTCCTCGCCCGCCTCACCGGCGGCGCGATCCGGACGGCCGAGCACCTCACCCCCAACCCTCCGGCGGGTGCTTGCGCCGACCGCAGCTTCACCGCGAGCGAGCTGCGGAAGGCCGAGAATCGCCGTCTGGTGGATGCCACTTGCGAGGTCGAGCGCTGGCTCGAGGAGCACCGCGTCCGCGCGCTCGCGATCGCCGACTCGGCGCCCTGGTACTGGGTCCGCTTCGGCATGTCGGCGCCCTACCGCGAGTTCTCGCTGAGCCGTGCCTACACCCCGGCGGCGCAGTTGCGTTGGATCCGCGATCTCCGAGCCCGCGCCCCAGAGGCTCTGCTTCTTCCTCGAGGTTTCCGTGCGCTGCGTCGGCTGGACGTTCCGGTGGCGGTGCGCAGTCCCGTCGCCGAGGCGTACCTGCGCGGGCGGCGATCCGGTGCACGGGCCTGGGTCTCGGAGATCGGCGATCTCTTCGCGTGGAACGAGCCAGGTCCCTGCATCTCCGGACCCTTCCGGGAGGCGTCCGAGGCAGCCGTCGAGCTCGTCGTCGAGAGTAGCTACCACCAGCCTTCGAGCGGCCTGCTCTTCGCCCAAGGGTGGGCCCGAGAGGTAACCACCAGGGCGCCCCTCGCGGCGTTGGGATTCGTGTCGGAGGCACCGATTCGCGTGGGCGCAGTGGACTACGGCCTCGGGCGCGGGCCGGGCATGACGAGCGGCGGAGAGGCCGTCGGATGGGAAGCCTCCGCTCTTCTCGACGGCAGCGCCTCGCCCGACCGGCTCGCGCTCGACGCGCTCCTCGGTGACGGTCGCACCGTCCGCCTCGTTGCCGAGCCTGCCGAGACGATCCGGCTCGCGCCGCTCACCGATGCCGCCTGGAGCGACCTCGAGGACCGTATCGCGGAGGCCTGGGAGATGGGCTCGGCGGATCGGCGCGCCGCCGCCGGAAGCCTCTGCGCCCCCTGAAGTGGG
>CAZPZW010000347.1:0-1837 GCA_964591165.1 uncultured Thermoanaerobaculia bacterium | reverse complement strand
TTCGCCGGGCTCGCCGCGCTGGCGCCCGCTTCGGTGTCTCGCCTGCTCGGCCAGCTCTGGCAGGACGTCGGCCGGCTCGGCGGCGGCGAGCACGAGCTGACGATCCTCTTCACCAACGACTTCCACAGCGCCTTCGAGCCGATCCCCGCCTACTGGTTGGAGGGCTCGCCGAAGCTGGGCGGCGCCGCGCACCTGGCGACCCTGATCGAGCGCGAGCGCGCCGCGGCGAAGACCTCGTTCCTGCTCGATTCCGGCGACATGTTCACCGGCACTATCTCCTTCCTCACCCAGGGCGAAGCGCTGATGGAGATGATGACCGTGATGGGCTACGACGCGATGGGCGTCGGCAATCACGAGTTCGACTACGGCTGGGAGGTCTTCGAGCGCCAGATCACCCGGGTGCCCTTTCCGATCCTGTGTTGCAACGTGCGCTACCGCGGGGCCTGCGTCCCCTTCTGCCGCCCCTACACCATCCTCGAGCGCGACGGCGTCCGGCTCGGCGTGGTGGGCGTCATGGGTTGGCGCGCCGCGCGCCACACCATCATGCCGTCGAAGATCGAGGGACTCGCCTTCACCGATCCGGTGGAGGAGACCGCGGCCTGCGTCGAGGCGCTCCGTCCGGCCGTCGACCTGATCGTCGTGCTCGCCCACCAGGGGCTGCCGGGTCCGATGCAGACCGACGCCGAGGACGATCCGAGCGTGCAGCGGCCGCTCGACGAAGACCTCGCCTTCTGCGGCCAGGTCCCGGGCATCGACGTCTACATCGCGGCGCACTCGCACCGCGGCATCGAGACGCCGCTCGTCCACCCCGAAACCGGAACGCTGCTGGTCCAGACCTACGGCTACGGGACCCGTCTGGGCGTGCTCCGGCTCAAGGTGCGCGACCGCAAGGTGGTCGAGCACCGGGGCGAGCTGCTCAAGGTCTGGAGCGACGAGCTGCCGGCGCACCCGGCGGTCGCCGGGCGGGTCGCGCACTATCGGGCGGTCGTCGCCCCGCAGATCGGGCCGGAGCTCGGACGCGCGTCGCGCCGCTTCGTCCGCAAGTACAACCGAGAATCGCCGCTGGGCGGCTTCGTGGCCGACGTGATGCGGGAACGCGCGCGCTGCGAAGTCGGCATCACGAACGCGGGCGGCCTGCGCGCCGACCTGCCGGAGGGTGGACTGCACCGCGGGCACGTCCTCGATGCGCTGCCCTTCCTCAACAGCGTGGTCGCGCTCGAGCTCTCCGGGCGCGACCTGCGCGGGGTGATCGAGCAGGGGGTCTCGCTCACCGCCGGCATGTGCCAGGTGTCAGGGATCCGGGCGGTCTACGATCTCGCGCGACCGGTCGGGGAGCGGGTGCTCGACCTGCGGATCGGCGATCGGCCGGTCGTGGACGGCCAGACCTACCGGGTGGCGACCAACAGCTTCCTCGCCGAGGGGGGAGACCGCTACGAGTCGTTCCGCGGGGGGCGCGAGCTCGCGCGTGACGCTCTGGTCAGCGATTGCGTTGCCGACCGGATCCGCGCGGCGGGCACCATCGAGCCGCCGCCGCCCGGTCGCCTGTTGCCCGCCTAGAGCAGCTCCTGGCGGCGCAGCCAGTCGTCGCTGTAGATCGTCGAGAGGTAGCGGTTGCCCGAGTCGGGGAAGACGGTCGCGATGCGCGCCGGGAAGTCGAGCCGAGCGGCGAGCTGCCGGACGCCCCACAGCGTGGCGCCGGAGGAGCCGCCGGCGAAGATCGCCTCGGAGCGCGCCAGCTCGCGCGCCGCCTGGAAGGCGTCGCGATCGCTCGCCTGCACCATCTCGTCGATCAGCTCGAACTCCGGGCAGCCGATGATCTCCTCGTCGCCCAGCCCTT
>CAZPZW010000346.1:0-1841 GCA_964591165.1 uncultured Thermoanaerobaculia bacterium | reverse complement strand
ATCGCCTCGACGCGCTCGACGAGCTGGGTCAGCCAGCCCGGACGGCCCACCATGAGGTCGACCGGGCGCTCGCCAGCCGCTCGAGCGGCGTGCGCGCCGCGTCTTCCTGCCGCTGCTCCCCGCGCAGCTCCTCGGCGACCCTCGAGCTCACCCGATCAGTATAGGGAGGAGCGACCGCGCCGCCGGGGTCGGCCCGGGGCCTCTCGGCGGCTTTCGCAACCGCGGCGACCGAAGTTAGGATTGGTCCGCCGTTTCACTCGAGGAGAAAGAGATGTCGCACCGCATTGTCAAGCTGAAGGGCCGCCTGGCCAGCTCGCTGTCGCTGTCGGTCTTCCTGCTGGTGGCCGTGCCGGCCGCGCAGGCGCAGGACCCGATGGTCGTCGGGCAGGTCTACGACGCCAACAACACGTTCGTCGGCACGGTCATCGACTTCGACCAGAACGAGCAGGCCGCTCGCGTCCACGGCGTGATCGAGGGGAGCGTGGTCGAGTTCACCATTCGCAATCTGGCCGTGGAGGAGTACCTCGATCCGAAGACCAAGACGGTCTACTTCGCGAACGGAGACTGCACGGGCCAGGCCTACGTGCGCGCCGATGCCACCTACCCCGCGTTGGGTGGAATTCTGGCCGGCGCCGGCGGA
Organism: uncultured Thermoanaerobaculia bacterium; assembly: GCA_964591165.1. GTDB lineage: Bacteria > Acidobacteriota > Thermoanaerobaculia > Multivoradales > JAGPDF01 > JAGPDF01. The sequence goes on along the minus strand of CAZPZW010000346.1, from coordinate 1,201 downwards.
CCGGTGCAGTACTACTTCGCGCCGTCGGGTACCGTGGGCGGGAACTTCGCGCTCGGCAGCTCGCGGGACTTCGAAACCCTCGGTTGCGATCCGGCGGGCTACACCGCTTCGGCCTACCCGGTTTCGCCGATCGCCCTGAGCTACGTGCTTCCCTACTCGATGACAACGGAGCTGGTCGCCCCAGCGGCAGCCCTCCCGGTGCCGGCGGTCGACCGGTGGGGGCTCCTCGGCCTCGCCCTCGCCCTCGCCCTCGCCGCGCTGCTCGGCCTGCGCCGGCGCCCGGACGCGCACGCGCCGGGCAAGCCGGCCCCCCGCGCCCGCTTCGCCGGCTGACCAAGGGCAACGGCGACAGGCACGAATTGTCTAGCTTCGACTGCGTGGTCGATGCCGGCGAAAAGCGTGTAGTCGAAGGCCGGAGCGAGCCGCTCGCCTACGCCTTCAGCGGGATCGATCTCGACGCCAAGTCCCCGCCCGGCGCCCCCGACGCCGGCCGCTGGCAGAGCATCGGCAACGCCTCCAGCCAGCGGCCGTGAGCCGGGTGCTCCCGGCGTCGCCCGGGCGCTCGGCGAGCTCGCCATCGTTGGGCTAGAGTGCCTCGCAAAGTCGCGGACTTGATGGCTCAGGATAGGTGTCGAGCGCCGTCTCGGGAGAGAAGAGATGTCACAGAATGGCACCAAGCGAGTCAGCAGCCTGAGAGGGGCGATCTCCATTCCGTTGGGAATCGCCGGCATCGTCACCGTCTTGCTCGGCAGCGAGCTCGCCTTCAGGGCGGCGCAGTCGCCCGGCGGGCTCGGAACCTGCCAGTCGGCGATCCTCTTTGGCGGAATCGTCTGTCTGAGCCCTCTCTGCTTGATCCTCCTCCTGGTGGAAACGGTCGTGATCGGCATCCTCTGGGCCCTCTGTCTCGCCGGTTGCTCGGCTGACCCCGAGGGGTTGCAACCGGGTTGCCGAAGGCTCTGCACCGTGATCTACGGCAGCCTCCTCTTCTTTGCAGTCTCCCTCACGCTGATGTTGTGCGGCATTTTCGGCGGAGCGTCGGTGCCGTGATGATGCGCCTGAAGATCAAATGGGATTGGCAGCAGAGGGTGCCTACTCTCTCTCCGTAACTGACCCATTCTCTGGCCCGAGCTCCCGCTCGAAGAACTTCATCATCCGCGCATAGAAGTGCTTGCTCGCGGTCGGTTTGAAGCCGTGTTTCTCG
>CAZPZW010000345.1:0-1851 GCA_964591165.1 uncultured Thermoanaerobaculia bacterium | reverse complement strand
GGCAGCCATATAATCTGCAATTCGCATGAGCTTTCGCCGCGCGCCTCGGGCGCTCTTCGCGCCGCTCCTCGCCCTGGCCCTCGCCTGGGCCGGCGGCCCCCTGCCGGCCCAGACGGTCGCCCTCGGGGCGACCTACCGCCTGGGCCCCAAGGACCTGCTGGAGATCAAGGTCTACGAGGTCCCGGAGCTCAACGTCGAGGTCCGGGTCGGGGAGACCGGCTCGGTCAACCTGCCGCTGATCGGCGAGGTGCCGGCTCAGGGGCTGACCGAGTCCGAGTTCGCGCAGCGCCTGAAGCAGCTCCTCGAAGAGAAGTACGTCAACCGGGCCTCGGTCACCATCGAGGTGCGCGAGTTCCGCTCCCGGCCGATCGTGGTCATCGGCGCCGTCAAGAGCCCCGGCAACCTCGCCTTTCCCGGCCGCTGGACGCTGATCGAGGCGTTGGCCGCGGCGGGGGGCGTCGAGGAGGCGCACGGCGACTACGTCTACGTCATGCGCCGCGCAGAGAACGGGCTCACCGACCAGATCGCCATCCGCATCGACGACCTCTTCGTGCACGGCGACGCGAAAGCCAACATCCCGATCTTCGCCAACGACCTGATCAACGTGCCGACCACCGTCGAGGTCACCGTCTTCGCCTTGGGTGAGGTGCTCACGCCGGGCGCCATCCGCTTCAAGAGCACCGAACGGATCACCGTCCTCTCGGTCATCGCGCGCGCCGGCGGACTCACCGACCGGGCCTCGAAGAAGCTCTCGATCAAGCGCCGCAAGGGGGAGTCGCTGCAGGAGGAGGTCGAAGTGGACTACAAGCGGATCCTGGCCGGCAAGGAGCCCGACCTGACGCTTTCGGACGGCGACGTGCTGGTGGTCAAGGAGTCGCTCCTTTGAGTCCGACGGACCCCCAGCCGCTCGATCCGGCGCTCGAGGGCGCGGCCCCCGAGAGCGAGTTCCATCTCGCCGACTACCTGCGCATCGTCGCGGCGCGGTGGCGGCTGGTGGCGATCGTGGCCGGCCTGATCCTCGGCTATTCGCTGCTCCAGTACGCCATCACGCCCAAGGAGTACCGCTCGACCACCCTGATCCAGATCGAGCGCCGCGTCTCCGTGCCGCTCAAGGCGGTGCAGGACAGCTGGCTCGACAACTGGTTCAACATGGAGTACTACCCGACCCAGTACCGGCTGCTCACCAGCCGGGGGCTCGCCGAGCGGGTGGTGATCAACCTCGGGCTGCAGGACGATCCGCTGTTCAATCCGGGCGCCGCGACCCGCGCTGCGGGGACGACGGTCACCGCGGCGGACGACGAGGCGGCCGTCGGCGGCCTGGCGCAGGCGCTGCAGGGCGGGCTCGAGGTCAATCCGCTGCGCAACACCCAGCTGGTCGAGATCTCCTACCGCTCGCGCTCGCCGGAGCTCGCCGCCAAGATCGCCAACGGCTTCGCCGACGCCTACATCGACTGGGGGATCGAGAGCCGGACCCGCCTGGCGGGCAAGGCCTCGACCTTCTTCGCGGCGCAGATCGAGACCCTGAAGCAGGAGATCCAGGACAAGGAGAACCAGCTCCAGGCCTACGGCAGCCGGACCGACATCGTCTCGCTCGACCCGGCGGGCAACGTCACGCTCAAGCGGCTCGAAGCGCTCAACGCGGACTACATCGCCGCGGTCTCCGAACGGATCAGCCGCGAAGCGCGGCTGAACGAGCTCAACTCCACGTCGGGCGATCTCGCGGCCGACATCCTGGCCGATCCGATCCTCGTCCAGCAACGCTCCGAGCTCCTCTCGATGGAGCGCGAGTACGCCAACAAGCTCAACATCTACAAGCCGGAGTGGCCGGCGATGGTCGAGCTCAAGGCGAAG
>CAZPZW010000344.1:0-1858 GCA_964591165.1 uncultured Thermoanaerobaculia bacterium | reverse complement strand
GTAGCCGGCGCCCACCCAGTTGGCCTGCAGCTTGAACTTCCAGTCGCCGGCCTTGCCCTCGATCGCCGTCTTGGCGCGCCGGATGTTGAACGTGCCGACATCCTCGACCGCCGGGTTCTCGGCGTCGAACATGGTGTAGCGCGCCTGCAGACGGTTGGAGATCGAGATCTCGGCGCCCTTGACCTTGAAGGTCGTCTTGCCGTCCTTCCAGGAGACGTCGAACGGCGGCGCGTAGGGCTTCTGGCTGGTGCGCTCGTAGCCGGGGAGGTTGTGCTTGAAGAGGTAGAGGTCGACCGCCGTCTCGTTCTCGGCCACCAGGGTCTTGCCCCCCTCGGCGCGGCCGACCAGGGTGACCGCGGTGCCGATCTCGCCGCTCTCGCTCCAGGTCTTGAAGCGCTCCGGCGTATTGAAGACGTAGACCCGGCCGTCCTTCTCGACCTCCTGGTAGTAGAGACCCATGATCGGTCCCTGGGCCGCGAGCGGGGCCGCCGCTCCGACGGCGAGGGCCAGCGCGCCGAGGACGGCAGCGATGCAGATGGACTTGCGCATTCGTTCGCTCCTCCGTGACATGGTCGTGTGATGCGACTGCCGCTCGGACGGCGGGCGCGGCGGGCGCGCCTCGTCTCGCGGTTCGGAGGGACGATAGCCAGCGGGCGCGCGCGAAACGGCGACGCCGCTGTGACGGAACTGCGACAGACTTGGCGGGGCAGGCCTAATCGGCGAGGGTCGAGAGGTCGCCGGGGTCCTCGCCGAGCTCGATCGCCTTCAGATAGCGACGGACGATCTTGCCCGACCGGGTCTTGGGCAGGCTGGCGCGGAGCTCGATGTCGGCGGGCACCGCGATCGGGCCGAGATCCTGGCGCACGTGGTCCTTGAGGCTGCCGATCAACCCGGCGCCCGCGGCGGCGCCGGCGCGCAGCACGACGAAGGCCTTGATCCTCTCCCCCTTGATCGCATCGGGGAGACCCACGACAGCGCTCTCGGCGACCGCCGGATGACGCAAGAGCGAGCCCTCGACGTCGGCGGTGCCGATGCGGTGACCGGCGACGTTCATCACGTCGTCGGAACGGCCGAGCACCGCGAAGTAGCCGTCGGCGTCGCGCACCGCGATGTCCCCGGCGGCGTAGCAGGCCGGGATCTGCCGCCAGTAGTGGGCGTAGCGCTCGGGATCGCCCCACACCGTGCGCAGCATGTAGGGCAGCGGCCGCCGGAGGACGAGTAGGCCGCCCTCTCCCGCGGGCAGCGAGCGCCCGGTCGCATCGACGACGTCGGCGTCGACGCCGGGCAGCGGCTTGCCGACCTTGCCCGGGCGGATCTCGAACGTCGGCAGGCTCCCCAGGACCGGCGCCGCCACCTCGGTCTGCCAGAAGTTGTCGACCACCAGCCCGCCGGACTGTCCGACCAGACACTTCTGCGCCCAGAGGTGGGCCTCGGGGTTGAGCGGCTCGCCGGCACAGGCGACCAGCCGGAGCCGCGACAGGTCGTAGCGCGCCGGGACGTCGTCGCCGTGGCTCATCCACATGCGCATGGCGGTCGGCGAAGTGAAGAGGATGTTGACACCCACCCGCTCGACCAGCTCCCAGGTCACGTCGGGCGACGGGTAGTCCGGCACCCCCTCGCGGCAGAAGACGGTGGCGCCGACCGAGAGCGGTCCGTAGACGATGAAAGAGTGGCCGACGATCCAGCCGATGTCCGAGGTGCTCCAGTAGATGTCGCGCTCGCCGATCTGGTAGAAGGCGCGGGCCAGGTAGGTCACGCCGACCATGTAGCCACCGGTCGCATGCACCACGCCCTTGGGACGGCCGGTGGTCCCCGAAGTGTAGAGGATGAAGAGCGGATGCTCCGCGTCGACCATCGC
>CAZPZW010000343.1:0-1862 GCA_964591165.1 uncultured Thermoanaerobaculia bacterium | reverse complement strand
CTGCCATTCGACGGGGCCGCCCCTGCCGCCAGCGGTCAAGCCGCCTGAGGACTCTGGACTTGCCGTGCGTTATCTGCCTGCTGCGGAAGCGGAGTCAGGTTCCCGGCTGGAACTGGTGGATGTCGCCTCCGGAAAAGTGCTCGCCGAGGAGGCAAGCCTTTTCACCACTATATTATTCATGTTATTTCACCTTTGTACGGGAATGTTATGAATCGTCCATCGGTACGATGTACGCGTATGGGCGCGTCTCTTTGTGCTCTGGCATGGGGGGCGGAAGATTAGTTAGTTAGCCGTGATAGTTCCTTTCTACGGGGGATTTTAAGTAGCTTGTAGGGAGACGAGCTATACACAAAATCATACATGAAGTATGAAAGATCAAATAAACACCTCAGCAAATGAAGTGTTCTATATCACATACTCACTATGATTTGTCTACAGCTAACTCCCTACGAGTTAGGCGGTTTGTGAAGGTGCAAGTAGCTATAGTGGGTTACATTCCATAATCCAACGCAACATCAGCAGGTAAACTATTAGTTCTATGTTTTATCCTGACGTTCACATTCCGATACACGGAATGGATAAACCTGTGTGTGGCGATAGGGAGGGGTACGTGTCATACCGGCGACTTACACTCAATGATCGGGACGTGATTGCCCGTGGAGTAGATCGTGGTGAGAGTGTGTCCGCTATTGCTCGTCGCTTAGGGAGGCACACCTCCACTATATCTCGTGAGATTGCACGGTGTGGGAATGGACCCAATGACTATCGCTTAGCGATGGCACATGTCGATGCGTGCATAAAACAGAAACAATGCAGAAACCCGGTGAAGCTGCTCAAGAACATTGCCCTTCAACAAGAGGTCCATACACGTATACTTACTCAAGGATATTCACCTCAACAAGTAGCGTGTCGGTTACGGAAGGAGTATCCTGAAGATACAACCATGCATATCTCTCCAGAAAGCATATACCAGTATGTGTACATCCACGCACGAGGGGAACTCAAGCGTCAACTCGTACTCGCACTGCGCAAGAAGCGTACAAACAGAGCTTCACGGAGCAAGAAACTACAGTTACAGGGAATGGTGTCAACCCTTCCTCTCATCACCACTCGTCCTGAAGAGGTAGAGACACGATATATTCCTGGACACTGGGAGGGAGACCTTATCGTAGGGAAAGATCATGCGTCAGCTATTGGGACTTTGGTGGAGCGATCTCTGCGGTACACCTTAGTGGTACCCCTGAAGAATCTCAAAGCAGAGACAGTGACTCAATCATTTACCGATGCATTCAAGACGATCCCTTCAGAGTTAAAATCAACGCTTACCTACGATCAAGGGAAAGAACTTACCCATACCTACAAGCTCCTGGAGCAGAGGACAAAACTTAAGGTGTACTTCACTCATCCCCATTCTCCATGGGAGAAAGGTACGGTTGAAAACACCAACGGTCTCATTCGACAATACTTTCCGAAAGGGACTGATTTTCGTGAGGTGAAAACGTCAGAGCTCATACGAGTACAACATCTTTTGAATCAGAGACCACGTAAGGTGTTACAATGGGAGACTCCTGCTGAAGCACTTATCAATTACTGTTGCGTTGGGAAGTAGAATTCACCATATGAATAATTTATAAACTTTGCTCATAGTACTCTCTCTCTCTGGATTTCAAGACTGATATAGTCAACAGTCGTCAGTCTTCAGATGAAAGGCACTCAGGAATTTGGGTGATCAGACATCGATCAGACCTCCTCTCAGATCCCCTCCTTAGCTAAGGAGGGGAATAAAAGGGGTGGTTCCTCCTCTATGTAAGCTTCGGCCGGACAATACGGGGGGTCGACATAATTTCCTTCATTGTGGAAGG
>CAZPZW010000342.1:0-1880 GCA_964591165.1 uncultured Thermoanaerobaculia bacterium | reverse complement strand
GCAAGCGGCTGCAGAACCTGATGCTGCTCTCCGGCGGCGAGAAGGCGCTCACCGCGATCGCGCTGCTCTTCGCCCTCTTCCGCACCAAGCCGTCGCCCTTCTGCATTCTCGACGAGGTCGACGCGCCGCTCGACGATGTCAACACCCTGCGCTTCGTCGGCATGCTGCGCGAGCTGGCGCGCGAGACGCAGTGCATCGTCATCACCCACAACAAGCTCACCATGGAGGTCGCGGGCACGCTCTACGGCGTCACCATGGAGGAGCGCGGCGTCTCCAAGCTGGTCGCGGTGGAGCTCGAGGAGATCCAGCCCGCCGAGGCGGCGACGGCCTAGGCGCCGGTCAGCGGGCGGCGGGGTAGGTGCCGAGGACGCGGAGCTCGACGGTGAGCGGCTGGATCGCCGCCATCGCCTCGCCGAAGGCGGCCGACGCCGCGTGCCCTTCGACGTCGAGGTAGAAACGGTAGTCCCAGGGGTCGCCGGGAATCGGGCGCGACTCGAGCTTGGTCAGGTTGAGGCCGCGGCGCGCAAGCTCGGTGAGTACCGCGCCGAGCGCGCCCGGCCGGTCGGCCAGGGCGAGGACGAGGGAGGTCTTGGCGCGCGCCTCGGGCGGCAGCGGGACGGCGTGCAGGCTGATCTCGACGAACCGCGTGGCGTTGCCCGCCTCGGTCTGGATGCCGCGGCGGAGGATCTCGAGCCCGTAGACGCCCGCCGCCGCCGCGCTGGCGATCGCGCCGAGCGTCGGATCGCCCAGCTCTTTCACCTTGCGCGCCGCGCCCGCGGTGTCGAACTCGGCCTGGGCGCGGATCTGCGGATGGGCGCGGAAGAAGGCCTCGCTCTGGCTGAGCGCCTGGGGGTGCGAGAGCGCCGCGCGCAGCTGCTCGAGGCGCGTTCCGGGGAGGACGAGCAGGCAGTGCTCCACCGCCGAGACCACCTCCCCAGTGATCGTCAGGCGCCCGTCGGCCAGCAGGTCGTAGGTCTCGTTGATGCTGCCCGCGGTGGTGTTCTCGATCGGCAGCAGGGCGAGGTCGTCGGCGCCGGCGAGCACCGAGTCGGCGGCCTGGCGGAAGGTCTCGAAGCCGGTGAGCAGCACGCCGCCCGGCTGCCCGGCGTAGCGTCGCTGCGCCGCCTGATGGCTGTAGGAGCCCTCCGTCCCCTGGTAGGCGACCCGCAGCGGCAGGCTGTCCAGCGCCCGCACGAAGGCCTGCTGGCGCGCCACCGACATCTCGAGGACGACGCGGAAGAGGCGCTCGATCTCGTGCGGATCGAGGCCCACCTCGGCGGCCAGCCGACGCAGGTGCACCAGGAGCCGGTCCTCGCGCTCACGGTCGCGGAAGGGGAAGGCAGCGTCGAGCTTCGACGCGGCCACCCGCTCGGCGAGCGCCATCCGTTCGGCCAGCAGCGCGATCAGCCGGCGGTCGATCCCGTCGAGCGCTTCGCGCAGCGCCTGCAGATCGGTCGATTCGCCCATCGCCGGAAGTCTACCGGCTGGAGGCGGGCGCCGGCGGGGCCGACTCGGAGGGCAAGAAAAAGGCCGGTCCCGTCCGTCGCCGGGACCGGCCGCGCGGCGCGTGGCGCGAAAGGGCCGCCTAGGCCGCTTCCTTCACCGCGTTGATGATGTCCTGGATCGCCTTCTTGCCGTCGGAGAAGAACATCAGGGAATTCTCGCGCGCGAAGAGGGGGTTCGGAATGCCGGCGAAGCCGGGCGAGAGGCTGCGCTTGATCACGATCACCGTCTTGGCCTTGTGCGCCTGGATGATCGGCATGCCGGCGATCGCGCTCTTGGGGTCGGTCTCGGCGACCGGGTTGACCACGTCGTTGGCGCCCACCACGATGCAGACGTCGACCTGGTCCATCTCGCCGTTGATGTCGTCCATCTCGCGC
>CAZPZW010000341.1:0-1884 GCA_964591165.1 uncultured Thermoanaerobaculia bacterium | reverse complement strand
CCGCGCTCGCCGCGCTGGTGCGTTGGCGCCTCGGACCCGGCTGGCTGGTGCTCGCAGGCGTCGCGTTCGGGTTGGCGCGCTCTTTCGTCGGACTCTAGTCCGTGCGGCGCACGACGCCGCCTCCCGAGTCAGGGCTTCGGCGGCTCGGGAACCGCTTTCGTCGCCCCCTCGCCCTCGACGATCTCGCGGTACCACGCGTCGGAGTACGGCGGGTGAGTGACTTTGCCCTGCGCGTCCTTGACGTTGCCGTCGAGGTACTTCACGAGGAGCTGCTCGCCGAGCCTGCGCCAGCGCGCGGTCGTCTGCTCCCCCCGCGCGACCGAGTAGCGCGTCAGGTAGTCGCGGGCGAGCCCCGGCGACCGCCGGTGGAGCTCGAGCGCCGCGTCTTCGACCTCCTGTTGCGCAGCGAGGAACGAGCCTTCGAGCTCTCGCTGCACGGCCTGAATGTCGACGATCATGTCCGAGTAACGCGAGTAGGCGGTGTTGGCGACCCAGTTGAAGACCCAGAACGCCGAATCCCAGGAGAAAGTCCCGAGATCGGCGACCCCCGTGGCGAAGGTCGGCGGGACCTCCCGGATCCCCGCGTAGATCGGCACGTAGACCGTCGAATAGGTGTCGTCGAAGCCGAACCAGTGCACGCCGCCGATCGAGCCGGGGAGCCAGGAGCGCAGCTGGGAGACGAATGAGAACCCGGTCTGCTGGGTGGAAACAGCGCGCTCGTGGACGTAGGCCTTGTCGTCGACCTTCCAGGTCATCGGCCGCCAGCGATAAGGGCAGGAGAACGGCCCCGCGCCGACTCCCCGCGAGAGGTCGAGCTCGGTGCCCTCGAAGTGGTCGCGCATGAGCTCCATGACGTCGTGCACCGAGAGCTTCGCGTCCGGCTTGACCGAAAGCGGTAGCCGCCGACCGAGATCCCTGCCGTCGATCTGCGCAAGGCTCCACTCCATCGACGGAGCGACGCGGCGGAAGAAGCTCCAGACGCGCGCTTCGCAGAAACGGAGGGCGCCGAAGTCGATTGGCGCGTAGGCGTCGGCGAAGGAGAAGTCCGCGTCTTCGCCCGCGAACCAGCCCATCTCGCGCGCGAAGGAAACGACGTCCTGGGAGTAGATCGCTCGATCGGGCTCGTCGCGCGGGAAGGCGCGAATGCGGGCCTGGTTGGCGTGCGCCGAGACGTGCCCGTCGGGCACCCGCACGGCGACCCAGACCGCTCCGGTCCGGCCCTTCCCTTTGCCGATGATCTCGAGGATCCAAGCCTCCCGCGGATCGGCGATCGAGATCGACTCGCCAGTCGAGGCGTAGCCGAAGCGCCCCACGAGGTCGGTGATCACCGCGATCGCCTCGCGCGCCGTCTTCGCGCGCTCGAGAGCGATGTACATGAGCGAGCCGTAGTCGAGGATCCCCGCCGGCTCGGCGAGCTCCTCGCGCCCACCGAAGGTGCTCTCGCCGATCGAGACCTGGTGCTCGTTGACGTTGCCGACGCGGGTGTAGGTGACCGCGGCCTGCGGGATCCGTCCGAGGAGCTTGCCGGTGTCCCACTCGACGATGTCGCGCATCGCGACGGGGCCGAAGCTCGCTCCCGGCGCGAAGTAGAGCTCGCCGTAGAGGTCGTGGGAGTCGGCCGAATAGGTGATCATCGTCGATCCGTCGGCGCTGGCTCCCGAGGTCACGAGGTAGCTCGTGCAGCAGAAAGCCGGCGCGGCGGCGAGGGTGGCGAGAAGTCCCAGCGCCGCGAGCGCGACATGGGCCTGCGAAGAGCGAACGGACATGCATCCTCCCCTGGGGCGGAGCGGGATCGGTGGCAACCGAACCCTCGGGGGAATGCTAGCAGCCGCGGCGCAGCTCGCGCAGGCGGAGGACGAAGTCCATCTCCTCGTCGACCGCGTG
>CAZPZW010000340.1:0-1910 GCA_964591165.1 uncultured Thermoanaerobaculia bacterium | reverse complement strand
GCGCCGGGGGAGGCCTTCCAGTTCGACTGGAGCCACGAGGTCGTCGTGCTGAACGGCGTGACGATCACGGTGAAGGTCGCTCATGTCCGGCTCTGCCACAGCCGCATGCCGTTCGTGCGCGCCTATCCGCGCGAGACGCAGGAGATGGTGTTCGACGCGCACGATCGGGCGTTCGCCTTCTTCCGGGGCGCCTGTCAGCGCGGCATCTACGACAACATGAAGACGGCGGTGGAGGCGGTCTTTGTCGGCAAGGACCGGCTCTACAATCGCCGCTTCCTGCAGATGTGCAGCCATTACCTCGTCGACCCGGTCGCCTGCACGCCGGCATCCGGCTGGGAGAAGGGTCAGGTCGAGAACCAAGTCGGGCTCGTGCGTGAGCGGTTCTTCACGCCGCGGCTGCGGTTCAAGAGCTACGACGAGCTGAATGCCTGGCTGCTCGATCAATGCATCGCATACGCCAAGGCGCATCGCCATCCTGAGGTGACGGGTCAGACGATCTGGGAAGCGTTTGAGGCGGAGCGGCCGAAGCTCGTTCCCTATGCCGGGCACTTCGACGGCTTCCACGCCGTGCCTGCCTCGGTATCCAAGACCTGCCTGGTCCGCTTCGACAACAACAAATACTCGGTAACAGCGAGCGCCGTCGGTCGGCCAGTCGAGATCCACGCCTACGCCGATCGCATCGTCATCCGCCAGGACGGGCGGATCGTCGGCGAGCATCCGCGCGCCTTCGGCCGCGGCGCGACGGTCTACGATCCCTGGCATTACGTCCCGGTGCTCGCCCGCAAGCCAGGCGCTCTGCGCAACGGCGCTCCCTTCAAGACCTGGGTACTGCCGGCTGCCATGGAGCGCGTGCGGCGCAAGCTGGCCGGGACCGATGACGGCGATCGGCAGATGGTCGACATCCTGGTTGCCGTGCTCACCGACGGGCTGCCGGCGGTCGAGGCGGCCTGCGCCGAAGCGCTCGCACACGGCGTCCACTCCGCCGACGTCATCCTCAACATTCTCGCCCGCCAGCGCGATCCCGGGCCGCCCATCACCATCGTCACGCCGGCCGCGCTCATGCTCCGCCATGCGCCGCTTTCCGATTGTTCCCGTTACGACAGCCTCAGGAGGACTCTCTGATGGAACGCACTCAAGTCTTCGACCTCATGGGCGAGCTGCGGCTCTATGGCATGAAGGCCGCCTACGATGACATCATGGCGACCGCCATCAAACGCCAGCACGAACCCCAGCGGGTCGTCGGCGACCTGCTCTCAGCTGAAGTCAACGAGAAGCAGGCGCGCTCAATCAAATACCAGCTCACCATCGCCAAGCTGCCGCTCGCCAAAGACCTCACCGACTTCAAGTTCGCCGGCACGCCGATCAACGAGACCCTGGTCAAGGACCTCGCCGGCGGCGGCTTCATCGCCCAGCAACGCAATGTTGTCCTGATCGGCGGAACCGGAACTGGCAAGACGCACCTCGCCATCGCCATCGCGCGAAGCTGCATCCGCGCCGGCGCTCGCGGCCGGTTCTACAATGTCGTCGATCTCGTCAACCGGCTCGAAACCGAGACCCGCAATGGCCGGCAGGGAAGGCTCGCCGATCACCTCACCCGCATGGACTTCATCGTTCTCGACGAACTCGGCTATCTGCCCTTCGCCCAGTCGGGTGGACAGCTCCTCTTCCATCTCGTCAGCCGGCTTTACGAACGCACCTCGATCATCGTCACCACCAATCTCGCCTTCGGCGAATGGCCAAGCGTCTTCGGCGACGCCAAGATGACCACGGCGCTGCTCGATCGTCTCACTCACCACTGCGACATCGTTGAGACCGGTAACGACAGCTGGCGCTTCAAGAGCCGCGTCTGACAACCGCAAGCCGCTCGCTCGCTACAGCGCTCCATGACGGCGCGCTCGCTCGCGGCTTGC
>CAZPZW010000339.1:0-1925 GCA_964591165.1 uncultured Thermoanaerobaculia bacterium | reverse complement strand
TGCGCACCTCGTAGCCGCCCCAGGCGCCGCCCCAGCCGTAGCCGTAGTAGCCGCCGTAGAAACCGCCGTAGTACGGGCTCCCGTAGTAGCCCGTGGGCGTCGAGGAGATCTCCTTCTCCTTGCCCATCGGGCGCATCACGACGACCCCCACCGCGCCCGAGGCGTCGATCACCTGCTTCGCCTTGGTCTCGTTCTTGAGGTCCGACGCATTCGCCAGCGTGTAGGCGGGAACGCCCTGGAGGCCCCGCTGGTCGAGGATGTCCGCGAGGTTGGCCTCGCCGCTGCGCCGCAGCGACTCCTGCTCCGCGATGACCAGGGCGATGACCTTGTCGCCCGCCTTGAACTGCAACGGGCCGGCATCCGGTGCTTTCCAGACCGAGGTGAAGCTCGTCGTGGCGCAGCCGGCGACGAGCAGGGGCAGGCAACAGGCGATCGTCAACATCTTCCGCTTCGTCATCTTTCTTCTCCCAGGCCGACCCGCCATCGACCTTCGTTGATCCATCTCCGGCGTGCCGTGCGGTCGTTCGGCACGCCTCGAACTCGCCCCTTAGAGCAGCGCCATGAGGAACCGCAGGACGATCGGGTTCGCCAGGTTGATCACCACCGCCGCCACCATCGGCACGTTCAGGAACGCGACGGGCGACGGTCCGTGCTGCTTGGTGACCGCGGTCATGTTGGCCATCGCGGTGGCCGACCCGCCGAGCCCGAACCCGACGAAGCCGGCCGCCGTGACCGCCGCGTCGTAGCCGCCGCGGAGCACGAAATAGAGTACGTAGCGCGCGAACAGATAGATGAGCACGCACTGCGCCAGGATGATGGCGAGCACCGGCAGGGCGAGCTCGGCGAGCGTCCAGACCTGCAGGCTCATCAGGGACATCGCGAGAAAGACGCCGAGCGAGACCTCGGAGACCAGCGCCACCGCGGTCGACCGCCCGACCCACTTCAGGCGCGGCGACGCCATCGGCAGGAAATTCGAGAGCAGCAGACCGGCGAAGAGGCAGGGGACGAAGAGCGGCATCGTGGACCCGAGCTTCGTCAGTCCGGCATGCGCGACGATGCCGACCAGGATGCTGACGTGGACCGCCAGGATCGCGCGCAGGAAGGACTGCGCGTCGACCGTCTTGTCCTCGTGAGCGAACTCCACGCCGACGGCGAGCTCCTCGTGCGACTCCGACTTCAGACGGTACCGCCGCACCAGGCTCCGCGCCACCGGGCCGCCGAGCAGGCTGGCGGTGATCAGCCCGAGGGTCGCGCAGGTCACCCCGATCTCGAGCGCGTTGGGGACCCCGGCGTCCGCGACGAAGACCGGCGCCCAGGCGATCGCGGTGCCGTGCCCGCCGATCTGCGAGACGCTGCCGGCGATCATCCCGACGCCCGCCGGCATCCCGACCAGGCGCGCCACGGCCATGCCCACCAGGTTCTGCAGCACGATGAAGACGACGGTGGCGAGCGAGAGGATCAACAGCGGCCAGCCGCCCGCCTTGAGGTCCGAGAGGCGCGAGCTCATGCCGAGCGTGGTGAAGAAGTAGATCAGGAGCACGTCGCGCGCGGTGAGCTCGAAGCTCAGCGAGAAGCCGCCCACCAGGTAAACCAGGGCGGTCAGCGCCGCGAAAATCAACCCGCCGGTCACCGGCTCCGGGATGTTCCAGTCGCGCAGCAGCGCGAAGCGCGCCGTCATCGCCCGTCCCAGGAAGAGGGCGACGATCGCGACCGTCACCGCGAGGAAGGGTCCCACCGTGAGTCCCGCTTCAGTCCATTCCACGAGCTCTCCTCTCTCGCGCGCGCCAGTTCCTAGCCATCGAATCCTGCTTCGACTTCCTGCACGACCGGGCCCTCGCCCGACGCCGCATGGCCCTCGTTCTCCACTACCCGCCGGCGCCGTAGACGGCGTTGAGCATCAGGCCGACCAGGATCGAAGCGACCAC
>CAZPZW010000338.1:0-1935 GCA_964591165.1 uncultured Thermoanaerobaculia bacterium | reverse complement strand
AGACGACGGTGAACCTGATCGGCAACGGCACCTTCGCCCTGCTGCGCCACCCCGACCAGCTCACCCGCTGGCGCGACGACCCGGGCCTCGACGCCAACGCGGTCGACGAGCTGTTGCGCTACGACTCCCCGGTGCAGTTCTCCCGGCGCATCACCGTCGAGCCCCTGGAGATCGCCGGCCGCACGATTCCCGCCCGCACCTTCGTGCTGGCCGGTCTGGCCTCAGCGAACCGAGACCCGGCGTACTGGGGCCCGACCGCCGACGAGCTCGACCTCGGGCGCGTCGACGCCAACCAGCACGTGGCCTTCGGCAGCGGCACCCATTTCTGCCTGGGGGCCGCCCTGGCCCGCCTCGAGGGTCAGGTCGCCATCGGACGGCTGATCCGCCGGTTCCCCGACCTGGTCGTGGCCGACCCGGGGCCGGCGTGGAACGGCCGGCTGAACCTCCGCGGCCTCGAGCGCCTGCCGATCACGTTCGCCCCGCCGTCGTAGCCTCCAGGGAGGCTGCGCCGGGGAGCGGAGCAGCGGCACGCGATCGACCGGATCCCGAAGGGGCGCCGGCGAAGGAGGCACAGCCCTAGTCTTCGGGAGGCTGCGCAGCGGAGCGGAGCAGCGGCACGCGATCGACCGGATCCCGAAGGGGCGCCGACGAAGGAGGCGCGAAGTAGTGAGCATCGAACCCGACGACAAGGACTGGACCTGGGTCCTCGACCGCCCCTGCCCGGACTGCGGCTACGACGCCTCCGACCATCCCCGGGAGCGGCTCGGCCACTCGATCCGCCGCAACGCGCTGCGCTGGCGCCCGCTGCTCGACCGCCCGCTGGCCGACCGGCGCCCGCGGCCCGAGCAGTGGTCGGCGCTCGAGTACGGGGCCCACGTCCGTGACGTGTACACCATCTGCCTCGGCCGCCTGCAGCTGATGCTGGCCGAGGACGACCCGACCTTCCCCAACTGGGACCAGGACGCCACCGCGGTCGAGCAGGACTACGGGTCGCAGGACCCGTTCGAGGTGGCCCGGGAGATCGAGGCCGCCGCCATCTCCTTCGCCGAGGCCTACGACGCGGTCGACGACACGCACTGGTCGCGCACCGGCACCCGCTCGGACGGCGCCCGCTTCACCGTCGAGTCCTTCGGCCGCTACGTCCTCCACGACCCGGTCCACCACGTCTGGGACGTCGAGCAGGGCTACGACGCCCTCGAGGGCCGGTGAGATGACCACCGGATCGAGTCGCTACCGCGTCGTGCAGTGGGCCACGGGCGTGGTCGGCCGGGCGGCGCTCGAGCGGGTCATCGACCACCCCCGCCTCGACCTGTTGGGGGTCAAGGTGCACAGCGCGGACAAGGACGGCGTGGACGCGGGTGCCCTCGTCGGGCGGAGCCCGATCGGAGTCCAGGCCACCACCGACGCCGGCGCCGTCCTGGCGCTGGGTCCCGACTGCGTCGTCTACTGCCCCATGCCGTGGGACGTCGACGAGATGTGTCGGATCCTGGCCGCCGGCATCCACCTCGTGACCCCGTGCCCGTACTGGTTCCCGTTCATCCAGGACCCGGAGGCGACCGCGCAGCTGACCGCGGCCTGCCGAACCGGGGGCGTGAACCTCCATGCGAGCGGCACCAACCCCGGCGGCATCGCCGAGCGGTTCCCGCTGACCTTCTCGGGGTGGTGCAACCGCCTCGACCGACTGACCATGACCGAGTACGGGGACTGCCGGGACTACGAGTCCGAGGGCGTCGTGCGGGAGCTCATGAACCTGGGCAAGACGCCGCAGGAGGCGCGCGACAACCCGATCAAGGAGGCACTGACCGCCTTCTGGTACGAGCCCATCGAGATGATCGCCGAGGGACTGGGCAGCGAGGTCGTCCACTACGAGCAGCAGCACGACTTCCTCCTCGCCAAGGAACGGATCGAGACGGCGTCCGGTGCCATCGAGCCGGG
>CAZPZW010000337.1:0-1947 GCA_964591165.1 uncultured Thermoanaerobaculia bacterium | reverse complement strand
GCTGAGAGAGCGTGAAGGAATCGGCCGGCGTCCCATGGACGGGGATCGCCGGCCGTGATCTCCTGGCGACGTGAGCCAGGACGACGCCCCGCGAGTGTTGAAGCCGGTTCGGAATCAGCTGGCGTTGCAGCCGACGGACCTCGAAGCGCTGGTGCCCGACGACCACCCCGTGCGGGGGATCTGGGCGATGGTCGAGCGGCTCGACTTGTCAGCGTTCTATGACGAGATCCGCGCGCGTGGCAGCACCGCGGGACGCCCTGCCACGGACCCCGCCGTGATGCTTGCCCTGTGGCTGTTCGCGAACTCGGAGGGCGTCGGGAGTGCTCGGCTGCTGGAGCAACTCTGCGTCCGGGACGCGCCATACCGCTGGATCTGCGGCGGCGTGCCCGTGAACTACCACA
The DNA here is from genome assembly GCA_964591165.1 of uncultured Thermoanaerobaculia bacterium. Lineage (GTDB taxonomy): Bacteria > Acidobacteriota > Thermoanaerobaculia > Multivoradales > JAGPDF01 > JAGPDF01. The sequence continues at coordinate 1,546 of CAZPZW010000337.1, read as the reverse complement.
CGCTCGCCGATTTCCGAGTGGACCACGGGAAGAAGCTCGACGGTCTTCTGACGCAGGTGCTCGCGGTCCTGATGAAGGAAGGAGTGGTGACGCTCAGACGTGTCGCGCAGGACGGGATGAAGGTCCGTGCGAGCGCCGGGGCGGCGAGCTACCGGCGGCGGCAGTCGCTGGAGCGGTGCCGCGATGAGGCGGAGCAACAGGTCCGCAAGCTGCGCCGGGAGATCGAGTTGGACCCGTCCGCGTCTTCGAAGCGGGTCTCGGCTGCGAGGGAGCGCGCGGCGGTGGCGCGCCAGGCCGCGATCGAAGCGGCCTTGAAGGAGTTGCCGACGATCGAGAAGCAGCGCGCGGAACGTGACGCGAAGAAGCCTTCCGACGCCAAGCGGCGGGGAGAGATCCGCGTCAGTACGACGGACGCGGATAGCCGGGTGATGAAGATGGCGGACGGTGGCTTCCGGCCTGCCTACAACGTCCAGCTCGCAACCGACGAGAGCGGGATCATCGTCGGCGCCGACGTGACCAACCACGGGACGGACCAGCCCCATGTCGTGCCGATGCTCGACGAGATCGAGCGGCGTACGGGAAAGGTGCCCGGCGAGTACCTGGTCGACGGCGGCTTCGCGACCCTGGAGAACATCGAGGTCGCCTCCCATCGCGGCGCCACGATCTACGCACCGACGCCCAAGCCGAAGAAGGACACCATCGACCGGTACGCCCCGAAGCGCGGGGACACGCCACCCGTCGCCGCCTGGCGCATCCGCATGGGGACCGAGGATGCGAAACGGATCTACGTCCACCGCGGCGTGCTCGCCGAGAGGACCAACGCCGACCTGCGAGGACACCGAGGGCTCGACCGCCTCAACGTCCGGGGCCTCGCCAAGGTGAAGACGGTGGTGCTCCTGGCCGCCCTCAGCTTCAACCTCCTACGAATCATCGCAGCCGGCTCGCTGACGTAAACTCGGGCGGACGCGAGGCCCCGCCCCCCCAAGGAATCCTCCCACCGTCGGCCCGGACGCTCGGCCCCGACCAGCCCCCGGCAGCAGCCCCGGCCAGGCCCGTCAGGTGCCCCCACGGTCGTGATGCAATTCCTTCACGGTCCCTGAGCGGTCCGCGGCGCGGCCCCCCGCCTGGGCGGCCCGCGCCCGGCGCCTGTGGACGGCCCCGTGGATCGGGCGCGGATCGGGGCGTGGAGAGGCCGTCGGCGGAGCGTTGACAGCCGGGATCGACGCGGGCAACGTACCAGTCACATCGGGATCGGCGCGCGGATCGGAGGGCTTGTCCACGGAGGTTTCCCGAGCGGTTCCGCACCTCCGGGCCACTTCTCCACACGGCTCCCTTCCCTACGTCTACCGCTTCTCCAAAGAGAGAAAAGAGGATCCCATCCCATGGAACTGAAGATCGGCGTCTCGGAGCTCGCCAAGGCGCTCGCCCGCTCGCAGGGCATCGTCGAGAAGAAGACCACGATGCCGATCCTCTCCCACGTCCTCCTCGAGGCCAGGAAGGGCGGCACCCTCCACGTCTCCGCCACCGACCTCGACGTCTCCGTCTC
>CAZPZW010000336.1:0-1965 GCA_964591165.1 uncultured Thermoanaerobaculia bacterium | reverse complement strand
GCGCCTCGCAAAGCGTTGCGAGCCGGAGCGCGACGGAGCTCTTCCCCGACGGCCCGGGTGGGGGCGGCTGGAACAGCGGCGCACCAGACGGTCGCGAAAGGACTGTTTCGAGAAACCCCGGTATTTCGCCTCGCCTCACCCTGCTCGTCGAATCGCGCGCGGGTTACAAGAACCTCTGCAAGCTGATCACCGCCGCGGCGCGCGGCAAGCCGAAAGGGGAGGCGCGCGCCACCTGGGAGGAGATCGCCGGGCACACCGAGGGGCTGCACGTCCTCTCGGGCGGCGACGAGAGCCCGCTCGCTCGCGCCTTGGACGGCGGTGACCTCGCCGCCGCCCGGGTGCTCCTCGAGCGCCTGGCCGCGCTCTTCCCCGGCCGCCTGCACGTCGAGCTGCAGCGCCACGGGCGGCGCGAGGAGGAGCGGCGCAATCAGCTCCTGATCGAGCTCGCGGAGCGCCTGCGCCTGCCGCTGGTCGCGACCCAGGGAGCGCGCTACGCGCGGCGCGACGAGAAGTCGCTGCACGACGTCCTCACCGCGATCCGCCACCACACCACGCTCGACGCCGCCGGCTCGCTGCTCGCCGCCGAGCGCGAGCGCCATCTCAAGCCCGCGGTGGAGCTCGCCCGGCTCTTTCCCGACCGGCCCGAGGCGGTGGCGCACGCCCGCGAGCTCGGGGAACGGCTCGACTTCACCCTCGCCGACCTCGGCTACCGGTTCCCCGACTTCCCGCTGCCCGCCGGCGAGACCCCCGCCTCGCACCTGCGCGAGATCACCTGGAATCGCGCTCGCGCCCGCTTCCGGCCGCTCTCGGCGCGCGCCCAGGCGCAGCTCGAGCGCGAGCTCGCGCTGATCGAGAAGCTCGACCTCGCGGGCTACTTCCTGATCGTCTGGGATCTGGTCGAGTTCTGCCGGCGCGAACGGATCCTCTGCCAGGGACGGGGCTCCGCCGCCAACAGCGCGGTCTGCTACGCGCTCGGCATCACCGCGATCGATCCGGTGAAGATGGAGCTGCTGTTCGAGCGCTTCCTCTCCGAGGAGCGCGGCGAGTGGCCCGACATCGACCTCGACCTCCCCTCCGGCGACCAGCGCGAGAAGGTGATCCAGTACGTCTACCGGCGTTACGGCGGCATCGGCAGCGACGGGACCGGCGGCACCGGCGCCGCGATGACCGCCAACGTCATCACCTACCGCGACCGGATGGCGGCGCGCGAGGTGGCCAAGGTCTTCGGCTACTCGAGCGAGCAGGTCGATCGGCTCGCCAAGCAGCTCGGCCACTTCCGCCACGACCTCGAGCGTGGCGACACCAAGCAGCTCGAGCGCGAGCTCGCGACCGCCGGCTTCGATCCCGCGGAGCCGCGCAACCGGCTGTTCGCCACCTACTGGCGGCGCATCCAGAACCTGCCGCGCCATCTCGGCCAGCACTCCGGGGGCATGGTGATCGCCGCCGGACGGCTCGACGAGGTGGTGCCGCTCGAGCCGGCGGCGATGCCCGGCCGCACCATCGTGCAGTGGGACAAGGACGACTGCGCCGACCTGGGGATCATCAAGGTCGATCTGCTCGGCCTGGGGATGCTCAACGCTCTCGAGGAGGCGATCCCGATCATCGAGCGGCACGAGCGGCAGCGGGTCGACCTCGCGCACCTGCCGGCCGACGATCCGGAGGTCTACCGGATGCTGCGCGCCGCCGACACGGTCGGCGTCTTCCAGGTCGAGAGCCGCGCGCAGATGGCGTCGCTGCCGCGCAACGCTCCCGAGCGCTTCTACGACCTCGTCATCCAGGTGGCCATCATCCGCCCGGGGCCGATCACCGGCGGCATGGTCCACCCCTTCTTCGAACGCCGCCTCGGGCGCGAGGCGGTCGCCTACTTTCATCCGGTGCTCGAGCCGATCCTCGAACGCACGCTGGGCGTCCCGATCTTCCAGGAGCAGCTGCTGCGCATGGCGATGGCGGTCTCGGGCTTCTCCG
>CAZPZW010000335.1:0-1971 GCA_964591165.1 uncultured Thermoanaerobaculia bacterium | reverse complement strand
CCGCAAGGCCGACGGCCAGCCGGACGGCAACTACCTGGCCGCCGTCCGCAAGCGGTTCGCGCGCTGGATCCAGGACACTGCGGCGGCCAACTACGACCAGGCGTGGCTCGACTACCAGTACGAGATCGGCCGGCGCCACCACCGGACCGCGAAGAACAGCACCGACGGCGCTCCGAGCGTCGACAACATCAGCTATCGCTACCTGCCGGCGTTCATCTACCCGATCACCGCGACGCTGAAGCCGTTCCTCGCCAAGAAGGGGCACGGCGCGGAGGAGGTGGAGAAGATGCACCAGGCGTGGCTGAAGTCCGTGATCCTCCAGGTCACGCTCTGGAGCCAGCCGTACATTCTCGACGGCGACTTCTGAGATCGATTCGGAATCACGGCGGAGCGTCTGGTCGCGGTCGGACCGGATCTTCGCCGGCTCCGCGCCGGTCCGAGACTCGGGGCGCTGGGTCGAGGCCGCGGGCGGGTAGCGTGTCGAGATCGACCGGTCCCGGGCTCGCCACCGCTCCCGGAAGCCGGATACCGACCTCGAGGCCCCGACCCTGTGGTCCGTTGCCAAGCGTGATCGAGCCGCCGTGCACCTCGACGATGCGAGCGACGATCGAGAGGCCGAGCCCGCTGCCGCCCCCGCGTCCGGGCAGGCGATGGAAACGGTCGAACACGCGCTCGCGCTCCGCCTCGGGGATCCCCGGCCCGTCGTCGACGACGCGAAGCGCGACCCGATCGCTCTCCCGCCCGAGCTCGATTCGCACTTCGCCGCCCGGTCTTCCGTGCCGGACAGCGTTCTCGAGCAGGTTGGCGACGAGCGTCGCCAACAGTGGACGGTTGCCCGAGACCCGGATCGTCCCCGAGCCCTCCCGAACGAATCGCACTCCGCGCGCCGTGGCCTCCTGGGCGAGCGCTGCCAGCTGCTCGTCGATCACCAGCTCCAGGTCGACCTCCTCGAAGCCCTGAGCGGCGTCGGGCTCGAGGCGCGCGAGCGTCAGGAGCTGACGCACCAGGTGGGTCAGCCGGTCGGTGCCGCGAACGACCTGACCGAGGGCGTGCGCGCGCTCCTCCGGCGTCCGGGCCCCCAGCGCCACCTGGGCCTGCGTCTTCAAAGCTGCGAGCGGGGTCCGCAGCTCGTGGGCGGCGTCGGCGGTGAAGCCCCGCTCGAGCTCCAGCCGCCGCCGAAGCCGCTCGAGAAGCCCGTCCAAGGCGCCAGCGAGTGGCGCGAGCTCGCTCGGTCTCGGCTCCGCGGCGAGAGGCGCGACGTCGTCCACACGGCGCTTCGAGAGCTCGGCCGCAAGGTGATGCAAGGGACGGATTCCCGCCGTCGTAGCCAGCCACAGGAGCAGCCCGAGCACGGGGAGCGCGATCCCCATCGGCACGAGCATGTTGCGCGCTACGGTCGCCGCCAGGCTCGCGCGTAGGTCGGCGCGCTGGCAGATCTGAGCCTCGATTCCTTCGTCCGGATCGGCCAGGACCAGGACCCGCCAGCGGGCGCCGTCGAGCTCCCGGTCGAAGAAGCCCCGCGAGCCGAGGGGCACGATCGGGTCGCGGGGCAGGTCGGGCGTCGACTGGTAGAGGAGCCGGCCGCCGCCGGACCAGATCTGGAAGTGCAGGCTCTGCTCGTAGTGGTGATCGTTCCCGGGGCCGTCCTCGATCGGATGCTCCCGGATGTGTCCGCGCCCATCGCCGAGCTCCCCTGCGAGCTCGCCCCGCTGGTCCTCCGCGAGGTCGTCCGCGGCTCGCTCCAGCACGATACGGCCCGCTTGCGCCAGCTGCGCGTCGAACAGCTCGGCCAGCTCGCGGCGCGCATCGACGTAGCTCCACGTGATCGCGACCAGCCAGCAGAGTACCGTGGCGCCCAGGAGCGGCAGGAGCAGCCGGGCGCGGATCGAGACGACTCGAGGAGCTCGGCTCATGGCGCCTTCGTGCGCCGCCCCATCGAATAGCCGACACCGCGTACGGTCCGGATCCGAG
>CAZPZW010000334.1:0-1982 GCA_964591165.1 uncultured Thermoanaerobaculia bacterium | reverse complement strand
CGTTGATCCTGGTCCTCGGCACGCTCATCGTCGCGCAGGTCGTCGCCCAGCAGGTTCCGCCGCCGCCCCCCAGCAAGGTCGAGCCGGTCCGGGAGACCATCCACGGCGTCGAGATCGTCGATCCCTACCGCTGGTTGGAGGGGGACAACTCGAACCCCGAGCGGATGGGCCAGGTGACCCCCGAGGTGGCGGCCTGGACCGACGCGCAGAACGCCTACACGCGCTCGATCCTCGACACGCTGCCGGGCCGCAAGGAGCTCGAGGAGCGGCTGCGCCCGCTGATGGAGGTGGGCACGGTCTCGACGCCGGCGATCCGCGGTGAGCGCTACTTCTTCTCCCAGCGCGAGGGGAGCCAGAACCAGCCGATCTTCTACTGGCGCAGCGGCGCCAAGGGGGAGACCCGGACGCTGCTCGATCCGGCCGTGCTGGATCCTTCGGGCCTCACCACGATCACCTGGATCTCGCCCTCGCACGACGGCAACCTGGTCGCCTACGGCACCTATCGTTCGGGCGACGAGAACTCCACCCTCCACCTGCTGGAGGTCGACAGCGGCAAGACCCTGCCGCTCGAGATCCCCAACAAAACGCAGGCGCCCGACTGGATGCCCGACGGCTCGGGCTTCCTCTACCAGAACCTCGCCGATCCGAAGGACCCCTACAGCGGGCGGGTGCTCTTCCACCGCCTGGGCAGCGCGGTGGGCGAGGATCCGGTGCTCTTTCGCCAGTTCACCAAAGCGGAGAACGAGAAGCTCGCGACCACCTGGGGGCCCGGCGGGTCGCTGTCGCGCGACGGCCGCTGGCTCACCCTGGTCTACTGGACCGGCACCCGCTCGAACGACCTCTGGGTGGCCGACTTCGCCGCCTACCTGAAGAGCGGCAAGCTCGAGAAGCGCGACGTGCTGGTCGGAGGGGACGGCAGCGCGTTCGGCTACGTCGCGGGCGACCGGCTCTTCGTGCAGACCAACCAGGGCGCCCCGAACGGCAAGCTCCTGGTCTACGACCTCGCGGCGAGCGGTCCGCTGGTGGGCCGCGAGCTGATCGCCGAGCGCCAGGACGCGGTGATCCAGGAGGTCTCGCTCGCCCGGGGGATGCTGGCGGTCGAGTACCTGCGCAACGCGACGAGCGCCATCGAGCTGTTCGATTTCGCCGGCAAGTCGCACGGCGAGCTGAAACTGCCCGGCCTGGGCACCGCCAGCCTCGCGACCGAGCCCGACCGCACCGACGGCTACCTCGAGTTCACCAGCTTCAACTATCCGACCACCATCTTCCGCGTCGATCTGGCCCGTCCGCAGGCCGAGCCCGAGCTCTGGGAGCGCCCGGACGTGCCGGTCGACCCGACGACGGTCGAGGTGAAACAGGTCTGGTACACCTCGAAGGACGGCACCAAGGTCAGCATGTTCGTGGTGCACAAGAAGGGGCTCGAGCCGAACGGCGACCGCCCGACCCTGCTCACCGGCTACGGCGGGTTCAACGTCTCCGAGACTCCGGAGTTCAAGGCCACGACCTTCCAGTGGTACGAGGCGGGAGGCGTCCTGGCGGTTCCCAACCTGCGCGGCGGCGGCGAGTACGGCGACGCCTGGCACGAGGCGGGGATGCTCGCCAAGAAGCAGAACGTCTTCGACGACTTCATCGCCGCCGCGGAGTGGCTGATCTCGGCGAAGATCACCCGGCCGGAGCGGCTCGCGATCGCAGGTGGCTCGAACGGGGGCCTGCTGACCGGCGCCGCGATCGTCCAGCGGCCCGAGCTCTTCCGCGCCGCGCTCGTCGCCGTGCCGCTGCTCGACATGTTGCGCTACCAGAACTTCCTGATGGCGCGCTACTGGGTGCCCGAGTACGGCTCGGCCGAAGTGGCCGAGGAGTTCGCGTTCCTGCGTGCCTACTCGCCCTACCACCACGTCGTGCCGGGGACGAAGTACCCCGCGGTGCTGCTCACCGCCGGGGAGAACGACACCCGGGTGCACGCCCTGCACGCGCGCAAGATG
>CAZPZW010000333.1:0-1985 GCA_964591165.1 uncultured Thermoanaerobaculia bacterium | reverse complement strand
GTCCGCATCCGCACCGGCGAGACCGACGTCGACGCGGTGACGCCGGTGGCCGCGGAGCCTGTGGGTTAGCCGGGTCAAGGCGCCGCGGAGAGGTCCGGCGCCTGGCGCAGCCGCGCCAGCAACCAACGCCGCGGATCGAGCACGACGCGGGTCAGCGGTTCGGCGTTGTCGAAGGTGAAGACCGTCTCCGCCGCCGCCGGGAGCTCGACCCGCTCGAGGCGCATTCCGGACGCGCCCTCGATCCCGATCTCGAGTGGCAGCCGATAGAGCGCCCCGAGCTGTCGCACGGTCACGCGCACCCGATGCCCGTCCGCCTCGGGCGAGCTCACGACCTCGGCCGCGAGCTCCGGTACGCCCGGGCGCAGCAGCCATTCGTCGCGCCACCAGGCGAGCGAGCGCCCGCTCGTCTCGGCGAAGGTTCCGACCAGCTCGTCGAGCGCGAAGGTGCCGAACCGATAGCGCTCGGTCAGCCGCTGCACTCCCGCCCGGAAAGCCTCGTCGCCGATCGCGAAGCGCAGCAGGTGCATCAGCCAGGGGTAGCGGCCGTGGACGATCTTCTGCGGCGTCGAGCCCCTGAGCTCGGCGAGCGGCACCTCCTCGCCCGGCGACATCGCCAGATACTCGCTACGGAAGCGCTCGAAGATCGCCGGGTACGGCTTGCCGCGCGCCTCGTCGTAGAGCAGCTCGACGTAGTCGCCCAGCCCCTCGGTCCACTGGAAGCTCCCGGGCCCCCGACCCGCGAAGGTCGAGAACCACCAGAGGAGCGCGGTCTCGTGCGCGTCGTGCCCGGTGCGCTCCATCTCGCGCGCGAGGTAGGACGGGCTGTACCCCACGAACCCGGGGAAGGCCCGGCGCGCGAAGATGCCGTCGAGGGTCACGAAGCTGAAGCCTTCGAACGCATAGCTCCCGTGGAGCTCGGTGTAGAAGGCGAGGACGTCGGCGCTCGAGCGCGCCACCGCGTCGGCGAGCGGGGCGCTCTCGGGATGGAAGAGCGTCGTGATCCGCCAGTCCCCGACCGGGTGCTCCCGGCGCTGCCACCGCCGGTCGGCGAAGACCGAGGGCAGCCGGATCGGGGCCGTGGAGGTGAAGCGCCAGCGCACCGCGCCGCCTTGCTCCCGGCGCTCGGCGAGCCGCCCGGGCGCGATCGCCTCGAAGCCCGGCGGCAAGGTGATCGCGATGTCGCACGCCGCCCAGTCGTCGAAGACGGTCGGATAGAAGCGATCCGACCAGAGGAGGAAGAGATCGTCCGGCGTGAGGAGCTCGCGCTTCTCGTCCAGGCTCGCGCCGGCAGGCCCCGCGAGATCGAAAGTCAGCGCGACCTCGGGCGCCGGCCGCTCGAGCCGCACGCTGATCCCGCCGCTCTCCCGCTCGACGGCGACCGGCGAGCTCGCCTCGCGGACCTCGACGCGGGTAAAGCTGTCGCGCAGGCCGAAGGCGAACTCGGCTTCGCGCCCGGGGTTGGCGAAGGTGAGCACCGCGGTCTCGGCGAGCTCCCGGCGGGCGAAGTCGGGGCGGAGATCGAGCTCCAGCCGGACGAGATCGGCCGCGGCGCGTGCCGGTGGGGGCGCCAGCGCCACGACGGACGCCGCCGCGATCGCCGTCCAGAACGTGGCTCGGGTCGTCCGCCGCATGGTGCGCGCGCGCGGGGGTCTCAGCGTCCGGCGCCGGGCGACCGGCGCCGGGTGCGTGCCGCCGCCCGACCGCTCGCGGCGATCTGGCCGATCCGCAGCTTGACGATCTTCCGCACCAGCGCCGCCGGGAGCGGCTGCCCCGGGGGAAAGCGGATCGTCCCCTTGCTGGTGGCGTAGCCGGCGAGCGCATCGCCGAGCGCCTCGACCGGGAACGCGCCGGGATAGAACGCGCAGTGCTTCGCCGCGGCGCCGAAGCAGACCAGCAGCCGGCCCGCGAGCTTGAAGGCGGGGAGCTGATAGCTGATGGTCTCTTCCGCTCCCGGTGCGGCCGCGCGGATGTCCCGGCGCAGCTTC
>CAZPZW010000332.1:0-1997 GCA_964591165.1 uncultured Thermoanaerobaculia bacterium | reverse complement strand
CGACGGTCGGCACCAGGCTGTAGCGCAGTCCGAGCGAGGTCTGCTGGAAGCGCGCGACGACCCTCTCGACCTCGTCCCAGCGTCCCGACTGCACCGCGGGCGCGAGCGCCGCGAGGTTCGCGCCGAACGAGAACGGCTCCTTCGTCTGCCAGATCACGAGGCCGGCGAAGCCCCGCTCCGCCTCGTCGAGGGCGCGCAGCACGCCTTCGAGCACGTCGTCGCCGATCGTGTGCTGCTTGGACTTGAACGACACGATCGCGACGTCACGCTCGAGATGCCACATCCGCACGGCCTCGGTCTCGAACACCGTGGTGCCACGGTCGAAACGCTCGCCCAGCACCGGATCGGGGAAGCGCTGGCGGCGGTAGACCGGCAGCGGCGAGCGCGGGACGAACGCGTCGGCCGCCGCCGAGTAGGCGCCCTCGCGCGCATGGACGCCCGCGGCCGCGGCCACCTTCCCGCCCCGCACCCAGGCCGGCAGCGGCACGTCGGCGAGCGTCTTCTTCGCGGCGATGTCCTCGGCGATCCAGCCGGCGACGTCCGCCCAGCCGGCGGCCTGCCAGGTCTCGAACGGTCCCATCTGCCAGCCGAAGCCCCAGCGGATCGCGAGATCGACGTCGCGGGCGTTGTCCGCGATCGACGCGAGCTGGTGCGCGCAGTAGTGGAACACGTCGCGGAAGATCGCCCACAGGAACTGCGCCTGCGGGTGCGGGTGGGCGCGCAGCCTGCCGAGCTTCTCGCCGGGATGCGCGATGGCGAGGATCGCCTGGACCTCGGCGTCGACGGCGCCCGCGCTCGTCCGGTAATCGCCGGCGGCCGGATCCAGCACCTGGATGTCCCGGCCCTGCTTGCGGTAGAAGCCCGCCTTCGCTTTCTGGCCGAGCGCGCCCTTCGCGACGAGCGCGGCGAGCACCGCGGGCACCTCGAAGTGCGGCCGCCACGGGTCGTCCGGCAGCGTGTCGCGCATCGTGCCGATCACGTGCGCCGTCGTGTCCAGCCCGACGACGTCGACCGTGCGGAACGTCGCGCTCTTCGCGCGCCCGATCGCCGGCCCGGTCAGCGCGTCGACGACGTCGAAGCCGAGCCCGAGACGCTGCGTGTGCAGCATCGTCGCGATCACCGAGAACACGCCGATGCGGTTCGCGACGAAGTTGGGCGTGTCCTTCGCGCGTATCACGCCCTTGCCGAGCGTCGTCGTGAGGAACGCCTCCAGCGCGTCGAGCATCGAGGGATCGGACGCCGGCGCCGCGACGAGCTCGCACAGGTGCATGTAGCGCGGCGGGTTGAAGAAGTGGATGCCGCAGAAGCGCGGCCGCACGTTCTCCGGGAGCCCCTGGGCCAGCGCATTCATCGAGAGGCCGGAGGTGTTGGAGGCAACGATGGCATTGGCAGCGAGGTGCGGGGCGATCTTCGCGTAGAGGTCGTTTTTCCAGTCCATGCGCTCGGCGATGGCCTCGATGACGAGGTCACAGTCGGCAAGCAGCGACAGGTGTTCTTCGTAGTTGGCGGCGTCGATGTACTTGAGCTTTGCCTTGCCGGACAGCGGAGCCGGGTCAAGTTTCTTCAGACCATCCAGCGCCCTCTTGACGATACCGTTCTTGTCGCCTTCCTTGGCCGGCAGGTCGAACAGGACGACCGGCACATTGGCATTGGCGAGGTGCGCGGCAATTTGCGCACCCATCACGCCGGCGCCGAGAACGGCGGCTTTTTTCACAATGAGCTTGTTCAAGCGTTTCTCCTTCAGATGTTGTTGTTCCGTTCAAGCCATGCCCGAGCGTCTAAAACGAACGTTTGAATTATAGTATGGCAACCGTTGCGGTCAACACGTTTTTTTAGAAGAAATACTCAAAAAAAAGCCCCGGACTCGCCGGGGCCTGGAGAATTGCTGAATGCTCGAAGATCAGAAGCCCATCGAGTACTGACCGCCCAGAATCCAGGCGCTATCGCTGTAAGTACCCCGGATCAGACCGCCGGACGCTGTCAGGTTGTTGATCCGC
>CAZPZW010000331.1:0-2002 GCA_964591165.1 uncultured Thermoanaerobaculia bacterium | reverse complement strand
GGACCGCGCCGCTCAGGCGAGCCGAGCGGGCAGATCGGCGATCGAGTCGAGGACCAGGGTGGGCGGTGGTGCGTGGCGATGCTCGTCGCCCGGCCGGTACTTGCCCGTGCGCACCAGGACGGCGCTGCCGACTCCGGACCGGAGGGCGCCGGCGACGTCGAACTCCGCGTCGTCGCCGACCATGGCGAGAGCGGAGACCGCGCAGCCGAGCTGCCCGGCGAGCGCGGTGAAGAGCAGCGGCGAGGGCTTGCCGAGGTTCTCCCAGGGGACGCCCGCGGCGTAGCCGAGGAAGGCCGCGACCGGCCCCAGGTCGGTGAGGATCCGGCCGTCGCGCGCGTAGACGCGGTTCTCCTGCAGGGTGTAGAGCCGCGCCCCGGCGCGCAGCGCGAGGACCGCTTCGCCGAGGCGGGAGATCGTCCAGTCGTGCGCCTCGGTGGCGAGCAGCACGGCGCGCGCCTCGGCCGCACCCCGCTCCTCGAACCAGGCGAACTCGCCGCGCATCGCCGGGTCGCAGATCAGCACGCCCCGGGCCTCGTCGCGCTCGGCCAGGACCCGCTCGGCGAGCGCGACCGGCGTCACGACCTCCTCCTCGGAGAGCGCGAACCCGGCGCGCGCGAGCGCCTGCGCCAGCCAACGCCGGCTCCGGCTGGTGGTGTTGGTCACGAAGCGCAGCGGCCCCCGCCGCCGCAGCGCCGCCACCGCCTCGACCGCTCCGGCAACGGCCGCCCCGCCGATCCCCGCGACGACGCACCCGTCGAGGTCGAGCAGGAGCGCCGCGGGATCGATCGTCGGGCCGGTCACGACGGGGAGGGCCGTTTTCGTCACGGGCCTAGACCAGACTGGCAGCGAGCGCGTCGAGGTCGGCGCCGAGGAGACGGCCACGGAAGCCGCCGATCCGCTCGGCGAAAGAGCCCCGGCCGCGCTCGGCGGCGAGCGCGCGGTCGCGCTGGCGGCTGGAGAGGAGGAGCTCGGGGGGGAGGCCGAGCTCGCCGGCACGACGGGCGACCAACTCGGAGATCGATGCTTCGAGCCTCCAGCGGCGGTCGCGCTCCGCGGCCGAGGGGCGGACGGGCTCCTCGGGGGCGGTGCCGGCGTCGACCGCGGCGTGGGCCGCAGCGAGCCCTTCGACCCAGCGTGCCGCGTGCTGCGCATGCCGGCGGGCGTCGTAGCCCGGGAGCTTGGCGATCTCCTGCGCGGTCAACTCCTGCGAGCCCGCTCGCCCGCCGCTCCGGTCGCCACGGGCGAGCGCGAGCAGCGTCTCGTCGCGCAGGAGGAAGGGGCGGGCGAGATCGAGCCGCTCCGCCTCGCGTTCGCGCCAGGCGGCGAGCGCGCGGGCGACCGCGCGGGCGCGCTGTGGCAGGCGGTCCAACCCTTTCAAACGGCGCCAGGCCACCGCGGGGTCCGCGGCGTCCGGTTCGAGATTGGCGAGCTCCGCCGCATCCTCGAGCGCCCACTCCAGTCGCCCGAGGTCGCTCAAGCGGCGCTCGAGCTCGGCGGCGGCGGCGCCCAAGTGCTCGACGTCCTCCGCCGCGTAGCGCAGCTGCTCGGGCGACAGCGGCCGGCGGAGCCAGTCCGTCCGGGTCTGGTGCTTCGGCAGCTCGAACGCGAAGAGCTCGCGGATCAGCGCGGCGTAGGAGATCGAGAGGCCGAGCCCGGCGAAGGCCGCGGCGATCTGAGTGTCGAAGAGCGGTCGCGGCGCAGCGCCGGTCGCGCGCCGCAGAATCGGCACGTCGCCCGCGCCCGAGTGCAGGATCTTCCGCCGGTCCGCCGAGAACAGCCGAGCGAGCGGCGAGAGATCGCCGATCCGGACGGCGTCGACCAGCGCGATCTCGCCGCCCGCCGCGACCTGGATCAGGCCGAGGCGCGGCCGGAAGGTCCGCTCGAAGACGAACTCGGTGTCGAGCGCGACGTCCCCCGCCGCGCGCCAGCGCTCGACCCCCGCGGCGAGCTGCTCGGGCCGGTCGATCCAGAGCGTCACGGTCACGCGTGGGTCTCGCAGCGG
>CAZPZW010000330.1:0-2016 GCA_964591165.1 uncultured Thermoanaerobaculia bacterium | reverse complement strand
GATGCGCGCGTCGACCGCGACCTCGCTGCTCGCGCCGACCCGCTGGATCCGCCCCTCCTGGAGCGCGCGCAGCAGCTTCGGCTGCAGTGGCAGCGGCAGCTCGCCGATCTCGTCGAGGAAGAGCGTTCCTCCCGAAGCCTGTTCGAAGCGTCCCGGACGGCTGCGGTCGGCACCGGTGAAGGCGCCGCGCTCGACGCCGAAGAACTCCGACTCGAGCAGTCCCTCGGGGATCGCGGCACAGTTGACCGCGACGAAGGGCCGTGAGCTCCGCGCCGAGAGTCGATGCAGGGCGCGCGCCGCGAGCTCCTTGCCGGTGCCGCTCTCGCCCGACAGCAGCACCGTCGCCTGCGTGCCGGCCAGTCGCTCGACCCGTGCGAACAGGCGGCGCATCGCCTCCGATCGTCCCACCAGATCGACCAGCCGGTCGCGCCCGCCGACTTCCTCGGCGAGCCGCCGGTTCTCGCGTTCCAGCCGGCGACGGGCGAGCGTGCGCTCGAGCGCCAGGCGCAGGGCGCTGCGCTCGAACGGCTTCGCCAGGTAGTCGTCGGCACCGGCGCGGATCGCCTCGACCGCGCGCTCGATGGTGCCGTAGGCGGTGACCATCACGAAGGCGCAGTCGGTCTCGCGCGCCCGCAGGCGCGCCAGCAGCTCGCCGCCGTCGCCGTCGGGGAGCTGCCAGTCGGAGAGCACCAGGTCGACCGGCGCGCGCGCGAGCTCCGCCTCCGCCGCGGCGAGCGAGTCGGCTTCGGCGACCGCGTAGCCTTCGGCCACCAGCAGGTCGACCAGCAGGCGGCGCTGATCGACTTCGTCCTCGACCACAAGCAGCCGGGCGTCGCTCATGCCGTGCCGGCGCGGCGATCGCCGAGCTCGAGACGCGCCACCGTGCCGCCGCCGTCGCGCGGCTGGAGCGTGAGATCGCCGGCGTAGCGCCCGGTCGCCAGGCGGTGGGCGAGGAAGAGGCCCATCCCCGAGCCGTGCGGTTTGGTCGTGGTGTGCGGCTGGAAGAGGCGCGCGCGGACCGCCTCCGCGAGCCCGGTGCCGCGGTCGAGCACCTCGATCGCGACGCCTCCTGGCGGCGCCTGGCGCGCCGCGAGGCGCAGGGTGACGAGACCTCCGTCGCCACTCGCCTCGCAGGCGTTGACCACCAGCGCCTGCAGGATGGCCTTGAGCTCGGCGGCGACCGCCGAGAGCTCGAGCCGCTCGCCGGGGGGGCTCTCGACCTCGAGGCGCACCCGGCCGCCCGAGTCCTGCAGCGCTTCGAGCGCCACCTCGCGCGCGAGCAGCGCGAGGCCGACCGGCTCGGGCGCCGCATCGCCGGCCGAGGCGAGGGCGAGGAAGGAGCGCAGCGCGCCGTCCATCCGCCGGATCTGGCGGCGCGAAGCGGCGAGCAGCAGCTCGCGCTCGGCCACCGGCGCGTCCGCGCTCGCCGCCCACTGCTCGAGCGACAGGCCGAGCGCGTTGAGGGGGTTGCGCAGGGTGTGCGCGAGCCCGCGCGCCACTTCACCCAGCTCGGAGAGGTGCTGCTGCTCGGCCAGGCGGCGGTTCTCCGCGGCGAGCTCGCCCAAGCGGTGCGACATCTGGTTGAACGAGGCGAGCGCGCGGCCCAGCTCGTCGCGCCGGTCGACCGGCACTTCGAGGCCGAGCTCCCCCTGGCCGACCCGTTCAGCGGCCGCGGCCAAGCCGGCGAGCGGGCGGCTCATGCGCTGCGCGAGGACCGCCGCGGCGACCAGCCCGAGCGCCAGCAGCGCCAGGTTGCCGGCGAGCAGCCGCGAGCGGAAGCGGGCCAGCGTCGAAGCGACCTCGTCCTGGGGGATCGGGATGGCGCGTTCGAGCGCCGGACCCTTGAGAAACAGGACGTCCCGCTCGGCCTCGTCACCGAGGATCATTCGCGCTCCGCCCGACGGCTCGCCCTCGACCGTCGCCGACGCGGCATCGTCGCGCGCCTCCCAGCGGAGCTCCTTGCGGACCACGATGCGATGCGGCGCTGGCGGCGGCGGGGCCGCCGGAGTCTCGCCG
>CAZPZW010000329.1:0-2036 GCA_964591165.1 uncultured Thermoanaerobaculia bacterium | reverse complement strand
CCCGGCGGTGTAGCTCAGCGGTTAGAGCGAGCGACTCATAATCGCTAGGTCGGTGGTTCGAGCCCACCCATCGCCACCATGCCCATCCTCGAGATCCCCCGACGAACCGCGGCCGGCCGGGCGCTCGCCCGCGCGGCGGCGGCGGAGCGTTCGGCGGGCTCGCGCGGGCCCTGGCTCCTCGCCTTCTCGGGCGGTCCGGATTCGCTGGCTCTCGCCCTCGCCCTGGCGGCCGCCGACGTCCCCGAGCTGATCCTGATTCACGTCGACCATGGCCTCGACGCCGGCTCCGGCAGCCGCGCGGCGCGCGCCGTGGAGCTCGCCCGGGCGCTCCGCCGGCCGGTCGAAGTCGTCCCGCGGCGGGTGGAGGCCGAGCGCCGCCGCGGCGAGAATCTCGAAGCCGCGGCGCGGCGCGTCCGCTACGACGCGCTCGAGCGCGCCCGCCACCGGTACGGCGCCGACCGCATCCTCACCGGCCATCATCGCGACGATCAGGTCGAGACCGTCCTGCTGCGCATGCTCTCGGGGAGCGGTCTCTTCGGCCTCGGCGGCATCCGCGCGCGCTCCGGTGCGCTCTGGCGGCCGGCGCTCGAGCTGCGCCGCGCCGCGCTGGCGGAGATCGTCACGGCCTCCGGCCTGGTCGCGAACCTCGACCCGTCCAACCTCGATCTCGCCCGGGCCCGAAACCGGATCCGCCTCGCGCTGCTCCCCTTCCTCCGCCGCCAGGACCCGGACATCGAGGAGCGGCTGGCGGCCCTCGCCGGCCGCGCTGCCGCGGCGCGGGAGCGGCTGGCGACGCGCCTCGCGAGCGCGTGCGACTTGCGCAGCGACGCCAACGGCGCGAGCCTCCTCCGGGACGCCCTCGCGGCGCTCCCCGGACAGCTGGCGCTCCTCGCGCTGCAGCTGCTCGAGGAGCGCGCCGGATTCTCGACCCCCTCGTCGACGCGCGCCCGGCGAGAGCTCCTGCGACAGCTCGAAGAGCGCCCGGCACGGCGGCTGCCGGCCTTCGCCGGCCGGCGCTGGACGCTCGAACCGACGGGCCGAGTCGTTCTGCGAGGTCCCGCCGAGAACGCCGGCGGCAGCGCGGCGTTCTCGTATACTCTGACGGCGCCGGGAGAGGTCGCGATCCCCGAGCTCGGAGGCCGTTGCCGCCTCCGCACGAGCCCCGTCGAGCCGTGGATGCGGCGCGGCGAGGCACATCGCGCCGCGCTGCGACTTCCGGCGACGGCGCGCTGCGAGGTCCGCAACCGCCGGCCGGGAGATCGTTTGCGCCCGCTCGGCGCGCCGGGAATGAGGACCTTGAAGGATTTGTTGATCGATCGTAAGGTCCCGCGCGCCGAACGGGACCGGATTCCCCTGCTGGTCGTCGACGGCCGGCTCGCCTGGGTGCAGGGAATCACGATCGAAGACGACCTGCGCCTCCGGGACGATCGCGAATGCTGGGTGATCGAATGGCTTCCCGAACCGAACCAAGGTGGCGCCGCCGCGCGTAGTACATTGAGTCCACACCGGGACGCCATCCCGGAGGAAGGAAAGCCTTGAGCTCGACGCTGCGCACCCTGTTGCTCTGGATGGTCATCTTCGTGGTGGTCATCCTGCTCTGGAACACGTTTCAGGCCGGCCGGCCGGCGCGCCACGACCTGACTTACAACGAGTTCACCGAGCAGCTCGCCAAGGGTCACATCGAGAAGCTCACGCTGCGCGACCAGACCGCCTCGGGGATCTTCAAGGAAGGCGGCCAGTTCGCCAAGGGCGAGGAATTCCGCGTCGAGCTCCCCTTCCGCCCGGACGCCGAGTTCATCGACAAGCTCCTGGCGCGTGACGTCGAAGTCGTCGCCGAGCAGCCGAAGGAGAATCCGCTGATCACCATCCTGGTCGGCTGGGCTCCGGTGCTGCTCCTGGTCGCGCTCTGGATCTTCTTCATGCGGCAGATGCAGTCGGGCGGCAACAAGGCGCTCTCCTTCGGCAAGTCGAAAGCCAAGCTGCTCTCGGCCACCGGCAAGAAAGTGACCTTCAAGGACGTCGCCGGCGTCGAGGAG
>CAZPZW010000328.1:0-2053 GCA_964591165.1 uncultured Thermoanaerobaculia bacterium | reverse complement strand
AAGCTCGACCCGATCGGGGCGTTGGAGTAGCTGCGCGGCTCGATGCTCTGGGCGCGAAGCGGCGTCGTCACGGGCGCGAGGGCGGCGACGGTGAGCGCGGCGAACGCGGTGCGGCGCACGCTCCATCGGCGGGCGGCGCCGGAAGCGGTCGACGAGCGACGGCGGCGCGGGAAGGATCCCGGGATCGACGTTGAGCTCACGCGCGCCCTATCTTATGCGGTCTCCCACGCGAGGGCACCGGCGGGCGTTGGCGCGAGAGGATCGCCGGCGCCGGCCCCTCACGGCACCGTCGACGACCATCGGCTGGTATCGAGCGTGTAGTCGAAGCCGTCCCAGAAGAGAGTCACGGCACTCGAGAAGCAGTAGAGGTTGGAGAGCGAGGCGCAATTCCGCAACCAGTAGCCGTTGGTCCATGTTCTGTCACGAGAAACTGTTGCGAAGCCCCAGCTCCCGAAGTCCGCTGGATCGTCGGAGGTCCAGGAGTCGCAGTGCATATTGGTGACCTGACCGTCCGAGTCCGTTCCGGTCCAGGTGTACCCTTGGCCTTCGATGTAGCTGAAACTCTCGTCGACGTGAGGACTGTTGATCACCGGAGCGGCGACCAAGTCCGCCTTGCTCTCGCCGATCAGAAAGCCGTCGAGACGGCGATAGGGACCCTCGCCGGTCAGTCGGTCCACGGCGTCCGTCGTGGCGTCGGAGAGCCAAGCGACGAAGGAGTCGGGCGAGGGCAGATGCGCCTCCGCCGCGAGATTCCGGCAGATCGCGTCACCCGCATCGAGGCCGAGGAGACCATCGGACCCGGGCCAGAGCTGCAGGTTGCCGGCGCCCTTGATCGACGTCACGAAGACCAGCGAGCCAGGCTGCCAATCGACCGGATCCGCCTGGCTGACTCCAGGTTCCAGGCAGAGCAGCCGGTACTCGGTTGCGCATTCCCCAAAAGTGTGGAGGGACCAGGAGTAGCTCCCGCCGAGCGCCGTGCCCACCGGAGTATCCTCCGCGCCCGAGCTCGAGGTCCAATCTTCGCAGGCTCCCGCGGTATGAAAGGTGCCGTCCGGCTTCGTCCCGGTCCAGTACTCGCTGTCGATGTAGCCGGTGACTGCGTTGTCGAACTCGTCGTAGACCACGGGCCGGTAGATCACGCGCTCGGGTCCGGTGAGAGTGGCGAGATCCGGGGTGACCTGCCAGTAGAGGAGATAGAAGCGGTACCACGGACCCCCACCGGGTTGCGGCACGCCGCCGCAGGCGTCGCTCTTCGTCCCCGACAGCCCCTGGACGTGACAGTAGGCGTCCGTCGTCGAGGTGGAAAGCCAGGCGCGGTAGGTGGTGGGGTTGGGCAAGCCGCCGGCCGCGGCGCGCGCCCGGCAGACCGAATCGGCTCGAGCGAGCGCCGTGGCGCCCGAGGAGCCGGGCCAGGAGAAGAGGTCTCCCGTTCCCTTGACCGAGGTGACGAAAGCTCTGCGCTTGACAGCCGAGGCATCCGAGGCGCAGAGGAGGAGAATCGACAATCCGACGACGAATACCGCAGGACGTGCGGTCATGGGCAGCTCCCTCCTTCAAAGAACCCGGAGTCCGCCGATTCGTCAGTGAGAGAAGCCTATCTCAGGGTGGGGGGCTGTGCGGGACGCGACCCGGCGTCGACCCGACGGTTTTCCTCGTCCGGGAAGCCGCACCGAGGGAGGCGAGTTCTCCTTTTGCCGACGGTGCGGGTCCTACGCAGCGGCCTGTCCGGACCGCGGCTCCAGCCTAGTCGTCCGGTGCCGCGAGGTAATCGGCACCTTCTGCTCGGCAGCCGCGCCGCGGCTCAGGCAGGAACTAGCGGGCCATGGTGGAGCCCGCTCAGTTGACGACGGTCCACCACTCGGTGAAGTTGCCGTCCTCGAAGGTCCCTCTGGCGAGGAACTCGGGGGCGATGAAATCGAGCTGCTCGACGTCGATCTCGAGCTCGATCGGGACGCCGGCGGCGTCGGTGAGCGCGGTCGCGGGTCCGAGGGCGACGACCGAGATCGTCCCCACCGGAACGTCGGCGCGCGACGGCACGACGACGGTGAAGATC
>CAZPZW010000327.1:0-2082 GCA_964591165.1 uncultured Thermoanaerobaculia bacterium | reverse complement strand
AAGGCGCTTGCCTGCTAGAGTGTGTTGGCTAGCAATGGCCGCTTACGCAATTCCGCTACCCAACAGCCGTCAGGCAGGAATCCACCCCCTTATCGCTGTTTGATTGCTGTACGTATCGTGACGCCTGCGCGAAGGCGTCGAAGTGGCTCAAATGGCCATCAAGGCGGGTACCAAGGCGCCTAGCCATCATCGTCGGGTCTTGCGGGCGTTGGAGACATGTTGATGCACCGCAGTTCATTTCGAAGACGCTGAAGCTGCAATTGTGTTCGACGTAGATCGCTGAGCGTTATCTTCCTTCCTTCGACGTCGAGTGTCCTGCAGATTAGGTGCGGCTCGAAGTCTGGGGACCAAGGATCGCTGTGGGAAGATGCGAGCCCGTGCGCGATGGCGTTACGGACACCTCTTGGCTCTGCGAGGTCCAGAAGGAACGCTCTCAAGGAACCTGAGGCTTTGTCAGGGGCGATCCGCCAGTTTATTTTGGCGTCTATCATCTCGCCTTCGAGCCACCCCCAGATGACAAGAGTCCTGCCAATTTCGGCATGAAGGTCTTCAAGTGTTGGTCCGAGCTGGACACCCGCATTAACTGGTTCTCGAACATCGCCTTGAGAGGCGTGACGCCTGTTTCAGCGTTGTGTCGCGCCTGACGGGTCGGATTTTGGCCTCCAGTTGGTGGCCAACCGCCGATTTCGGCGTGGATTTCCCGATTGCAGACAGACTCATCCCATGGCGTGGGTTCGCTCATGGAAGATCAACCGCTCGAAGTTGTAGGCGATGTTGGCCAGAATCAGTTTCGCCTCGGCACGCGCGATACCGATCGTGCGGATGAACAGTCCGAAGCGGTTCTTCTGATGGGCGAAGACATGCTCGACCGCGGCGCGGATGGAGGACCTGGCCGCGTTCGCCCGCGCGATGTTCTGCGGCATCGGCTTGCCCGGCGGCTTGCGGCGATGGATCCGGCTGACCAGCCCCCTCGAAGCCAGCCATTTCTCGTTCTTCTGCGAGCGATAGGCGCTGTCGGCCCAGACCTCGGAGGACGTGTTGTCTGTCGCCACCAGCCTCGGCAGCATCCGGCCATCGGCATGGGACGCCGAGGTGGCGGCGCATTCCCGGATAAAGCCGAAGCGCCGGTCGATAGCGATGTGGCTCTTGTAACCGAAGACCGGCAAGGCGATCTGCGGCAGGGGTTTCCCATCCTTGTCGAAGCGGATTTTCCCGCCGATCTTCACAGTCCAACGCGCGTCGACATCCTTTTGTGCCGCCTTGTGCGGTTCGTCCGGCCAGATCTCGTCCGCGCTCTTGCCGGCCTTGATCGCCTCCTTCTCCGTATCCGTGTTCCGCTGCTTCGGTGCGGGAACGAGGGAGGCATCGACGATCTGACCCGACATCGGGATGTAGCCCTTCTTCTGCAATTGCCAGTCGAAGGCCTTCATCACCCGCCGCAAGGTCCCGGTCTCGGTCAGTTTGTTCCGGAACAGGCGGATCGTGTTCTCGTCCGGCGTCGGACCACCAAGATCGAACTTCAGGAACCGCATCCAAGAGAGCCGATCTCGGATCATGAACTCCATCCGCGCATCGCTCAGATTGTGCTGGGCCTGGAGGATCAACGCCTTGAACATCGAGACGGGATCAAACGGCGGCCGGCCTCCCTTGGCGCCATCGCCATAGCCGAGCCCTTCCACAAGCCAGCCCCGAAAAAACTCAAAGTCGACCGTCGCTTCGAGAACCTCAAGCGGATCGCCGATCTTGCTGATCCGCTCAAGATGCTCCGACAACCCGAAAAGTGACCGCTGTTCCATCATCCCGTCTCCAAATCAGCGACGGGATGAGTGAATCACAAAACAGGTCAGCGCGCGAGGTTAATGCGGGTGTCCAGCTCATCTATGACAATTCTGAATCCGAATTCGTGAAGGAGAACGTCGCGCCGTTCATCGCCATGACGCCCGAAACGTTCAGCGGCGTCTATGCCAATGCGGTGAAGGAGACGCATTGGTTGAGCTATCCGAACTATGCCGCCCTGGTCTCCGGATCTAGCTTCACCACGGATGACCTTGCCGACGGCAAGACCGACATCTTCGTCAATCT
>CAZPZW010000326.1:0-2103 GCA_964591165.1 uncultured Thermoanaerobaculia bacterium | reverse complement strand
GACGACTTCCGGCTCTACAACAACGCCTTCATCCTGCGGCGACGGATCCCGTACCGCGACGGCTTCCCGGTCGGGGACCCCGAGATCGTCTTCAAGTTCCGCCACCCCGACATGCAGGCCGCCGCGGAGACCGACGTCCGGCCGCAGATCCGCGGCGACCACCGGGTGAAGTTCAAGTGCCAGGCGCTGCCGCTCAAGGAGAAGCTCGGCGGCATCCGCCTGCTCTTCTCGCACAACGTGCAGTTCCCGCGCTCCGCGATGGGCTACGGCGTCGGCGACGTCCTGTCGGTGGACAAGATGATCGAAGTCTTCCCGGTGCTCGCCCGGATCCGCAAGACTCCGGGCGAGAAGATCAGCCTGGTCAACGAGACGATCATCGAGGAGGTCCTGCAGGACATCGGCCAGCTCGATTTCGGGGAGGGCATGATCGCGAAGACCAACGTCGCGATCTGGCGCACCCGCGGCGAGCATCGCCCGCTGATCGGCGAGTTCGCCTTCCAGGTGCGCTTCCAGGACAGCAAGCAGCTCGCTCAGCCCGCGCTCAGGAAGATGGAGCAGTTCTTCCTCGCGCTGCAGTTTGCAGCCAAGGACTGGATCGCGCTCAACGCCACCAAGACCGGCGTCGTCTACCGGCTGCTCGGCAACCCCCCCAAAGCCCACGAGTGAGCGCGCCGAAGCGAGGAGCCCGCCAGGTCGAGGCGCTGAGGAAGCGCCTCGGCCTCTCCTACGAGCACATCGTCGGCATGCGCTTCGCGGTCAACGTCTTCATCGCCACGACGATCGTCTGGTTCACGCTGCGCTATCTCGGCGACAGCAACCCGATCTGGGCCATCGCCTCCATGGTCGCGGCCTCCGACCCGGAGCCGATGGAGGCCCGGCGGATGTTCAGGAGCCGCCTCGCCAACGTGCTCGTCGGCTGCTTCATGGGACTCCTGTTCCTGCTCCTGAACACCGAGAGCCACTGGATGATCCCGCTCGCGCTCGCCGTGACAGTGCTCGTCTCCACCTGGGTCATCCGGATCAAGACGATGTGGCGCCAGGCGCCGATCACGGCCGCGATCGTGATCGCGGGGGGACTGGCCTACGGCTCGGCGACGCAGGGTATCGAAAAGGGGCTGCACAAGGTCGCGGAGGTCGTCTTCGGCTGCCTGGTTGGCATGCTGGTGAGCGTGTTCATGTCCCGGCTCTGGATCCTCCAGCCCGCGGTCGCGGGAGACGACGAGGGGGACTGACGGCGGGCCTTGCCGGCTACCTGGAGCGGGTCCGGCCGAGCCAGCGGTGTTGCCAGGCGACCCCCAGCAGGTCGAAGTTGTTGCCGGTGCGCGCCTCGACGCCGCTCGAGGCATAGAGCTTGATCGAGTTCTGGGCGCTGACCGGGAACGCGTACGTCGCGCCGACCCGCCAGTTCCTCTGCAGATCCTGCTTGCGCGCGCCTTCGATCGTCGTCGTGCCGCCGGTGAAGTAGTTGACGTCGAGAGAGGCCCAGCGGCCGCGCGGGAAGTTGTAGATCACGTGGCCCGACGAAGAGTAGATGGGATCCTGCTCGCGCCTCTGGCCGCGGTAGAAGTCGTCGTTGTCGGTGAACAGGGTCGCCGACGCCTTGATCTCGAACGTCCAGACGTCGAGCGCCCGGGAGATGCCGATCTCCGGCTTGATCGTCCAACGATTCATGCCGATGTTGACCAGCCGCGTCGCGTCGTACTGCCCGAGGGGCGGCGTCACCTGCAGGCTCGCGCCGACGATCAGCTTCTGGCGGTAGTCCTTGAACTCGGCGGCGGAGAGCGCCGGCGCGCCGTACAGATTGACCGCCAGGCGGAAGGCGGGGTCGGCGAACCCGCTGATCTCCCGCTCGATCGGCTCACCCTGGAAGAGCGCGCTGCCGGAGAGGAAGGTGTAGGGCACGATGACGTCGAACTTGCCCGACGTGCCCCAGAAATCGACGAAGCGCGCGTAGCCGACCACGCCGCTCCAGGTCTCGAGATCGGGTTCGGTCAGCGGCACCGCCGGGTCGATCGACAGGCCGCCCTCGGTCACGGCCGTGCCCACGATCAAGAAGCTCGACCCGATCGGGGCGTTGGAGTAGCTGCGCGGCTCGATGCTCTG
>CAZPZW010000325.1:0-2156 GCA_964591165.1 uncultured Thermoanaerobaculia bacterium | reverse complement strand
GAGGCAATTTCCCGATGTTCGAATCTTAAGTCAGCGTGCAGAGCGGATCAGCTCGGCGGCGGAAGGCGAGCCGGGCAGTTATCAGCGGATCGTGAGCGGTCTGCCGATGCTTGCGTTCAATCAAGCCAGCCAGCGCGCCATATTGCAAGAAGCCTTCACCCTGCTGCAGCCGGGCGGTGTGTTTGTGCAGTTCACGTACTCGGCGCTCTCACCGATCCCAAGGCATATAATCGAAGAGCTGGGTTTGACTGCCACGCCGGTGAGCCGCGTCTTGCTCAATGTGCCGCCTGCGACTGTGTTTCGTTTCCAGCGTACTGACGAGCTGTAAGGACTAGCTTTTGCCCCATAAGGGGACAGTCACTCTTTAACCATCTATTTACCTTTTCGCCCGGTAAACAAAACGTTAACCGGAGGCATGAAAAGAAGAGCCCTCGTACTCACATCGGAATCGGCCCGGCACCCGTTTCGCAAGACACTGCCGCCTCATGTGTTGAAAGCACTGCCGGAGGCAGAAGCCCAGAAGGGCAAAAATGAGGATATCAGGCTATTCATTAATGGCTTCTCAGCCTTCTTTGTCATGACTTTCTGCTTCGTGGTATGAAGTTGACAGCGCGAGGAACGATCAAATGATCTTCAGTCGCAGGCGAGATGCAGCTTCTGTGCGAGGAAAGCGGAGACTATTGTCATCGATGCTGTAAACAGCAGCTGGTTGACGACATCGATGCCGGCCGCGCTCATTCCAAGGGTGATGACAGCACCGATTACCATCGCACCTGAGTTGACGATATTGTTAGCGGCAACTGTGCGCGCTGCCTGACTCTTTTCGACGGTCGTCGTCAGAAAGGCATAGAGAGGAACCACGAACATGCCGCCTGACACGGCTATTCCGAGTAACACCAGTACCAGCGAGACGGCATGATCATGTGCAAGGAAGTCATGTAGCGACATCAGTTGCCCCACAGGCAGCCCGCTGTCCCACAAGCTGCAGATTACATGGAAAGCGATCACGAAACCACCCATTGCCAGTACGGATACGGGTGCAAACTTGGCCGAGACGTGGCCCTGCAGCATACGATTTATGAGGATGGAGCCGATCGCCACGCCGACAGAAAATATGCCAAGAAACAGGCTGGCGATCGCCTTGTCGGCCGAGAGTACATTTTTCACCAGCGGAGGAAACTGGATGAACAGCACTGTGCCGATGGTCCAGAAGAAACTGATTGATAGGATCGCGAGAAACAGGCGGGGGATATGCAGGGTGGCATTCACCAGCCGGGCTGAAGCGCGCACGATATGGAAATCTAGCTTCACCGGCTCGGCGAGCGGCGGGGCGGGGGGTACCATTCTGCCGGTTGCATAGCCGATGCACGCAATTGCAAGCACTACAACAGCCGCCATCTCTACGTGAATTAATCCGGCAAGAATCGTGCCTGCCAAAATCGCGATATATGTGCCCGCCTCGACCAGCCCTGTGCCGCCCAGCACCTCGTCGTCTTCTAGATGCTGTGGCAGTATCGCATATTTTATCGGTCCGAAGAAGGTTGAGTGAATTCCCATCGCTAGCATTGCGACCATCATTAGCGGAATAGCGACAACCTCCACTGCGTAACCCAGCCATGCCATCATCAAGCCCGCCGCGCCCACCAGCATGATGCCGATTTCTGCGAGCTTTACTAGACGGATGATTGCCGCCTTGTCGCGCTGATCAGCGAGTTGGCCCGAAAGTGCCGAGAGCAGGAAGAAAGGCAAAGTCGCCGCGGCAGTGGCGAGTGCGCTGAACCAGGTTTCGGCACGCGGGTCGCTGTAGACGCTGTAGACCACAAACAGCACCATCGCGTTCTTGAAGAGATTGTCGTTGAACGCGCCGAGTAGCTGTGTAGCAAATAAGGGCGCGAAACGTCGCTTCGTCAGCAGGCGCAGCGAGGCTTTCATGGCAGGCGACTGATTCCGATCGTTGACGACTGGCTCGAGCCTCTAGCGCTTTGGCATTGCTGTGTCCAACCATGAAAGTATCAGGATGACTGTTATTGGGATTTAGCTATGCGAGGAGATATACAGAGCCTTGCCAGCGCTGCCGCTCTATGGCAGGCCGACCGGATGCAGGCTTTGCCCAATATTTTGACACTTTCGCGCATTCTTGCCGTCCCGATTCTCGT
>CAZPZW010000324.1:0-2183 GCA_964591165.1 uncultured Thermoanaerobaculia bacterium | reverse complement strand
CGACGCAGCGCTCGAGCGCCTCGACGGTCGGGTTGCCGAGCCGGGTGTAGATCGGTCCGCTGCTCAACCCCGCGAAGCGGGCGGCGCCCTCCTCGGCGGAGGGGAAGGCGAAGGTCGAAGACTGGTAGATGGGCACCGAGACCGCGCCATGGTGCTCGGCCGGCTCGAACCCGGCGTGCACGGCGGTGGTGTGGATCCCCTTGCGCTGGTCGTCCATTCGTCCCTCCCCCGAATCGACGCCGCCGGCCGGGCGGCGTCGTTCCCGGCATCATCCCCGCGTCCCCCCCGCAACGCACCACCCGCCGGAGCGGGAAGAAGAGGAACGAAAAAGAGGGACAGGCACGTAATACGTATTACGTGCCTGTCCCTCTTTTCCCCAGCGGACAGGTGGCCGGGCGGGGGGCGGACGAGTGTCCGGGGCGGACGGACG
The DNA here is from genome assembly GCA_964591165.1 of uncultured Thermoanaerobaculia bacterium. Taxonomy (GTDB): domain Bacteria; phylum Acidobacteriota; class Thermoanaerobaculia; order Multivoradales; family JAGPDF01; genus JAGPDF01. Next base: position 1,753 of record CAZPZW010000324.1, on the reverse strand, counting down.
GTTCCGGTGCAAGTCGCTGATTCCACGCGGTCGCTCAGTTGGCCTCGAGCTTGCTCTCTACGCCCGTCGTGACGACGGGAATCCGCGACACCGCGAACATGGACACGCCGATCGAGCGCCGGCGGCGCCCGCTCGCCCTCTGGCTGCTCGCCGGCGGCGTCGGCGCGCTGGCGCTCTTCCTCGTGCTGCGCCCGCTCGCCGGCCGTTGGGCCGCGGCCGACCAAACGGTCGAGCTCGACCGGCTCCGGCTCGCCACGGTCACCCGCGGCGAGCTGGTGCACGACGTCGCCGCCCAGGGGCGGGTGGTCGCGGCCTCGCGCCCCACCCTGTTCAGCCCGGCGGCCGGGATCGTCACCCTGCGCGTGCGCGAGGGAATGCAGGTGCGCGCCGGCGGGGTCCTCGCGCTGGTGGCGAGCCCCGAGCTCGAGAGCCGGCTGCAGCAGGAGCGCGCCACCCTCGAGGGGATGGTCTCCGAGGTCGGGCGGCTCGAGCTCGCCTCCCGCCAGCAGAACCTGGCCAACCAGCAGCGGGTCGCCCTGGGCGAGGTCGAGCTCGGCGCGGCCGAGCGCGAGGTGGCGCGGATGGAGCGGCTCACCGCCGAGAAGCTGATCAACCGCATCGAGCTCGAGAAGGCCAACGACAACCTCACGGTGCGCCGGCTCGAGCTCGAGCAGGCGCGCCAGCGGGTCGAGATCGAGCGCGAGATGCTCGAGTTCCAGGTGCGCGACGCCGGTGCCCGCGCCGGACGCCAGCGGCTGGTGGTGGCCGACGTCGAGCGCCAGATCGGCGAGCTGGAGATCCGCGCGCCGTTCGACGGCATGGTGGCGACGGTCAGCGTCGAGGACGCCGACGCGGTCGTGCGCGGTCAGCCGCTGGTCGGCGTCGTCGACCTCGCCGACCTCGAGATCGAAGTCGCGATCCCCGAGAGCTACGCCGACGACGTCGCCCCGGGCCTGCCGGCGCTGGTGCGGGTGGATGCCGCCGAAGTTCCCGGCCGGCTCACCAGCGTCGCCCCCGAGGTGCGCAACTCGCAGGTCGCCGGCCGCATCGCCTTCGACGGCGGCCCGCCGAAAGGGCTGCGCCAGAACCAGCGGGTGAGCGCGCGTCTGTTGCTCGACCACAAGAGCGGCGTGCTCAAGGTGCCGCGCGGCCCGTTCCTCGAGGCCGGCGGCGGGCGCGCCGTCTACGTCGTCTCCGACGGCCTGGCGCGCCGGCGCGCGATCGTCGTCGGCACCGTCTCCGTCACCGAAGTCGAGATCCTCGAGGGGCTCTCCGCAGGCGAGGAGATCGTCCTCTCCGATCTCGGTACCGCCGAAGGCGCCGAAACCGTGCTGCTGCGCGACTGACCCACGACACCGACGAGGGACCTTTTATGCCCACCCTGCAGATGACCGACGTCACCAAGAGCTACCGCACCGACCTGGTCGAGACCCGGGCGCTCGATCGCATCTCGCTGACCGTCGAGGACGGCGAGTTCGTGGCGGTCTCCGGCCCCTCGGGCTCGGGCAAGACCACCTTCCTCAACGTCACCGGGCTGCTCGACGGCTTCGAGTCGGGGACCTTCCTGCTCGACGGCAAGGACGTCTCGCGGCTCGGCGACCGCGAACAGTCGCGCATCCGCAACGAGAAGATCGGTTTCGTCTTCCAGAGCTTCAACCTGATCCCCGACCTCGACGTCTACGACAACGTCGACGTGCCGCTGCGCTATCGCGGCCTGCCGGCCGCGGAGCGCCGGCGCCGCATCGAGTCGGCG
>CAZPZW010000323.1:0-2187 GCA_964591165.1 uncultured Thermoanaerobaculia bacterium | reverse complement strand
GCCCGGCAGGCGGCGCAGGTCGGCGTTGCGGCCGAGCACCAGCAGCCGATCGCCCCGGGCGAGTGGCAGGTTGGGGTCGGGACGCAGGGCCATCTTCCCGTTGGCGCCGTCGAGGCGGGCGAGCACCTGGATGTCGTAGCCGCGTTCGAGCGCGAGCTCGGCGAGCGTCCGGCCAGTCATCTCCTCCGGCACCACGAGCTCTTCGATGGCGTGCTCCGCGCCCAAGGGAATGAACGAGGCGAGGTTGCGATTGTGCAGGCGGCGGGCCAGCCGCTCGGCCTGGGCCCGCTCCGGGAAGACGACCTCGTCGGCGCCGATCAGCTCGAGCAGGCGACCGTGCTCCGCGGTGTTGGCCTTGGCGACGATCCGGCGCACGCCCATCTCGCGCAGGTGCAGCAGGATGATCGCCGAAGCGTCGATCCGTTCGCCAACCGAGACCACCACCACGTCGAAGTCCTGGAGGCCGAGCGCTTCCAGACGCTCGCGGTCGGTGGCGTCGAGCACCACCGCGCGATGGGCATGGTCGCGGACCTGTTGGACCCCCTCCGGGTCGTTGGAGATGGCGAGCACCTGGTGCCCCTCGAGAAACGCCTGTCGGGCGACGTGGAAGCCGAATCGTCCGAGTCCGATCACCGCCACCTGAGCCACGGGAGCCTCCTTCAACCGATCATGACCGCTTCGCTGGGGTGCTGCCAGTCGTCCACGCGCCGTCCGGAGACGATCGCGGCCAGGGTGAGTGGGCCGACGCGGCCGAGGAACATGAGGATCACCAGGACGAGCTTGGAGGCGGGCGCCAGGGTCGGCGTGATCCCGGTCGACAGTCCGACCGTGCCGAGCGCCGACATCGTCTCGAACGCGTACTCGGCGAAGCCCGTCCCAGGGCCGCGGGCGCTCGGCGACTCGATCAGGAGTAGCGCGAAAAGACCGGCGTTGGCGGCGGTGAGCGCCGCAGTGGTCGCCGCGACCGCGAGCGCCACGGCGCGCCGCGAGATCGTGCGGCCGAAGGCGTTGACGTGGCGCCGGCCGGCGAGCTCGGCGCGCAGCGCGAGCACCAGGATCGCCGCCGAAGTGGTCTTGACGCCGCCGGCGCAGGAGCCCGGTGAGCCGCCGATGAACATCAACACGATCAGGCCGAGCAGGGTTGCGGGCGCGAGCGCGGCGAAGTCCACTGTGTTGAACCCGGCGGTGCGCGCGGTGACGCTCTGGAAGAGGCTGGCGAGGAGCTGCTCGCCGGCCGGCAGGCCGGTCAACGCCCCGCGCCGCTCCACCAGCCAGAAGCCGAGCGCGCCGGCGCCGACCAGCAGCGCCGAGACGAGCAGCACGAGCCGGGTGTGCAGGGAGACGCGCCGCCAGCGCAACCGGCAGTGCGCCAGGTCGTGGACCGTGAGGAAGCCGATGCCGCCGAGCACGATCAGGAGCATGACGCCCGCGTTGACCGCGAGGTTGCCGCGGAAGCGCAGCAGGTTGTCGGGCAGCAGCGAAAAGCCAGCGTTGGTGAACGCGGCGATGGCGTGAAAGGCGGCTTGCCAGAGCGGCCGTTCGAGCTCGCCGCGGAAGGCGAGCCAGAGCCAGAGGGTGCCGAGCGCCTCACAGGAGAGCGTGAAGATCAGCACCATGCGGACGAGCGCGCGCGGTGCGAGCGAGCGCTCGCCAGCCAGGGTCTGCTCGACCAGCTGGCGTTGGTCGAGCGAGAAGCGGCCGCCGAGCACGACGAAGAACAGCGCGAAGGTCATCACCCCGAGCCCGCCGATCTGAATGAGCAGCAGGATCACCCCCTGCCCGAAGCCGCTGAACCCAGTGCCGGTGTCGCGCACCGCGAGGCCGGTCACGCAGGAGGCGGAGGTCGAGGTGAACAGGGCGTCGATCCAGCCGAGCGGAGCGTCGTGCGGCGTCGCCGCCGGCAGCTTGAGGAGGAGCGTGCCGCAGACGATCAGGGCGGCGAACGAGATCGCCACCCACGCCGGCGGGGGCAACCTGCGGAACGGTCGGGCGGCGCGGCGCAAGTGCATCTAGTTTAGCTGGGCCACCCGGCCGAAACGCGACAAGATCGCGCTGCCATGGCCCCCTCGCGCCCGCTCCTCGTCCTCGCCGTGCTGTTCACTCTCACTGTTCCCGCCGTCGCGCAGCCGGTCGCCGCCGCGGCGCCCGCGGCCGCCGGCGTCCGCACGCTCGTCCTGGTGCGGCACG
>CAZPZW010000322.1:0-2189 GCA_964591165.1 uncultured Thermoanaerobaculia bacterium | reverse complement strand
TTCGTGCCGCTCCTGTCGAGCCATGCCTGCGCGATTCCCGGCATCCTCTCGACGCGCCTGATCCCCGACCGCCACGATCGATTCGCCACCATCCTGGTGGCTCCCTTCATGAGCTGCTCGGCGCGCCTGCCGGTCTATGTCCTGCTCACCAACTTCCTGTTCGCCGAGCGGCCGGCGCTGGCGGGACTCGCCTTCGCGGGCTGCTACCTGTTGGGTGCCGTGGCTGCCATGGCGAGCGCCTTCCTGGCTCGCCGGACGCTCCTGCCGGGGCGCTCGCGACCGATGGTGCTCGAGCTCCCGACCTACAAACGGCCGTCGATGCGGGTCGCCTTCGCTCAGGCCTTCGAGCAGGGCTGGTCCTTCCTCTCGACGGTCGGGACCGTGATCCTCGCCATCTGCCTCGTCATGTGGTGGCTCTCCGCCTACCCCAAGGCGACCTCCCCCGCGCCGGCGCTCGTCCTGGCGAGCGAGTCGGCGGCGCTCGCGACGAGCGCGCCCGAGCGTGCCGCCGAGCTGAGGCGCGAGGCCGAGCGGCTGACGCTCAGTCACCAGCAGGAGATGAGCTACGCCGGCCGGCTCGGACGCTGGATCGAACCGGTCTTCGCGCCGCTGGGGTACGACTGGCGGCTGTCGATGGGCGTGCTCACCAGCTTCGCGGCGCGGGAGGTCTTCGTCTCGACGCTCGCCGTCCTGGTCGGGGCGCCGGAGGACGACGCCGCGGGCGTCCTGGCGCGCATCCATGCCGCGCGGCGCGACGACGGCTCGCCGCTGCTGACCCCGGCGACCGCGGTGTCGCTCCTCGTCTTCTTCGTCCTCGCCATGCAGTGCCTGTCGACGGTGGCGACGGTGAAGCGGGAGATGCGCCACTGGAAATGGCCGCTCCTGCAGTTCGCCTGGATGACCGGACTCGCGTGGAGCGGCGCCTGGGTCGCTTTTCACGGGCTGCGCGCGCTGGGGGTGGCGTGAGCCTGGGGCTGCCGCTCGCCGACCCGCAGTTCTGGATCGTCACCCTGGCGATGGTGGTGGCGGTCGGCCTCGCGGTGCGCCGGGTCTGGCGCACCGGTCGCTCGGCCGCGGAGACCTGCGCCGCCTGCCCGAAGGCCAAGCTGGCCGCCGGCCCAAGCCGCCCGGCGGGCAAGCTCCCCGTGATGGGGATCGGCTTGCTCGCGCTCGCCGGGCCGGCGAGCGCCGAGCGCGTCGAGCGCCAAGTCGCGGCGATGGGCACTTCGTTGCGCATCGTCGTCGAGGGACTCGACCGCGACTCGGGCCTGGCGTTGAGCGAGGCCATGGTCGAGCGCGTCGAGGCGACCGAGCGCCGACTCTCGACCTGGCGCGCCGACTCGGAGCTCGCGCGCTTCAACGCGGCGCCGCCGGGCGCCGCGGTCGAGCTCTCGCCAGCGACTCGCCGCGCGCTCGAGGCGGCGGTCGCCTGTTGGCAGGAGAGCGACGGCGCGTTCGATCCGACGATCGCCCCCCTGGTCGAGATCTGGGGCCTGCGGAAAGGCGGCCGGATCCCGGGTGCCGCAGAGCTCGCCCAGGCGCGCAGCGCCTTGAACGCGGGCGCGCTGGCGGGCGAAGTCGGGCGTTCCACCTGGCGCCAACCGGGCGGGGTGCGGATCGAGGAGGGCGGATTCGGCAAGGGCGCGGCGCTCGACGAAGCGCTCGACGCCGCCGCGGCGCTCGCGCCGCGAGCGGCCGTCCGGCTCGACTTCGGCGGCCAGGTGGCCTGGTCGGGGCAGGCGGGACCGGTCGTCCTGCGACTGTCCGATCCCCGGGAGCGCCACCGTGCCGTGCTCGAGCTCGAAGTCGACCTGCCGCGCGGCTCGTACGCCAGCTCGGGCAACGTGGAACGCGGTCAACTCGTCGAGGGCCAACGCGTCGGCCACCTGCTCGATCCCCGGACCGGCCGGCCGGCCGCCGACTTCGGCAGCGCAGGGGCGCTGCATCGCTCGGCGACGGTTGCCGACTGCCGGTCGACCGCCCTGTTCGTGCTCGGCGCCGAGCGCGGCGTGGCCTGGCTCGCGGCGAGGAGTGGACGGGAGAACGGGGTCCTGATCGCGCTCGCCGGAGAGCGCCGGGTGGCGCACGCGACCGCGGTGCTCGCGGAGCGCGCGCGCATCCTCGTCCCGGAGCTCGAGCTGCTGCCGATCGAGGGCGAGCTGTAGACAGCGAGGGCGGCGACCCGGCCT
>CAZPZW010000321.1:0-2201 GCA_964591165.1 uncultured Thermoanaerobaculia bacterium | reverse complement strand
AATCCCGGCCTGCTCCATGTGCGCTTGCAGCCGGTCCCGCGCCGCATGTCGCACCGCGAACTGGTGCCAGCACGGCTCGGCCCACGCCGGGACGTGCGGAAGGCCCAGCCCTTCCAATCCCGCCAGTCCCGAGAGGTAATTTTTGGCCAGCCCTGCCCGCCGGGCGTTCCATTCATCCAGGTAAGTCAGCTTCACCCGCAGCACTGCCGCCTGGAGTGGATCCAGTCGCGAATTGAAACCCCGCACCTCGTTCTGGTACTTCACCCGCGAGCCATAGTTGCGCAGCACGCGCACCCGCTCTGCCAGGCCATCGTCATTCGTGGTCACGCCCCCCGCATCGCCAAACGCCCCCAGGTTTTTCCCTGGGTAAAAGCTCCACCCCGCCGCCTCCCCCAGCCCGCCCGTCCGCCGCCCCTTGTAGCGCGCCCCGTGCGCCTGGGCCGCGTCCTCAATCACCTTCAGCCCCCTGCGCTGCCCGATCTCGAGTATCGCCTCCATCTCGGCTGGCTGGCCATACAGGTGCACCGCCAGGATCGCTTTGGTTCGCCCGCTCACTGCTTGCTCGATCCGCTCCGGATCTAAATTATAGGTTTTTGGATCGGGCTCGACCGGCACCGGCCGCGCCCCCGCATACGATACCGCCAGCCAGGTCGCAATATAGGTGTTTGCCGGCACGATCACCTCATCGCCCGGCCCGATCCCGTACGCCAGCAGGATCAGGTGCAGCGCCTCCAGCCCATTTCCCACCCCCACGCAGTGCTTCACCCCACAATAACTCGCGAACGCCGCCTCGAATGCCTCCACTTCCTCGCCCAGGATGTACCAGCCCGAGTCCATCACCCGCTTGTAAGCCTGGTCAAGCTCGTCCTTCAGCTCGCGATAGCCCGCCCCGATATCCAGAAATGGAATTTTGGCTCTCATGCCTTCTGGACCAGGGCCAGGAATTCGTCGTAATCGCGGATATAGTCTTCGGCCCGGTAAATATCCGAAGCCAGCACCATCAAAACTGCATCCGCCGAATATTTGTACTGCACCCCCCACACCATCGGCGGAATGTAGATCCCCCGGTTTGGCCGGTCCAGGACAATCTCGGCCCGCCGCCGGCCATCATCCACCATCACTGCGCACGCCCCTTTCACGCACACCAGGAATTGTTCCAGCGTACGGTGCGCATGTTCGCCGCGGATCTCCTTGCTGGCCACGTTGAACACCAAAAAATATCGTTTCGGCGCAAATGGAAGCTGCTCCTCCACCTGCGCAAAGGACAGGTTCCCCCGCAGGTCCAACACCAGCGGCAGGTCGTAAACCTTCACCCCCTCGACATCCACCTCAAATGTCCCAGGAGTTTGCTCGGGCGACAGGTCTGGCTTTCGAGCGGTTTCAGGTTTGGCGGCTTCATAGCCAACAATCTGCGCCGGGTTACCCGTTACAACCGCGTGCGGCGGGATGTTCCGCGTCACCACCGCGCCCGCCCCCACCATCGCCCAGCGCCCGATCTCCAGCCCCGGCAGGATCGTTGCATTCGCCCCAATCGACGCCCCGCTCCGCACCACCGTCCGGCTGAATTTCTCCGGGTATTGCTTGCTGCGTGGAAATGGATCGTTGGTGAAAGTCGCATTCGGCCCGATGAATACATCGTCTTCCAGGGTGATCCCATCCCATAACTGCACCCCGCACTTGATGGTCACCCGATCGCCCACAATGACATCATTCTCGATGAAAACCTGGTCGCAAATATTGCAATCCTTCCCAATCGTCGCCCCAGGTAGGACATGCGCAAATGCCCAAATCCGCGTCCCCTCGCCTACCGTCGAAGTCTCAACAATTGCCTGTGGATGCTGGAAAAAGCTCATCTTTCACCCCTTGATATTAGAACAAATATTCGGTATAATTTCACTATGGACGATCCTGAATTTTCACCCACTCGCCGCCCGAGCTGCCGGGTTTTCTCCCACCTGCTCCGGACCCTCCACCTTCCCCAGGCCCGAGTCGTTTCTAGTCGTTTTAGTCGTTCCTCTTTTTAGGCCCGATTCCCCCCTCTTTCCTCACTCCTCGTAGCGGATCGGCGCCACCCCCCGCTCGCTGCTCGCCTGCCGCCCCGCCACCCCCCCAGGGGAATAAAACGTCTGCCGCCGCGGCCAGCTCAGCGGCCCCGCCCGCCGGTAACCCTGGCACGGCCCCCCCAACCGCCTCCCGCGAAA
>CAZPZW010000320.1:0-2221 GCA_964591165.1 uncultured Thermoanaerobaculia bacterium | reverse complement strand
GCTGCCCAACGGCCAGACGCTGTTCTTCGGCGAGCGCGGCGCCGGCGAGTACGAGTCGGTCCAGAGCCTCGACCTCTCGCTCCAGTACGCGATCCCGGTCTGGAAGACCCTCGAGCCCTGGATCAAGTTCACGGCGACCAACATCACCAACGAGCAGAGCCTGAACACCTTCAACACCCAGATCAACCCGGTCACCGCCGCTGGCGCCCCGCGCGACCAGTACGGCCTGCCGACGACCTTCACCAAGGGCGTGAACTTCGGCAAGGCGACTGCGAGCACCAACTACCAGACCCCGCGCGAGTACTTCGTCTCGCTCGGCATCCGGTTCTGATCGAAGCCTGATCGGTCCTCCCGGCTCGCGCCGGGAGGCAGCGAACCCCCGGTCCCACGTGGACCGGGGGTTTTTTCTTGGCCCCGGGACCCCGACCCGCGGGGTGCGCGCGTCTATACTTCCCCGGCCCGAGACTCCGCATGCGATCCCCTCGAACCCATCGTCTCGTCCTCGTCCTCGTTCTCGCCGCCCTGCTCGGGCCGCTCGGGTGCCGCCGCGCCGAGCCGCCGCCGATCGTCCTGATCTCGATCGACACGCTGCGCTCGGACCGGCTGCCGGCCTATGGCCACGCGCAGGGCCGCACTCCGGCGATCGACCGGCTGGCGAAGGATGGGGTTCTCTTCGAGCGCGCCTTCGCACACGTGCCGTTGACGCTGCCGTCGCACTCCTCGCTGTTCACCGGCCTGCTGCCGCCCGACCACTCGGCGCGCGACAACGTCGGCTTCTCGCTGCCCCCCGACCGGGGCGTCACGCTCGCCGAGCGGCTGGCGCGCGCCGGCTACGCGACCGGCGGGGCCGCCTCCTCCTTCGTGCTGCGCGTCGGCACCGGCATCGGCCGCGGCTTCGAGCGCTGGGACGCCCCCGAGGAGTCCGAGCGACCCGCCGCCTCGACGCTCGCCCGGCTCCTCCCCTGGCTCGAGGAGTGGCGGCAACGCCGCTTCTTCCTCTTCTTCCACCTCTACGAGCCGCACTCGCCCTACCGTCCGCCGGCCGATCTCGCCGCGGCGATCGCCGACCCCTACGACGGCGAAGTGGCCGCGGCCGACCGCGCCGTGGGCGAGCTGCTCGCCGCGCTCGACCGGCTCGGCCTCTACGACGACGCGCTGATCGTGCTCCTCTCCGACCATGGCGAAGGCCTCGGCGACCATGGCGAGCAGGAGCACGGCTTCCTGCTCTACCGGGAGGCGATCCAGGTGCCGCTGATCGTCAAGCTGCCGAAGGGGGAGCGCGCCGGCGAGCGGATCGACCGGGCCGTGGGGCTGATCGACGTCCTGCCGACGCTCGCCGCCGCCGCGGGTCTGCCGACGGACACCACGCTCTCCGGGCACGATCTGCTCGGTCCCGCGCCCGAGCCGGCGCGGCCGGTCTACTCCGAGACCTGGTCGACCTACATCCACTTCGGCTGGAGCGAGCTGCTCTCGGCCGTCGACGGACGCTTCCACTACATCGACTCGCCGGCGCCGGAGCTCTTCGACCTCGACGCCGACCCCCGCGAGACCCGCAACCTGATCGGCGAGGAGCGCCGGGCGGGGGCCGCGCTGCGCGGCTTCCTCGAGCAGTTCCCGCGCCAGATGGAGCCGCCGAAGCAGGAGAGCGACCCGGAGACGCTGCGCAAACTGGCGGCCTTGGGCTACGTGTCGGCGGCCGCGCCGGTCGCCCACGAGGGCCCCAAGCTCAACCCCCGCGACGAGATGCGCAAGACCGCGCCGATCCTGCGCGGGCTGGCGCTCGTCCAGGAGGGGCGCTACCAGGAGGCCGTCGCGCTGCTCCAACCGGCGCTCGAGGCGCAGCCCAACGCGCTGCTCGGCTGGCAGGCGCTCGGCAAGGCGCTCGACGCGCTCGGCCGCAAGGCCGAGGCGAAGGAGGCCTTCGCCCACACCCTTCCCGGCGCCCAGCGAGAGACCTTCGTGACCGCCGCCGCGGCCCTGCGCCTGCTCGATCTCGGCCGCGGCCAGCAGGCGCTCGAGCTGGTCGAGCGCGAGCTCGCCAAGCACCCGGGGAGCGCGGACCTGCGGGTGGTCGAGTCGCGCGCCCTGCTCGTCCTCGGCCGCGCGCCAGAGGCCCTGGCGGCCGCCGACGCGGCGGTCAGCGCCGACCCGCGCATGGCGGACGCGTTCTACCAGCGGGCAGTCGCCGCGCTCACCATCGGGGACGCCCAACGCACCGAGG
>CAZPZW010000319.1:0-2229 GCA_964591165.1 uncultured Thermoanaerobaculia bacterium | reverse complement strand
GGGTTGCGGGCGGTGGTGGCGATCGCGTTGGCGGCCACCGAGGCGAAGAAGAACGCGAACACCACGGTGAGCGCGAGGCCGACCAGGGTCACCGCGAGCGACGTCTTCAGGGTGGCGAAGAAGATCCCGGCGCCGAGCGTCGAGAGGAGGACCCCGATCAGGACGGTGACGGTCGACAGGTCCTTGTCGGTCCGTTCCTGGCCGGCCCGCTCGCCGTGGCGGAAGGCATGCGCGGCGATCTTGAAGGAACCGGCGACGATGCGCAGCGACTTGACGATGCCGAAGATGCCCGCCGCCGCGATCGCGCCCACCCCGACGAAGCGGACATAGCCGCGGAAGATCTGGGTGGCGTCCATGTCGGCCACCGCGACCGTAGCCGGGTAGATGGCGTCGGGGAAGTGCCGTCCGATCATCCAGATCAGCGGCACCAGCACGAAGTTCGACAGCACGCCCCCGGCGCAGAGGATCATCGAGGAGCGCAGGCCCATGACGTAGCCGAGCCCGAGGATGAAGGCGATGGCGTCGAAGCTCGCCACCACCCGGGCCTTCTCGGCCAACGCGCGGACCTGGGGCAGGAACTGGAAATCGATGAACTCGCGCCAGACCTGGAAGGTGGTCACGAAGAAGTCGTAGACGCCGGCGATGCCGGTCGCCTGGAGGAGGAGCTTGGCCTGCGAACCCCCTTTCTCGCCGGTGACCAGCACCTCGGTGATCGCCGTCGCCTCCGGATAGGGGAACTGGCCGTGCATCTCGCGCACGAAGTAGCGGCGCAGCGGGATCAGGAAGAGCAGGCCCATGCAGCCGCCGGCCAGGCTGATCAAGGTGGTCTGCAGCGGGTGGGGGTCGAGCTTCAGGATGTAGAGCGCCGGCAGGGTGAAGATGGCGCCCGCGACCATCGCCCCGGAGGTGCCGCCGATGCCGGTCATGATCACGTTCTCGAGCAGGGTCGAGCGCCGCGCGTAGACGCGCGCCAGCCCGATGGCGAGAATCGAGATCGGGATCGCCGCCTCCATCACCTGCCCCACCTTGAGGCCCGAGTAGGCCGAGGCGATGGTGAAGATCACGCAGAGGAAGATGCCCCAGGCGACCGACCGGCCGGTGGCCTCCGGGAGGGCGACATCGGGCGGAACGATCGGGCGGTAGACCTCGCCTTCGGCGAGCGGGCGATAGGCGTTCTCAGGCAGCGACTTCGTGTCCGGCGCGTCCATCCACTCTCCTCGGGGTCGGTAGGCCGGCTCATCCTAGCCCGACCGGCGCGCCGGCCGCGTCCTGGCGATCGTGCGCCCGGCGGGAGCTAGTAGAGCAGCTCGATCCAGCGCCGGCCGGCGGCGAGCTCGGCCTTGCGGCGGCGCCAGCGCTCGGCGGTGCCGGCGATGCGGGCGAAGACCTTGTCGAGCTCGTCGCGCGTCTTCTCCAGCCCGGCGACGTAGACGTAGGTCTTGGGCTCGCCGAGCATCTCCCAGAGCTCCTCGGCGCGCTCCTCGATCGCCAGGTCCCAGGCGATCGGATCGGACCAGCCCGGCCGCGGCGAGAGCGCCTTGAAGGCCTCGAAGGTCGCCTCGTCGTAGTACTGCGCGAAGTCGTTGCGCTGGTCGTTCATATAGAGCAGCTCGAGGCCGCTCTTCGCCCCGTAGAGCAGCCAGATCCGCCCCTTCCACTCCGGGACGTTGCGATAGAGGTGCTTGACGAACGCCCGGAACGGCGCGATGCCGGTGCCGCTGCCGATCAGGATCAGGTTCGCGTCGAGGTCCTCGGGCACCTCGAAGGCCAGCCCGAACGGCCCGGTCAGCGAGACGACGCCCCCCGGCTGGAGATCGCAGAGGTAGTTCGAGGCGACTCCGGGGTGCCGCTCGCCGGTGAACTCGTCGATGTAGCTGCACCGGCGGACGCAGATCTTGATCCGCGGCTTCCCGTCCGGCCCCTGCTCGGGAAGGTCGGCGACGCTGTAGAGGCGGAAGTGATAGGGCTTGCCGAACTGCGGATCGCCCGGCGCGAGCAGGCCCACGCTCTGCCCCACGCCGTACGGGAAGTCGTCGCGGTCGACCTCGAGCAGCAGCTCGCGGACCTCTTCGTCCGACTCTGGCGGCGTGATCCGCTCATTGGCGAGCACCGTCGCCTGGCAGGCCGTCCCAGTGTCGTAATCCTCGAGATGCATGACCGTCTCGCTCATCGGTTTCTCTCCTCGACCGGTGGCGCCGCGCAGGAATCCGCGCAGTCGCCGCCGCAGCA
>CAZPZW010000318.1:0-2233 GCA_964591165.1 uncultured Thermoanaerobaculia bacterium | reverse complement strand
GACAATCGGGCTTCGCCACCCCGTCGAACACGGCGGGATCGTAGCACGCGCTCGCCTGCCGTCAGCGGCCGTGCCTCAGTGCGGCGTCGCGACCTCGGTCAGAGAGTAGCGGCCGCTGCGATAGAGGTCGTCGGCGGTCTGATAGAAGGCGACCGCATCGGCGAGCAGCGTGCGGTCGGCCTCGCTCTCGGCGCGCATCGGCTCGAGCTCGTCGTGGCCGCGACGATATCGGAAGAGCCGCTCGCTGCCGCGCAGCCCGAGCACCGCGAGGCGGTCGCGCTCGAGCAGCGCGATCTCCGCGTTGTGGCTGAGGAAGGCGCGCCCCGAGCCGGCGTCGGAGTGGAAGAGGTCGCGCCCGAAGAAACGCGAATCGTAATCGATCCCGAGCGCGCCCAGCACGGTCGGCGGCACGTCGAGCGAGGAAGCCAGCGAGTCGTCGTGCGCGCCCGCTGGCACGACGCCGTGGCCGACGAAGAGGATCGGCACCTCGTAACTGGCGAGCGGGATCTCGGCAGCGCCGTAGATGCGCGCACCATGGTCGCCCATCAGCACGAACAGCGTGTCGTCGAACCAGGGCCGGCTGCGCACGGCGTCGAAGAAGCCGCCGAGCGCGTGATCCGCGTAGCGGACCGCGTTGGGCCGCGCCTTCATGCGCGAGTCCCACTTCACGTCGTCCTGTGGAAAGCGGTACGGGCGATGGTTGGACACGGTGAGCACCAGCAGGTAGAAGGGCGACCCGGAGTGCGCGAGCTCGTCCATCTCCGCGACCGCCCGCGCGAAGATCGCTTCGTCACAGACTCCCCAGGCGGTGCGGAAGGCGCTGGCGGGGAAGTCGCTCTGGTCGATCACCCGCTGGACGCCGTTGCGCTCGAGGTAGGGCCCCATCTCGTCGAACAGAGCACGGCCGCCGTAGACGAACTCGGTCCGGTAGCCGTGCTCGGCGAGCACGCCGGGCAGGGTGAACAAGCCCGTCGAGGCCGACCGGCGGACGATCGAGATTCCGGGCAGCGGCGGCAGAGCCGAGGTGGTTGCCTCGATGGCGCGAATGGTCCGATTGCCGGTCGAGAGCGCATGGGTGAAGAGGGTGCCTTGGTTGGCGATTCGCTCGAGCTCGGGCGCCAGGTCGACCGGGTAGGGATAGTCCGTGGCTAGCGAGCGGACGAACTCCGAGCCGAAGCTCTCCTCGAGCACGACGACCACGTTGCGCGCGTGACGCCCGACGCTCGCCGCGACCGGACGCGCCGTGGACTCCGGTTGGAACTCCCCCGCGGCGGCGGCGCGCGGATCGAGGCGCGCTTGGACGCGGGCGATCGCCGTCGCTGGATCGGTTTCCGCATAGAGGCCGTGGTAAGTCTCGCCGTCGCCCAGCAGCGACCGCCAGAAAGTCACGTAGCCGTCGGCAGCGAGCTCGTCGACCTCGCGGTCGGCCCAAGTCCCCGCGAGCGCCGTCGGATACCAGACCACCGAGGCGACCGAGAAGGCGAGCGCCAGAACCGGAGGGCGCACGCGGGACCAGCCGGTGGGCGCCAGCGCAGCAGTGGCATCGGTGCGTCGCCGCTCGAGCCGGATCAGCGCGACCAGCGCAAACGTCGCCAGTCCGCAGGCGATCCACCCGGTCGGATAGCTCTGCCAGATGTTGTCCGCCACCTCGGTCGGGTAGAGAAGGTAGTCGACCGCCACGAAGTTGAAGCGACTGCGGAACTCCTCGAAGAAGAAGACCTCCGCGGCGGCCACGAAGAGAGTGCCGAAGAAGGCGACCGCGAGCGCCGCGCGGGCGAGCCAGGTCATCGGCTTCCGGCCGTACCAAGAGCGCGGCAGCACTGCCGCCAGCAGCCACCAAGGGAGCACCAGCCAGGCCGCGGCGCGCAGATCGTCGAGCGGTCCCAGGGCTAGCGCGCCCAGCAGCGCTCCGACGGCGGGAGGCGACGGGCGGCTGAGAACGAGCGCAGCCAGCGCCACCCGGGTCAGCTCGGCGACGACGAGAATCCAGAGGAAGAGCAGAGTCGGTCGGGCACACCGGCCGGGCCGGCAACCGATGCTTGGCAAACGCGCCGCAGCGTCCATCGCCCGGACCCTACGGGCTCCGAGATGAACGGCCGGTGAACCGGCCCGCAGCCGAGCTCACCGGCCGAGGTTCAGGCGGTTCGGAGCCGCGCGGCCGACGATCTCGAACGGTGCCCGCCCGCTCAGCGCCGCACGAGGGCGCGTGGGGCGGACGGGACCAGGGCTTTGT
>CAZPZW010000317.1:0-2246 GCA_964591165.1 uncultured Thermoanaerobaculia bacterium | reverse complement strand
TGCGCGCCGAGATGACGGCGGAGGAGCTGTTCCGCACCATCCACGCGCATCCGACGCTCTCCGAGGCGGTGATGGAAGCGGCCCACGCCTCCCACGGCGCGGCGATCCACTCGTGATCCTGCCTCAGCGCTCCCCCTCGCGGGTCCTGTCTGGCCCGTTTCCCGTTGGGTGCTCGCTTGAGCTGCGCGCCCAACGGGGGGGTACCCGCGCCCGAGCGCGGGTCCCGGTCCAGCCACCCGCTCACGCCCACCCGGCAACGCGGCCTGCCGTCTCCGCGTGGCGGAGAGGCCGGCTGGATTCGCCGGAGGAGACGCGAGGCGCCTCGCAAAGCGTTGCGAGCCCGAGCGCGACGGAGGCGAAGCCAGCCGGCCGGGGGCGGGGGGACGCATGACGTCCGGCCTGGGCCCACTGCATCCGACGACCGGTGACTCGCCGCAGGACCGCCTCGCCAAGAGCGACCTGCCGCGCGATCGCCAGCTCGAGCTCTATCGCTGGCTGAAGCTCAACCGCCTGGTCGAGGACCGGCTCACCAACCTCTATCGCCAGAACAAGGTGGTGGGCGGGCTCTACTCGTCGCGCGGGCAGGAGGCGATTTCGGTCGGCACCGCCTACGCCCTCGAGCCGGGTGACGTGGTGGGACCGCTGATCCGCAATCTCGGCGCGCTGCTGGTGCGCGGCGTCGAGCCGCGCGAAGTCTTCATGCAGTACATGGCGCGCGCCGGCAGCCCGACCGGGGGTCGCGACTGCAACTTGCACTTCGGCGATCTCTCGCGCGGCCTGGTCGCACCCATCTCGATGCTCGGGGCGCTGATTCCCGTGATGGCCGGCGTCGCCTTCGCGGCGAGCTACACCGGGAAACGCTTCGTCGCGCTGACCTACATCGGTGACGGAGGTACTTCGACCGGGGACTTCCACGAAGGGATGAACCTCGCCGCGGTGCTCGCTGTCCCTCTGCTCGTGATCGCCGAGCACAACGGCTACGCCTATTCGACGCCGACCTCGAGCCAGATGAAGATCCGGGACCTCGTGCAGCGCGCCGCGGCCTACGGCATCCCGGCGCGGATCGTCGACGGCAACGACGTGCTCGCGGTCTACGAGGCCACCCGCGCCGCGGCGGAACGGGCACGCTCGGGCGGCGGTCCGCAGATGATCGAGGTCAAGACCTTCCGTATGAAGGGGCACGCCGAGCACGACGACGCGGGCTACGTCCCGCGCGAGCTCGTCGAGGCGTGGAAGGCGCGAGACCCGATCGATCGATTCGAGCGCCACCTGCTCGCCGGTGGCCTCGCCACGCAAGAGGAACTCGACCGGATCGTCGGGGGCATCCACGGCCTGCTCGACGCCGACGTCGACGCTGCGCTCGCCTCGCCCCTGCCGTCCGCGGAGGGAGCACGCGGCGGCGTGTTCGAGGAGAGCACGCCGTGAGCGCCGAGGTGACGCTGCTCGAAGGCATCTCGCACGCGCTGCGCGACGCGATGCGGAGCGACCCGAACGTCTTTCTGATCGGCGAGGACCTCGGGCGCTATGGCGGCGCTTTCCGGGTCACCGCCGGCTTCCTCGACGAATTCGGACCGCGACGGGTGGTCGACACGCCGATCTCCGAGTCGGGATTCACCGGCGCCGCGATCGGCGCCGCGATGATGGGTCTGAGGCCGGTCGTCGAGTTCCAGTTCATCGACTTCATGGCGAACGCCTTCGACATGATCGTCAACTTCGCCGCCACCAGTCGCTATCGCTGGGGGCAGCCGATTCCCATCGTCCTGCGCGGACCCTCCGGCGGCCGGGTCTCCGGCTCGGCGTTCCACTCGGCGAATCCCGAGGGCTTCTACCATCGCGCACCCGGCTTGAAAATCGTCTATCCGTCGACCGTCGACGACGCCTACGGCCTGATGCGCGCGGCGATCGACGACCCGAACCCGGTGCTCTTCTTCGAGCACAAGTACCTCTACCGTCGAGTCAAGGCCCCGCTGCCGGGCGACGGCCACCGGGTCCCGATCGGCAAGGCGCGGTTGGCGCGCGAGGGTCGCGACGTCTCGGTGATCACCTACGCGGCGATGCTGCACGTCGCCCTCGAGGCCGCCGAACGGCTTGCGGCCGAGGGGATCGAGCTCGAGGTGCTGGATCTCCGGACCCTCAAGCCGCTGGACGACGAAGGGATCCTCGCCACGGCGCGCAAGACCGGCCGCGTCATCGTGCTCAACGAGGAGCCGCTCACCGGCTCGCTCGCCGGCGAGGTCGCCGCCCGC
>CAZPZW010000316.1:0-2254 GCA_964591165.1 uncultured Thermoanaerobaculia bacterium | reverse complement strand
CTAGAAGGCG
Organism: uncultured Thermoanaerobaculia bacterium; assembly: GCA_964591165.1. GTDB lineage: Bacteria > Acidobacteriota > Thermoanaerobaculia > Multivoradales > JAGPDF01 > JAGPDF01. The sequence goes on along the minus strand of CAZPZW010000316.1, from coordinate 2,244 downwards.
CCGCTCCAGCGCAGTCGGTCGCCGCTCTCGAAACCGTCACAGTAGAGGCAGGCGGCGCCCGGCACGATCATCGGCGCGGCGAGGCTCGCCGGCTCGCCGATTCCGCCCGGCCGGAAGAGCGTGATCGTCGCCACGCCGGTGCCCGGTGGCTCGTTGACGTCCATCCAGAAGTTGAACAGCGTCCCCCAGCGCAACGCGTTGGCGTTCGGGTTGGTGGCGTAGGTCGGGCTCGACCACTTGACCGTCCCGCCGACGGTGTCGATCGCGATCGTCCAGTCGTCGGTCGCGTAGGGCTCGCCGGAGTGGTGGTCGATGTCGTGGAAACCGGCGCCGGTGACCTGCGCGCCGGGGGGAATCGGGATCGTCAGCGCCTGCGCCGAGCGGTGCGAGTTCAGATTGTGCAGCGCGACCTCGTAGCGCCAGGTGCCATCTCCGTTGTCGTGCACCCGCGAGGCGAGGTTGAAGCGCGCCGGCAGGAAGTTCTCTGCGTAGTCGACGCGGGTGATCTCGACCTCGCCGTCGATCCGCTTCCAGGCGCGGACCGCCTCCTGCAGCTGCTGGCCGGGATAGCCGCCGAGGGAACCGCCGAAGCCGATGTCCTTGCTGGCATTGACCGTGACCTCGCGGAAGGTGGCGTTGTTGAGCCCGTTGCCGGCCGCCGCGTCGTCCTGCGCGATGTACTGCCCTTCCGCGAAGTAGCGCACGTCGGGGTCGGTCGAGGTGTCGACGAGGTCGACGTCGCGCACCAGGAGGCGTTTGCGGAGCGTGGCGTCGCCCGAGCCCTGATTGACGTAGGGGTAGGTGAAGACGCCGCTCGTCGCGTCGACCTCGGAGCGTGGTCCGAGGTTGCTCTGCGAGCCATTGAGCCCGGCCCAGTAGGGATCCTCGCACCCCATGCCCAGCCAGAGTCCGCTGCTGTGGCCTGCCTCGAACGTGCAGCTGGTGCAGAACTCCTGTCCGGCGAGGGCGGTGAAACCGTGCTTCAGCCAACTCATTCCGACCTGCTCGAAGCGCCCACCCGGGCGGTCCTCATCGAGCTTCCAGCGGTAGAGGTTCTGCGCGATCACCGGGTGCATGTTGGTCGAGGCGACCCAGTGCACGTCCTGGTTGCCCCGGTTGAGCGACTCGGTGCCGAGGGCATAGGCGTGCCAGCCGCCGATGGGTGTCGCGGTGTAGTGGTCGACGTCCATCAGCTCGGCGACGGTGACGTCCGGGCCCGGGCTCGGATTGGCGCAGATCGCCACCACGACTCCGGCCGCGCCGAGGAGCAGGGCGGTGGCGAACAGCGGGGCAAGGCTCGGCTTCCTCATGCGGTGACCTCGTGGTCTGCCGCCGGAGCGCTCGCCCCGGGCGGTGAATTCGCGGCATCCTATGGCATCTCCATGACGGGACGATGAACTGTTGCACCCCGGGCTACCGGCGAGGTGCTAGCCTCCCGGTTCCTCCATGTCCAGGCTCCCCGTCCTGCCCGACGCGCCGGCGATCCGCCCTTCGCGGGCGTCCAAGTGGCGCGCCGCCTCGCTGATCCTGGTCCACCTCCTGATCGCGGCGCACCTCGTCCACTGGGCGCTCGCCGGCCGGACGATCACCCCGGTCGAGCCTTCGGAGGCCATGGCGCTCGCCAAGGCGGGCGTGGTCAACGCCGGCCTCCTCTTCTTCGCCGCGGCGATCCTGGTGACCACCCTCTTCGGCCGCTGGTTCTGCGGTTGGGCCTGCCACCTGGTGGCGCTCCAGGACCTCTCCCGCTGGCTGCTCGAGAAAGTCGGCATCCGGCCGCAGCCCCTGCGCTCACGGCTCCTCGCCTGGGTCCCGGCGCTCGCCTTCGTCTACATGTTCCTCTGGCCGGCGATCTACCGCCTGGCGATCGGCGACGAGCTCGCGGTCGAGGGCTACGAGCTCACCACCACCGACTTCTGGGCCACCTTCCCCGGCTGGATCATCGGCATCCTCACCTTCCTGGTCTGCGGCGTGGCGATCGTCTATTTCCTGGGCGCGAAGGGGTTCTGCACCTACGCCTGCCCGTATGGCGCCGCCTTCGCGGCCGCCGATCGCCTCTCGCCGATGCGCATCCGGGTGACCGACGCCTGCCAGGGGTGCGGACACTGCACCGCCGTCTGCACCTCCAACGTCCGGGTGCACGAAGAGGTGCGCGCCTACGGCATGGTGGTCGACAGCGGGTGCATGAAGTGCCGCGACTGCGTGTCGGTCTGTCCCAACGATGCGCTGTACTACGGCTTCGGGCCG
>CAZPZW010000315.1:0-2262 GCA_964591165.1 uncultured Thermoanaerobaculia bacterium | reverse complement strand
GAGCGGCACCGGCAAGGAGCTGGTGGCCAAGGCGATCCACCACCACAGCCGGCGCACGCAGGGGCCCTTCGTCACCGTGAATTCGGGGTCGATGCCGGCCGACCTCCTCGAATCGACCCTCTTCGGCCACGTCAAAGGGGCCTTCACCGGCGCGATCGCCGCCAAGAAGGGGCTCTTCGAGATCGCCAACAACGGCTCCATCTTCTTCGACGAGATCGGCAACATCCCACCGGAGACGCAGGCCAAGCTGCTGCGCGTCATCCAGGAGAAGGAGTTCATGCGGCTGGGCGGGGTCGAGATCGTGCGGGTCGACGTGCGGATCATCGCGGCGACCAACGCCGATCTCGACGAGCTGGTGCGCAAGGGGGCCTTCCGCGAGGACCTCTACTACCGGCTGAACGTGATCACCCTGCAGCTGCCGCCCCTGCGCGAGCGCTCCGAGGACGTGCCCCGGCTCGCCCGTCACTTCCTCGAGCTCTACGCCCGGGAGAACGGCAAGGAGATCACCGACATCGCGCCCGCCGCTCTCGAGCTGCTCATGGACTACCGCTGGCCGGGCAACGTGCGCGAGCTGGAGAACGCGATCGAGCGCGCGGTGGTGCTCTCCTCGGGCCCCGTGCTCGACGTCGAGCTGCTCCCGCCGTCGGTGCGCTCCGGCGCCGCGGCACCCCTCGCCCTGTTCGGCAGCCCGGCGACGCTGCCCAACGGCTCGTTCTGGGACGCCGTGTCCGCCTACGAGCGGCAGCTGGTGATCGCGGCGCTGCAGGCCGCCGGCGGCGTCCAGAAGCGGGCCGCGGAGCTCCTGCAGATCAAGCCGACGACCCTGCACGAGATGATGAAGCGGCTCGGCGTGAGCGCCGAGGCGGTCAGCTCGTGACCCGCGGACGCCTCTAGATCGCTGACGACAAACGACTTGCTGCCCGGCGCTGGACGAAGTCGGGGCGATGGCGTAGACTTCTCGTTCCGCGCGATGTCCGCGCCGGCGGGAACCTCGAGAACGGAAAGCACGGTATGAAGAAGAACCTCCACCCCGAGCTGCACCTGGTGACCGCGGTCTGCGCCTGCGGCAACACCTTTCAGACCCATTCGACGCGCAAAGAGCTGCGCCTCGAGATCTGCAGCGCCTGCCACCCCTTCTTCACCGGCAAGCAGAAGCTGATCGACACCGCCGGCCGCGTCGAGCGCTTCAACCGCCGCTACACCAAGAGCGCTTAGCTCGCCCGACTGCAAACCTCGGCCCCGGGAAGCCACCGCATCGGCGGTCGGCGCCCGGGGTTTTGATTTGGACCCGACCCTGATGCTCGATCGTCTGCGCCGCATCGAAGCCTCGCACGCCGAGCTCTCCGCCCGGCTCGCCACGCCGGAGGTGCTCTCCGATCCGAAGGCCGTGCGCGAAACGAGCAAGGCGCTCGCGGAGATCGACCCGATCGTCGTTCTCTTCCGCCGCTACCGCACGGTCGAGCGGGAGCTCGCCGAGGCGCGCGAGATGGCCGCGGGCGCCGCGCCGGGCGACGAGCTCGGCGCGCTGGCCGAGGCCGAGGTCGGCGAGCTCGCCCAACGGCTCGCCGCCCTGGAGAGCGAGCTCGAGAAGGCGCTCGTCCCCAAGGACCCGAACGACGCGCGCAACGTCGTCCTCGAGATCCGCGCCGGCACCGGCGGCGACGAGGCGAGCCTCTTCGCGGCGGAGCTCTTCCGGATGTACACGCGCTACGCCGAGAAGCGCGGCTGGCGGGTCGAGATCATCGACCTCTCCGAGTCCGAGGCGGGGGGCGTCAAGGAGGTCTCGGCGATCGTCGAGGGTCAGGGCGCCTACAGCCGGCTGCGCCACGAAGGAGGGACACATCGTGTCCAGCGCGTGCCGCAGACCGAGGCCTCGGGGCGGATCCACACCTCCGCCGCGACGGTCGCGGTGCTGCCCGAGGCGGACGACGTCGAGATCGAGGTCCACGAGAAGGACCTGCGGGTCGACCGCTTCTGCGCCTCGGGTCCCGGCGGCCAGGGGGTCAACACCACCTACTCCGCGGTGCGGCTGACCCATTTGCCGACCGGTCTGGTGGTCTCCTGTCAGGACGAGCGGAGCCAGATCAAGAACAAGGAGAAGGCGCTGCGGGTGCTCAAGGCGCGCCTGCTCGAGGCCGAGCGCGAGAAGGCCGAGTCGGCGCTCTCGCTCGAGCGCAAGAAGATGGTCGGCAGCGGCGACCGCTCCGAGAAGATCCGCACCTACAACTTCCCGCAGAACCGGGTGACCGACCACCGCATCGG
>CAZPZW010000314.1:0-2265 GCA_964591165.1 uncultured Thermoanaerobaculia bacterium | reverse complement strand
CCCTCGACCACGACACGCGACAGGCGCGCCGTCGGGTCGACCGCGGCGCCGGCGAAGGTCCGCGCCGAGCGCTCCGGACGGCCCGTGAGCGCCCAGTCGAGCGCCCCAGCGAGATAGCGCGCCGGCGTGCCGAGGTCGTGCCAGGCGCGCGCCGTCTCGACTGCGGCGATCGCCTCGCCCGCGGCGAGGAGCGGCTCGTAGAGCGCCGAGACGATGTCGTCGGGGCCGTGCCGCAGACGCGCAACGAGCTCCGGCTCGAGCAGCGCGGCACCGGCGAAGACGCGCCGGATGGACGACGCCTCCCAGGCGAGGTTGCCGCGGCGGAAGGCGGCCACCCAGCCCCGGTCGAGCGCCACTCCGCCGCCGAAGTCGCGCGGGTCGACCGTGCGCTGGAAGAGCAGGGTGGCCGCCGGCCGGTCGCGGCGATGCCGTTCGACGAGGGCGGCGAACGGCCAGCGGCAGAGGCTGTCGCCGTTGACCACCAGCACCAGATCGGCGGCGCCGAGGAACTCGGCGAGTGGCGGCAGGGCGCCGCCGGTGCCGAGCAGCTCCCGCTCCGCCGAGTAGGTGAGCGGCAGGCCGCGATGGCTCTCGCCCAGCGCAGCGCGGATCGCTTCGCCGCGATGGTGGAGGTTGAGCGCCACGGCCTCGACGCCGGCGCGGCGCAGCCGCTCGAGCGTCCAGGCGACGAGCGGCCGGCCGGCCACCGGCAAGAGCGGTTTGGGAAGGGTCTCGGTCAGCGGGCGGAGACGTTCGCCGCGGCCGGCGGCGAGCACCAGGGCGCGCAGCCGCGGCTTGGTCACCGGGGGTCCTACTTGCCGTCCTGGAAAATCATGTCGCGCGGCGCCTCGGGATGCTCGGCGAGGTAGTCCTCGTAGAGCATCAGGTAGCTCTTGCGCACCGCGGTCTCCGGATCGAGGCCGCAGCGTTTGGCGACCGCGGTCGACTTCTCGCCCTCGAACTCGACGAAGTCGCCGATCGGCGTGTGATCGAGACAGATGGTCTCCGCGCCGAGCCGCCACTCCTCGCGGATCTTCTGGTAGCGACGCACCACGTCGTAGCCCAGCGCCGCGAAGAGCGCCAGCGCGTCCTCGGCGCCTTCGATCTTGATCTCGAGCTCGCGGCGCAGCTTCGCCGGGCCGTCGAAGGTCGCCGGGCCCTTGAAGGTGACGAGAGCTCCCTGACCGTCTCGCCGGATGCGCAGCACGCCGCCGCTCCTCGCCAACTCTCCCTTGCGGTCGAGCAGCCAGTTGTCCTCGTCGGCCGGTGGACCGACCCGCTCCGCCTCGAGCTCGAGCAGGCGACCGCGCAGGGTGTCGAGATCGACCTGGGCGAACTTGAGCTCGCGCTCGATGAGCGGTTTCTTGTGGCTGGTCACCGGGCTCCCAGCCGATCGAGCAGCCGCGCGATCGAGCGGATGCCCTGATAGAAGTGCGGCAGGTTGAACTTCTCGTTCGGCGAGTGCAGGCGATCGTCCTCCAGACCGAAACCGAGCAGCATCACCGGCACCCCGAGCACCTGCGAGAAGGTGCCGACGATCGGAATCGCGCCCCCGGTGCGGATGCGCACCGGTCGTCGCCCCCAGACCTCTTCCATGGCGTCCAGCGCGGCGTCGGCGATCGGCCCCGTCGCGTCGACGGTGACCGGCTCCGCGCCGTGCAGGTACTCGACCTCCACCTTGACCCCCGGCGGCGCGATCTCGGCCACGTAGGCCTTCACCAGCTCGGCCACCTTGGCCGGGCGCTGATTGCCGACCAGGCGGAACGAGACCTTGCATCCCGCGCTCGCCGGCAGCACGGTCTTTGCCCCCTTGCCCTGATAGCCGCTCCACAGGCCGGAGACGTCGCAGGTCGGTCGCCCCCAGGTGCGCTCGAGGTAGTTGTAGCCCCGCTCGCCGGTGAGCTCGGCGAGCCCCAAGTCCTCGCGCACCTCGGCCTCGTCGAAGCCGAGCGCGGCGAACTCCTTGCGCTCCCAGGCGGCGAGCGGCGCGACGTCGTCCATGAAGCCCGGCACCTTGATCTCGCCGGTCCGGCTGTCGCGCAGCGCCGCGATGATCTCGCAGATGGCGTTGGCCGGATTGGTCACCCCGCCGCCGTAGACCCCCGAGTGCAGATCCCGGTTCGGTCCGGTGGCGCGGATCTCGAAATAGGCGAGCCCCTTGAGGCCGTAGGTGAGCGCCGGAATCCCGGGCGCGTAGAGTGAAGTGTCGGAGACCACCACCGCGTCGCAAGCGAGCTTCCTGCCGGCGTCGGCGCGCACGAATTT
>CAZPZW010000313.1:0-2275 GCA_964591165.1 uncultured Thermoanaerobaculia bacterium | reverse complement strand
GCGTCGCGGGATGCTCGATCTCGGCGGCGAGCGTATGGCGATCGACGTACACGGAAACCGACCGCAGGTCCGTGCCGGTGACGCCGTGCGTCCGGCAGAGCGTGAGGAAGGCGTCGAGCGGCGCATGATTGCCGCGGCAGCCGCCATGCATCTTGACGTACGTCGCGAGCACGCGCGGGACGCGGGGCTCGGGCACCGGGCGCTCGCCGCCGGCGTAAGCGGGGTAGAAGCCTTCGGCGAGGATGCCCTCGTGGCCCTGCGCGCCGTTCGCGGCCATCAGCGCGGCGACCCTGCCCGCCTCGCAGCCGTGGGCGACCTGAAGCGGCTGGGTCGCCGACGCCCGCAACGCCGCCTTGAGTCCGGAGCCGAGGCTCGCCGCGATCGCCAGAGCGTGCATGGTCTCGGTCTCGGTGAGACGCATCAGCCTTGCGACGGTCGCCGCCGATGCGATCGGCGCCAGCACTGCCGTGCTCTGGAATCCTCGCTCGACGATGGCGGGATAGGCGCGCTCGCCGACACGCAGGAAAACGTCGTATCCGACGGCGACAGCCGCGAGCAGGTCGCCGGGCGCCGGCAGCCGGCTCCGTGAGGCCCCCGCCACCGTGAGCACCGTCGGCGTGACCACGCACGACGGATGGCCGCCCGTGGAGCGCGAGCCGTCCTCCATGTAGGCGGCGTGCGACATGAACACATTCACGCGCAACGCGTCGGCGGTGGCGCGCTCCGCGCCCTCGAACCAACTATGGGCAGGTCCCGGAGCATCGAGCGCGAGCGCGACACCGCGCCACGTGCCGATCCGGTACCCGGCACAGGCGCAGCCGATGAGGTCGAGCACGCGCAGCCGCAGCGCCTCGCGCACGTCCGCATCGGCGGCGCCCGCCTCCATCGCGCGCTGCGCGAGCGCGCGAACATCCAGCGGGACGAGCGTCATCGTGCCGGACGCAACTGAGATTTTCGCCGCGCTGCCCACTGGCGCCCGAGCACCGCGAGGAACATGACCACTCCGACCGCGTCGGTGAGGTGGCCCGGAAAGGCCATCGCGCACCCAGCCGCGACGAGCACGACGCGCTCCCACGTCGACAGCCGGGCCAACAGGAACCCGATCATGCCGGCCCCGTAGGGAATCGCAGCGAGGAAGAGCATTGCCCAGGAGTACGCGACGTCGGCATTGAATCCGTCGGGCATCAGCATCGGCGTGTACACGAACATGAACGGCATCAGGTAGAGGAAAGACGAGAGCTTCATCGCATGGAAGCCCGTCTGGTACGGCTGTGCTCCCGCAATCCCCGCGCCGGCGAACGCCGACATGCACACCGGTGGGGTCACGTTCGAGCTCTGGCTGAACCAGAACACCGCCAGGTGCGCTGCGACCAGCGGCACGCCGAGCTGCCCCAGAGCGGGCACCGCAAGCAGTGCCAGGATCAGGTAATCCGCCGTCACCGTGATTCCCATGCCCAGAATGAAGGTCGCGAACAGCACAAGCAGAAGTGCCAGCCAGACCATCCCGTAGGTCTGCGCCATCACGATCTCGGAGAATCGGAACGCCAGCCCGGTGAGAAGCGCAATGCCGACGATGATCCCGACCGGGCCGGCCGTAACGCCTACGATCAGCGACTTCTCGCCTCCGCTTGCGAGCCCATCGTACAGGGCCGGGCCGAATCGGCGCAGCTGGCCGCTCATCGCAAAGCGCGTGAACATGAGCGCGACGAAGCTCACGATCGCCCAGAACGCGGCGAACGAAGGCGTGTAGCCCTCGAACAGGGTCACGAACAGCACGATCAGCGGAAGCAGGTAGTACCAGCCTCCGCGCACGACGGCCCCGATCACCGGCCTCTGCGACTTCGGCATCGCGCCCAGCCCCGCGCGCCCCGCCTCGAAGTGGACCATGACCAGCACGGAGAAGAAGTACAGGATCGCCGGCACGAACGCGATCTTGACGATGTACGCATACGGAACCTTGAGCATCTCCGCCATCAGGAATGCGCCGGCGCCCATCACTGGCGGCATGAACATGCCCCCGGTCGACGCCGCCGCCTCGACGGCCCCCGCCACCTCGGGCCGGTAGCCCGTCTTTTTCATCAGCGGTATCGTGAACGTGCCCGTGGCGACGGTATTGGCGACCGCGCTCCCCGAGATCATGCCGAACATGCCGCTCGCCACGACCGCTGCCTTGGCGGGGCCGCCGCGATAGCGGGCCGTCAACGCCACCGGAAGGTCGATGAAGAAGCGCCCGGCGCCGAAATGCTCGAACAGCGCGCCCATGATGATGAACAGC
>CAZPZW010000312.1:0-2294 GCA_964591165.1 uncultured Thermoanaerobaculia bacterium | reverse complement strand
GGATGTGGCAGGGGCTGGTCGACTGGGCGGCGAGGAGCATGCTCGAGGGCCCGCTCGAGCTCGCCAGCCCCGCCGACCTGCGCATCCCGCAATGCGTCGACAGCGCCGACGAGGCGATCGCGGTCGTCCGCGAGCACCACGCGCGCTGGCTCGCGGCGCGGGAGACCGGCCGCTAGCCTGGCCGCCGGTTCCGGATCACTCCTCGCTCAGCTCGGGGACCTCGTCGTCGGGCCCGAGCAGCACGCCGCTCCACTGCCCCATCGAGGGGCCGCCGCTGGCGAGCTCGAAGCGCTGCCAGCTCCCGGCGAAGGTCCCGCGCCGTTCGTCGACTTCGGCGACCAGCGAGGCGTCGCGGCCACCCTGCGAGTCGACCCGCACCAGGTCGAGCCGGCCGCCCGCGTAGGTCCCCGACATCGAACCGTGCCGCCCGTTGCTCAGGCGGTAGTCGCCGCGGACCAGAGCGCCCTCGACCGTGAGCCGCATCAGGCCGCTCAGGTTGGCTCCGGGAACTTCGATGCGCCAGAGGCCGCCGGGCGCCGGCACGCCGTACGCCTCGCGCTTCTCCAGTTCGACGTCGCGGCCCGCGTCGGCCAGCCGGTCCATGGCGTCGTAGACCCGCCGGCGGCTGTCGCTGGTCAGCTTGGCCTGGCGATAGGCGGCGTCGAGCGCCACGGCGTAGCGGTCCTCGAGCGCGCGCAGCTCCGCGGCGGTGGCGTCCGCGGCGGCGAAGCCGGCCTCGAGCTTCTGCGCGGCGGCCAGCAGCTCGTCGTACAGGCGGTACTGCTCCTGCCAGGCCGTCCGCGCCGCGTCGACCTCGCGCTCGAGCCGCTTCGACTCGGCGGCGAAGCGTCCGGCCGCGCTCTGGGCCAGGACGGGAGCAGGGATGGCGAGCACCGCCACGAGGGCCGCGCCGCTCCAGGATGCCATCGACTCTCTGCCGCTCATCGCTCGCCTCCTCGCGGCCCGCGGCTGCCGCCCCGAGCCTGCCGCTCGCACCGCGAACAGCGTAGCATCCGCCCGAAGTCGTCCGGCTCCGCCGTCGCACCCCTCGAGGCTCTCCGCCATGCCGACCCCCGACTCCCGCCGCCGCGTCCTCGACCCGCTCGAGCGCACTTCCGAGGTGCTGTTCGGGCTGATCATGGTGCTCACCTTCACCCTCTCGCTCGAAGTCGCGTCGGCCGAGCGGGCCGACGTGCGCGAGATGCTGATCGGCGCGCTCGGCTGCAACCTCGCCTGGGGGCTGGTCGACGCCGTGATGTACCTGATGGCGCGCCTGGTCGAGCGGGCGCGCGAGCTCGACCTCGAGCGCCGGCTGCGTAGCGCACGGGAAGACCGCGAGATCGTGGCGATCGCCGGCGGCGAGGTCGGACCGCTGATGGCCGCCGCGCTCGGCCCCGGGGCGCCCGAGCGGGTGCGCGCGGCGTTGGCCGGGATGCCCGAGCCCCCGGATCGGACCCGCCTCGAGCGGCGGGACTTCGCCGGCGCCGTCGGCGTCTTCCTGCTCGTCTTCCTGTCGACGCTGCCGGTGGTCCTCCCCTTCGTCTTCGTCTCCGACCTCTTCACCGCGATGCGGGTCTCGAACGGGATCGCCATCGCCATGCTCTTCTACTGCGGCTGGCGGCTCGGGCGCTACACCAACGGCCGCCCGCTCCGCTTCGGCCTCGCGCTGGTCCTGCTCGGCGTCGTGCTGGTCGCCATCACGATGGCGCTCGGCGGCTGAGCGCCCGGCGGCGGTGGGCCCCGGGCGCGGAGCGCGGCTCGGGAATCTTGCGGAGGAACCCGCGGGCCGGGCTTCCGTATCATTCGAGAGGTGACCGGCCGGCGCGCCGAGCGCTCTCGACGCCCGCCGCGAGCTGCCGAAGACCCAGGAGAGACCATGCGCAAGATCATCCGCACCGCCGCCCTCGCCCTCGCCGCCGTCGCCGTCCTCGCCCCGGGAGCCTTCGCCGCGAGCGGCCCCGAGCAGTTCAACGGCGTCGTCTACGACCAACCGAACGTCACGCGCGGCACCACCACCTTCTTCCTGCTCCAGGTCGACAAGTGGGGCACCGAGGAGGAGGCGGCGAACTACCTGAAGATCCTCAAGGAGAAGGGGCAGAAGGGACTGGTCGAGGCCTTCTGGGACGCCGAGGACGTCGGCTTCGTGCGGGTCGGCAACAAGCTCGGCTACCCGATCATCTTCGCCCGCGAGATCCCGAAGGAGGACGGCAGCCGCGTCGTGCGCGCCTTCACCGACCGGCCGATCCAGTTCGTCGAGGCGATGCGCAACACCCGCTCGCGCGACTACCCGCTGG
>CAZPZW010000311.1:0-2346 GCA_964591165.1 uncultured Thermoanaerobaculia bacterium | reverse complement strand
CTCCACCCGATCCCGGCGGCGCTCAAGGACCGCATGGAGGTGATCCAGCTCTCCGGCTACACGCTGACCGAGAAACTGGCGATCGCCCGGCAGTTCCTGGCGCCGAAGCAGATCAAGGCGCACGGCCTGCAGTCCACCGCGGTGAGCCTCGACGACGACGCCCTCCGGCAGGTGATCGAGAACCACACCCGCGAGGCGGGCGTGCGCAACCTGGAGCGCGAGATCGCCTCGATCTGTCGCAAGCTGGCGCGCCGGGTGGTGGCCGAAGGCAAGCAGGCCGACCTGGCGGTCTCCGCGACCCGGGTCGGCGACCTGCTGGGCAAGCCGAAGTTCCGTCCCTGGAAGCGGGGACAGGAAAACGAGATCGGCGTCACCACCGGGCTCGCCTGGACCGAGGTGGGTGGCGAGCTGCTGGAGACCGAGGTCGGCCTGATGAAGGGCAGCGGGAAGCTGATCCTGACCGGGAAGCTCGGCGAAGTGATGCAGGAATCGGCGCGCGCCGCGGTCTCCTACCTGCGCAGCCGAGCCGACACGTTCGGCATCGATCCCGAGTTCAGCGAGAAATACGACCTGCACATCCACGTACCCGAGGGCGCGATCCCCAAGGACGGCCCCTCGGCCGGCATCACCATGGCGACGGCCCTGGTGTCGGCACTGACGCGCCTGCCGGTGCGCAACGACCTTGCGATGACCGGCGAGATCACGCTGCGCGGCAAGGTGCTGCCGGTGGGCGGGATCAAGGACAAGGCCCTGGCGGCGTTTCGCGCCGGGATCCACGAAGTGATCCTCCCGCGGGAGAACGAGAAGGACCTCGACGACATCCCGGCCGAGGTCCGTCAGCTCCTGCGAGTCCACTTCGTCGAATCGATGGACGAAGTGCTGGCGCTCTCCCTGGTCGGGGAGCTTGCCTGGCAGCACCGAAATGAGGGAGAATTCGAAGCGACGCCTCCGGAGCCCCCGCCGGGGTCCGGTTCGTTGGCACACTAGCTCCCGGCGCTCGCCGGCGCCGCGCCTAGAAGCCGGCGGCGATTTCCAGCAAGACATTCGAACCTCGACGTACTCGCCGGACTCCGGTCGGCCGTCGGGGACACGTTCAAGCGGCGCCGCGGAGCGTGCGATGAAGAGCGACAAGGCGGAGTTCGTTCGAGCGGCGGGCAGCGTCGCGGATCTGCTCGCGGAGGATGCCGCGGAGGTCGCCTTCGCCGGCCGCTCCAACGTCGGAAAGTCCAGCCTGCTGAACCGTCTGCTCGGCAAGCCGCTGGCGCGCACGAGTCGGACGCCGGGCCGGACGCAGACCGTGAATTACTTTCGCCTGGCAGAGCGGCTCTACTTCGTCGATCTGCCGGGCTACGGCTGGGCGAGAGTGGGGCGCGACGAGAGGCAACGGTGGGCCGAAGTGATCAGCGCCTACCTCGAACGGCCGGGAGACCGGCTGCTGATCCAGCTGGTCGACGCCCGGGTGGGCGCGACCGAGCTGGACATCGAGGCGGCGGCCTACTTCGCCGCGCAGAACCTGGATCGGCTGGTCGTGGCAACCAAGATCGACGGCGTCAAGCGAGGCGCGCGGGCACGCCGGCTGCAGTCGATCGCCGAAGCGTTGAAACTCGAGAACCGGGTGGCGTTGCTGGCCGTCTCGGCGGAATCAGGGGAGGGCGTCCGTGAACTCTGGAAATCCATCGAACAGTGGGAACCCATCGCAGAACTTTCCGCGGCCCAAGTCGCGGCGCGGAAGACGAGGAAGGAAGAGCAATCCCATGCCTAAGATTACGGATCCCGACCTGCCGCTCGACGTCATGTCCGAGCCGCCGCCTCCCAACGGCAACGGCTCGGGCAAGCAGACGCTCGACATCCGCGCGCTCAAGGAGATGAACATCGCCGAGCTCACCCAGGTCGCCAAGGACCTCGGCGTCGAGGGCGCTGCCGGCCTGCGCAAGCAGGAGCTGATCTTCAAGATCCTGGAGGCGCAGACCAAGTCCTCGGGGCTGATCTTCGCCGAAGGGGTGCTGGAGTGCCTGCCGGACGGCTTCGGCTTCCTGCGCGCTCCGGAGTACAACTACCTTCCGGGCCCCGACGACATCTACGTCTCGCCGTCGCAGATCCGGCGCTTCGATCTGCGCACCGGCGACACCGTCTCGGGGCAGGTCCGCCAGCCCAAGGACGGCGAGCGCTACTTCGCGCTGATCAAGGTGGAAGCGGTCAATTTCGAGCACCCCGAGGTCGCGCGCAACAAGATCTTCTTCGACAACCTGACTCCGCTCTATCCGATGGAGCGGCTGAAGCTCGAAGTCCCCGGCGACATGTCGTCGCGCGTCATGGACCTGGTGACGCCGATGGGCAAGGGCCAGC
>CAZPZW010000310.1:0-2353 GCA_964591165.1 uncultured Thermoanaerobaculia bacterium | reverse complement strand
CTCGGCACCGCCAACACGCTGGTCTACGCGCGCAATCGCGGAATCGTGGTGCGCGAGCCGTCGATCGTGGTGATCAACAAGCTCAACAACCGGATCGAGGCGGTGGGCAGCGAGGCCAAGGAGATGCTCGGCCGCACGCCGGGCAACATCGAGTCGATCCGCCCGATGAAGGACGGCGTGATCGCCGACTTCGAAGTGACCGAGCGGATGCTCGACTACTTCATCAAGAAGGCGCACGGGCGCAAGATGTACGTCCATCCACGGATCGTCATCGGCGTCCCCGGCGAGATCACCCAGGTCGAGAAGCGAGCGGTCCGCGACTCGGCGCAGAAGGCCGGCGCCTCCGAGGTCTACCTGGTCGAGCAGGCGATGATGGCGGCCATCGGTGCCGGGCTGCCGATCACCGAGCCCTCGGGCAACATGATCGTCGACATCGGCGGAGGCACCACCGACATCGCGGTGATCTCGCTCTCCGGCATCGTCTACTCGCGCTCCGTACGCGTCGCCGGCAACGAGATGGACGAGGCGATCATCAATTACCTCAAGCGCAAGTACAACCTGCTGATCGGCGAGCGCACCGCCGAGCTCATCAAGTGCGAGCTCGGCTCGGGCTTCCCCCTGAAGGAGCGCCTGACCATGGTCATCAAGGGGCGCGACCTGGTGGAAGGGATCCCCAAGGAGCTCACCATCTCCGACGAGGAGATCCGCGAGGCCCTGGCTGAGACGGTCAACGTCATCGTCGATGCGGTGCGCATGGCGCTCGAGCGCACCCCGCCCGAGCTCTCCGCCGACATCATGGACAAGGGGATCGTGCTCTCCGGCGGCGGCGCGCTGCTGCGCTCGCTCGACGAGCGCATCCGCGCGGAGACCGGTCTGCCCGTCGTCCAGGCGGAGGATCCGCTCGCCTGCGTCGTGCTGGGCACCGGCCGCGTGCTCGAGGACATGAACCTCTTGCGCAAGGTCTCGATCCGCTAGCCCCGACGAGGTAGGCGGCCGCCCGTGACTCCGCGCCGCATCCGCTGGCTCTTTCTCCTCCTGGTGGTGGGACAGTTGTTTCTGCTCGCCGCGCAGGAGCCCGATCGCGGCGGGGCCGGGAGCCTGCTCGAAGGGACTTTCCTGCGCGGCCTCGGTCCGGCCGCCCGCATGGTCCAGGGCGCGAGCCGCGGCATGGCCGGCGTCGGCCAGGCACTGCGCACCCGCGGCGAGCTCGCGGAGGAGAACCTCCGCCTGCGGCGCGAGCTCCTCGAGCTGCGACGCCAGCAGCTTCGCCTCGAGGGGCTCGAGCAGGAGATCGAGCAGCTGGCGCGCGCCGAGCGCTTCGTCCGCCGGCGGGCCGGAGAGCTGCGGGTCGCCGAGGTGGTCTTCGCCGACTACGGCTCGTGGCTCCGCTCCCTGATCGTCTACGTGGGCGGCGGCGCCGCGCGGCGCAATCAGCCGGTCCTGAGCGACACCGGGCTGGTCGGCCGGGTGGTCGCGGTGAGCGGTCCCTACGCCAAGGTGCAGCTGATCACCGACCGCGCCGCCTCGGCCGGCGTGCAGCTCGTGCTCTCGCGGCGGCAAGGCGTCGTGCGCGGCTCGCGCCCCGGCGAACTGTTGGTCGATTTCGTGCCGCGCCAGGCCGAGGTGGCGGTCGGCGAGGAGGTCCTGACCGCCGGCATCGACGGCGTCTATCCGCGCGGCATCCCGGTGGGGACGGTCGCCAGCGTGGAGCCGGGAAGCGAGGTCTTTCATCGCATCGTAGTGCGCCCGGCGGTCGATTTCTCGCGGCTCGCCTTCGTCTATCTGCTCGACGGCGAAGCGCTGCCCGCGGAGCTGCGCACCGGGGAGGGAGCGGATGCGCTTCCTTAAGTTCCTCGGCGCGATGGCGGCGGCAGCCTTGTTGCATTTCCTCGGCAGCCGACTCTGGCCGGCGTTCCCGCAGGCCGCGGATCTCTTCCTGCTGGTCGCGGCGCTCGAAGCCCGCCACGGCAATCCGGCGACCGGCATGTTCGCCGGCCTGGCCTGCGGCTGGACGACGGACGCCCTGACGGGCGGCCCCTTCGGCCTCTTCGGAGTCGCCGATACGGTGGTCGGCTACTTCACCGCGCGGGCCGCGCAGCAGCTCGTCGTGCAGCGCACCAGCGGGCTGACCGCCCTGTTCGCGGCCGGCGCCGCGGCCCAGCAGGCCATTCTCGCCGGGCTCGCCATGCTCTTCCGCGACGAAGTCGAGCTGCCCGACCCCTTCTGGCTGACCGTCAAGGTGGCGGTGACCGCCCTGCTCGGCCTCGCCTGGACGCACGCCGCGGCAGCCTTGGCGCGTCGCTTCCGCCACTGGCGCGGCAACCGCGCCACCAAGTTGCAGATGCCGGGGTGA
>CAZPZW010000309.1:0-2369 GCA_964591165.1 uncultured Thermoanaerobaculia bacterium | reverse complement strand
GCCGCAACGGCGCCGGCAAGAGCTCCCTCCTCAAGGTGCTTCTCGGCCAGCGCCGTGCCGATGGCGGAGAGGTCGCGGTTCTCGGCCGCGACCCCTGGCGCGAGCGCGTCCACTTGATGCGCCGGATCGGAGCGACGCCGGAGACTCCCGATGCGCCGCCGGATCAGGCGGTCACCGAGCTCGAACGCACGCTATCGTCGCTCCATCCCACCTGGGACGGTGCGCACTTCCGGTCCCTTCTCACTCGCTTCGAGGTCCCGCCACGCACCCGCTTCGGCGCGCTGTCGCGCGGCCAGCGCAGTCTGGTGATGCTGGCGTTCGCGCTCGCTCCGCGCCCCGAGCTGCTGCTCCTCGATGATCCGACGCTGGGCCTCGACGCCGTCGCCCGCCGCTACGTCTTCGACGAGCTGATCGGCGAGCTCGCCGAACGCGGCACCACGGTCCTCCTCGCCTCGCACGACCTCGAGGGAGTCCAGCGCGTCGCCACGCACGTCGGCATGCTGCGCGACGGCCACCTCGTCGCCGCCGGCGAGATCGAGGGCCTGCGCGCCGCGGCGGCGAGCGAAGGAATCACACCGCCGACGCTGGAGGAGATCTTCGTCGCTCGAACCGGCAGCCGGAGGGAACCATGACCGCCTTCATCACGCTGCTCGCCCGCGAGCTCCGGAGCCGCTGGATGCTCCTCGCCGCGGCGCTCGGCATGGGGTGCTTCATCGCCCTGATCTCGCTCGTCCCCAATTCGCGGGGCGCCCGCCCGGAGGAGATTCGCGCCGCGGCGGGGCTCGCGGTCGCGCTCGCCTGGGCCGCACTCCTCGCGATCGGCCTGGGCGCCACCACGCTCGCCCGCGACCTCGGCGAACGCCGCCTCGCCTTCGACTTCCGCCTGCCGGCGTCGGCGACCGCAATCTGGGGCGCGCGCCTCCTCGGCGCCTATCTGGTCGTGCTCTTGGCGGGAGTCTCCGTCCTGCTCCCCCTGGCGCCGCTCGGAGTCGATTTCTCCGGCGCAACGGGGGCCATCGACTACGCAACCAGTGAGCTGCTCTTTCGCGGAGCTCCCGAAGATCCGCTGCGCGTCGAGGCGTTCCTCGCCTGGTCTCCGCTGCTCGTCGCTGGACTCCTGCTGCTCTCGCATCTCGCCGGCATGGCGATCTTCGGCTCCCGCGCCTGGAGCGGCGTCGATCTCATCGCCGTCGGCCTCGTTTCCGCCGGGACCCTTGCCGCGAGCTTGCAGCTCCGGATCTGGTGGGTGAGCCTCGCCGTTTGGTCCGTGGCATCGCTCGTCGGCGTCCTCCTCCTGGCAGCGCTTCTCGCAGCAAGCCTGCTGCAGGTCGCTCGAGGCCGCAGTGAGCGCGATCGGAGCCACAGCGCCTTTTCGTTGGCATTCCTCGGCCTGGCGCTGATCCCATCGGCCGGTGCGCTCGCCTACGCGCGCTGGTACGTCTCCCCGGAGCCTTCCGAGCTGATGGGCTGGAGATCCTGGGCCCGGGGCCTGGGCGACCAGTGGGTCGCGCTCGAAGGTCAGGTCCGTCGTCCGGGCGAGCTCTGGGTGCGCTTCTTGGTGCATCCGTCGTCGGACTGGACGCTGCGACTTGGCCCCTTTCCTTTTCGCTCTGAGACCAGTTGGCCGCAGCTCTCAGGCGACGGCTCGACGCTCGCCTGGCTCGAGCGTATCGACGAAGGTGATGCGGCGGTTCGACAGCTCTTCACCCTCGACGCGCAACGACCCGACGTCGGCCCGGTGAGGAGTCCCCTGGCATGGCGTTCGCGCCTCGGCGCTTGGTCGCTCTCGAGCGACGGCGAGCGAATCGCAACCTTGCAGTACTCTCGCGACTACGAGGAGGCGCGACGAGTGGTCGTCGAGACGGTCGCGGAAGGCCACCTCATCGCAGCGCTCCTTCTCCCCGACTGCCGTGGCGGCGGAGCTCTGCGCTTCCAGAGCGACGACCGGCTGCTCATCGCCTGCGCGCCGCGCGGATTGAGCCTCACGCAGGAGCGAGCTCGTCTCTACCTCGCGTTCGATCTCGTCGAGCAGCGCTTGGCACCCCTTGACCCGACCGACCCCCGCGACTGGGCCATCGAGAAGAGCGACGCCACGAGCGTGGTTCGAAGCCCCGGGGGTCGCTGGCTCTGGCGCGATCCGGCGACTGGCGGGTTGGTCCCTCTGCTCGAGGAGGCCCAGTACGGAAACCGGGCACTTGCCTACTACTGATCGCGTGACGAGGGGCCAGCGCGCCAGTCGGGAGCCGTCAGTCGGCGCTTGCCGTCGTTCGACTTGGCGATTCCGGGCTCCTCGAGGTCGAGGCGGTCCCAGAGTTGGCAGGTGACCTGCTTGTGCATCTGGTCGAGCCCCTCGCAGTAGTTCGAGTAGA
>CAZPZW010000308.1:0-2373 GCA_964591165.1 uncultured Thermoanaerobaculia bacterium | reverse complement strand
GACGCTCGCCGACGCCCTGTCGACCGCCCTCATGGTGCTCGGCAAGGAGCGCGGCTTGGCGGTGGCCGCCCAGCTCGGCGCCGAGGCGCTGCTGGTCGACTCCCACGGCGCGCTCGCCATGACGCCCGGCCTTAAGGCCGAGCTCACCCTCCTCCATCCGCCGCGCCGCGACGACTGAGCGGCGCGCGCCGCCGGCTACGGCACACTCGCCGACCAGGCGAGCGTGCCGCCGGACTCGAAGCCGTCGGCGAAGAGCCGGCAGGCGCCGTTGGCGATGCCGCTGTTCGCTACCACGACGTCGTCGTTCGACTCGACGTGAGCGCCGCCCGTCGCGGAGAGGACGCTCGGCCAACAGCCAGCGACGGCGGCCGCCGTTCCGTCGATCGCCAGCCCCGTGAGGCTCACGTCCGTCCCGGCTCCCGACACCACCAGCGCGCCGGCGACGGTCGAAGTCGCCGAGCCCGTCCCGGCGATCGCGAGATCGCGCGTGACCTCCAAGTTCTCGGGAAAGGTCCCCCCGGCGAGTTGGATCGCCGTGCAGGCGACGTCCCGCACGGCCGCGCCGAGCGTCGGATGGCTCGGCGACGGCACGCTGCAGAGCACGGCCGCGACCGGCCGGGCGACGAGGGCGAGGAGCAGCAGGGCGCAACCGGCGGCGGCGCGGCACCGCAGCTCAGCGCGATCCATCGTCGCCTCCACGAGCGTCGGCGATCGCTTCTGGCGAAGGAGCTCCGCCGTCTCCGGTCGGCGCTTCCGCGAGCGAATGCCCGAGGAACACCGCCTCCGTTCGTCCGGGCGCGCTCGGCGCCGGGCGGAACAGGCTCTTCTCGACCGGCTCGCCGAAGAGCTCGGGGTGGAGGTAGCGGCCGCGCTCCTCCTCCGGCTTCGCCTCCTCGACCGGGATCCGGTGGGCTTCGGCCCAGGCGTCGTGGCGGACGCCGGTGACCTGCCAGGAGACGCGAGTGTGCGGGCCGCCCCGGATCTGGAACCGGTTCCCCTCGATTTCCCGTCCGATCCAGAGCGCCGACCAGGCCCCGATCGGCGTGAGCTGGTAGCGGAAGTCCCGGTTGAGCGCCTCGAACCAGTCCGGCAGCTCGACCCACGCCGCGCCTTCCCCGTCCAGAGTGACGATCCCGCTGTAGAGGTTCATCATGTCGGGTGACTCGACGAAGGAGTGGGAGAGGTACTTGCCGGCCGGGTCGAGCGGGTGGTCGATCCGGAACGAGCCGGCCGCCTTCGAGAGGTTGCCGTTGACGTGCACCGCGCCTTGGAAGTACCCGGCGTAGCCGCCACCCGAGTTGAAGCCGTAGACGCCGGCTCCGGCGAGCGACGCCGAGCCGCCCGCGACGCCCAGCGCGTCGCCCGAGGCGCCCGAGGCGAGACCGTAGACGCCGGTGGCCCTGGGGCTCGCGCCGTTCGTCGCGGTCGAGCGGGATTCTCCGTAGACACCCCAGGGGTTCCCGGTGGTCGCGGTCGCGAGACCGTAGACCCCGATCGTGTCGGGCGAAGGCCCCTCACCCACGACGCCGAAGTTGAGCCCGGTGGTGGAGATCGCCTTGCCGTGGACCCCGATGCCCTGCGCGTTCGACGCAGTCTCGCCGTAGACGCCACGCGTGGCTCCGCTCGTGGCCGTCGCCTTACCCTGGACTCCCGTGCCACCGTTCGAAGAAACGACGCCGCGAACCCCGATCGTGGCGCCCGTCGGCGACTGTGCCAGTCCGGCCACTCCAATGCCGTCGGGAGAACTGGGGATCCACCCCCAAACTCCCGTCGCACCGCCCGTCGGCGCGTGGTTGATGCCCACTGTGCCGACGGCGTTGGCGCCCGTCACCAGGCCGGTCACACCGTAAGCGGTCGATCCCCAGGCGGCGCCGGTGACGCCCCACTGCGGAGCACTGCCGTAGACACCGGTCCCATTGGTCGAGTCGCTCCGGCCGTACAGCCCGTAGCCGGCAGCGGAGGGGTGCCCGTGCAGCCCGTAGACCGCCGCGCCGGTCTCGGTGTAGGTGCGCGAGACCAGGCTCGAGAGGTTGCCGGTGGTGCCGAGATTCTCGAGCGTGAGCGCGGCTCCGACGCCGGTCCAGGAGGCCCCAAAGTGCTCGTGCGACGCCGCGGCGAGGGCCGTCGAGTCGAGCCCGTCGACGGTGTCGGCATCGAGGCCCGAGGCCGGGCCTTCGACGACGTTGAACTGGTTGCCGCTGAGCTGCAGCTGGTTTCCCGCGGTGTAGGTCGAGGCCGTGTCGTCGTCGTTCGCGCACTGCCAACTCCCGGAGACCCGCTTCGCGATCTGACCGTCGGGGCAGGAGAGGGCGGCGAGTGTGTCCTGGTCGGTGGCGGTGGTGACCACGTCGACACCGTCGACCTTGAGGGTCA
>CAZPZW010000307.1:0-2380 GCA_964591165.1 uncultured Thermoanaerobaculia bacterium | reverse complement strand
CGCCGGCGTTGAAGGCGAGCGCGAGCGCGATCCAGACCGCGCTCCAGATGCCGGCTTCCCGGAAGCCGACCACGTGGGCCTTGCGGTGGAAAACGCCGAGGTCCAGGGCGAGCATGCCGAGGACGAAGACGTTGAACCCCACCCAGAGCCAGAGCGACGACGTTTCCATGTCCCACCACTCCTGAGTCCGGGGACCGTGCAGAAACGCCGAACGGCGAGACCCACGGCACCCGGGTGTCGTGGTGGTCTCGCCGTTTCGTGAGAACCGGGCCGACCGGGGGCGAGCCTGAAGCCCGCCCCGAACTGACGATCGCCCGCCCGGACGGAGGCCCGGGTGGCTACTCCCCACCTGTCGATACCATTTTACGCGACTTCCGCGTTTCCGGATGAACCCCGCCCGGGCTCCAGGTTGACGGGATTTTTACGCCCGCGAGGGGGTACGCGAATGGACTCTTGACGCGGCAAGGTGCCGGAATCGCTCCTGGAGACGAGCCCTGCCATGAGCGCCATCCCCCCTCCGGTTGCCAAGAGCCATACCGCCCTGCTCGCCCTGGCGGCGCTCGGCGTGGTGTACGGCGACATCGGCACCAGTCCGCTGTACGCGATCCGCGAGTGCTTCTTCGGTCCGCATGGCGTCGCACCATCGCGCGCCAACATCCTCGGCGTGCTCTCGCTGGTCTTCTGGACCCTGCTGGTCGTGGTCACCCTCAAGTACCACGTCTACGTGCTACGCGCCGACAACCGGGGCGAAGGCGGCATCCTCGCCCTTATGGCGCTGATTCGCGGCAAGCTCCACGCGCGCAGCCGCCCTTGGCTGCTCGGTCTCGGCCTGTTCGGCGCCGCGCTGCTCTACGCCGACGGCATCCTCACTCCCGCGATCTCGGTGCTGGGGGCCGTCGAAGGGCTCGCCGTCGTTCAGCCCGCTTTCGAGCGCCTGATCGTGCCCCTGAGCATCGGAATCCTGATGCTCCTCTTCGTCTTCCAGAAACGGGGCACGGCGGGAGTCGGCGCGGTGTTCGGCCCGATCATGCTGGTCTGGTTCGCCACGCTCTCCGTGTTGGGCCTGCTCGGCATCCTCCGGGAGCCCTCGGTGCTCGCCGCGATCAACCCGCTCTACGCCTGGAGCTTCCTCGCCCAGGGAGGCGGGGCCAGCTTCCTGGTGCTCGGCGCCGTCTTTCTGGTCGCCACCGGCGGCGAGGCGCTCTACGCCGATCTGGGCCACTTCGGCGAGCGCCCGATCCAGATCGATTGGTTCGGCCTGGTCGGCCTCTCCCTCCTGCTCAACTACTTCGGGCAAGGGGCGCTCATCCTCGGCGACCCCACCGCGGTGCGCAATCCCTTCTACCTGTTGGCCCCCGATGTGTTACGAATACCGCTGCTGGCGCTCGCGACGATGGCCGCGATCATCGCCTCGCAGGCGATCATCTCCGGCGCCTTCTCGCTCACCCGCCAAGCTGTCCAGCTCGGCTACCTACCGCGCCTCGAGATCGTCCATACCTCGGCGAGCGAGATAGGCCAGATCTACGTGCCGGCGGTCAACGCGCTGCTGGCGCTGGCGGTCGCCGCGCTGGTGATCGTCTTCCGCACCTCGAGCAACGTGGCGAGCGCCTACGGCGTCGCGTTGACCACGACGATGCTCATCACCACCCTGCTGGCGGCGATCGTGGCGCGCAAGATCTGGCGCTGGCCGTTCGGGGTCGTCATCCTGGTGACCGGGCTCTTCCTGTTGCCCGACGCCGCCTTCTTCTCGGCGGCGATGCTCAAGATCCCCGATGGCGGATGGTTCCCGCTCGTCCTCGCGGCGGCGATCCTGGCCGTAATGGTCGCTTGGGCCAAGGGACGCTCGAGCCTCTCCGCCGTGCTGGGCAGGCGGCACCTCCCCGTCGAGTCGATCGTCCGGGACATCGAGCGTCGCAACCTCCGCCGCGTGCCCGGCACCGCCATCTACCTCACCAGCGACGCGACCGGAACGCCCATCGCGTTACTGCACAACTTGAAGCTCCACCGGGTCGTTCACGAGAAGAACGTCTTCCTCACGGTACGAGTCGAAGACGTGCCCCACGTCGCAGACGAGCAGCGACTCGAAGTCACCGACCTCGGCGCCGGCTTTCACCGGCTGATCGCCCACTACGGGTTCATCGACAGCCCCGATGTTCCGGCGGTACTGGCAACGGCCAGAGCGGCGGGCCTCGAGCTCGACCCCGTGGACACGACCTTCGTCTTGAGCCGCGATGAACTGGTCCATGCCGAGAAACCGACCCTGGCCCGCTGGTGTCGTCCGATCTTCATGTTCCTGTCGCGCAACGCCCTGGACGCGGATCGCTTCTTCCGCCTGCCACCCAATCGCGTGATGGAGCTCTGGATGCGGGTCGAGGTGTGA
>CAZPZW010000306.1:0-2382 GCA_964591165.1 uncultured Thermoanaerobaculia bacterium | reverse complement strand
GGCGACGCCGTCTGTCGAGTCGTCGCCCGACCGCGCGAGGAATGGGGCGAGGAGATCGCCGCGGAGCTCCCCTACTACTCGGAGGCCTGTCTCGCGGAGACCGCAGGGCGTCTCACGAACGAGCTGCGCAAGGTCGAACGGAAGCTCCGTGCGCGCCGCCAGGAGCTCGGGGCTCGCGTCGCGAAGCAGGTCGATCCGGCCGGCATGGTGATCGCGAGCGAAGCGATGCGCCGGGTCGTCGACCTCGCCCGTCGCGTCGGCCCGGTCGACTCGACGGTGCTGGTCACCGGCGAGAGCGGCGTCGGCAAGGAGCGGGTGGCGCGCCTGATCCACGACGCCTCGACCCGCACCGCCGGCCCGTTCGTCGGCATCAACTGCGGCGCCGTGCCGGAGGGGCTGCTCGAGAGCGAGCTGTTCGGCCACGCGCGCGGCGCCTTCACCGGCGCCGCCCAGGACCGCCCCGGCCTGTTCGAGGCGGCCCAGGGCGGGACGATCTTCCTCGACGAGATCGGCGAGATGCCGCCGGCGATGCAGGTCAAGCTGCTGCGTACCCTCCAGGAGCACGAAGTGCGCCGCGTCGGCGAGAACAAGAGCCGCAAGGTCGACGCGCGGGTGGTCGCAGCGACGAATCGCGACCTCGCCGCCGAGGTCCACGCCGCACGCTTCCGACAGGACCTCTTCTACCGACTGCGCGTGGTCGAGATCCGTGTGCCGCCGCTGCGCGAACGCCGGGACGACATCCTCCCGCTCGCGCGCACCTTCTTGGTCGACGCCGGGACGCGGCTCGGCCGCAAGGTCTCCGGCTTCACTCCCGCGGCCGCGCAGCAGCTGGTCCGCCACGACTGGCCCGGCAACGTCCGCGAGCTCGAGAACGCCGTCGAACGTGCGGTGGTCCTGGCGCGCGGCCACCGGATCGACGTCGACGATCTGCCGGAGGAGGTGAGCTTGGCGCTCCCTGGCGTGGCGGCCGCCGGTAGCGTGCGGACCCTGCAGGAGATCGAGCGCGAATACATCACGGCGGTCCTGCGCACCAACGACGGCAACCGGACCCGAACCGCTCAGCAGCTCGGCATCGGAGCGGCCACGCTCTATCGCAAGATCAAGGAGTACCGGCTCCCTACCGCGCGCGAATGAGACGGTGACTCCTCACGCCTGCTCACCCCGTGGCCCCGCGACGGTCAGCGCCGAGCGTGTCGGTCGCTTTCCGGTTCCGCGAGACCTGCCGCGCCGATCCTGGGCGGTCTACTTCTGGGTGGCCTCCAACGGTTCCGCGACACCCTTGCCGTGCTTGAGGTAGCTCGCCATCTCGTAGGCGACGTTCTTCTCCAGGTCCTGGATCCCGCGACTGGCGCCCAACTCCCCTCCCCAGGCCCAGAGCCCCTTGGCTTCGAACTTAGCGAGGGTGTCGCCGGTCTCTCCGTTCGCCAGGGTGACCTGGACGTTCAACTGCGCGCTCCCGGCGCCCGCGATGATGGCGCGGGCCGTCTCGCTCCCGGGCTTGTACTTGAGGATGCGCGCCCGCAGCACCGCCACGCCCGGCGCCGCCTCACAGGCCACGCCCTGCCGCACTTCGTCGAAGACCCCCGGTCCCAGATCCGTGACCACGAACTTGGCCATGCGGGCGGGCACCGATTCGACGAGATACTCTTTCTCACGGCTGCGGGCCTCGGGGTCCGCCACCACGAAGTCCTCGATGCAGAGGATGGCGTAGGGCTTCAGATCGACCTGCGGCCACGAGGCAACATGCTTCTGCCGGCGGGCGGGGTCGTCCACCTGTCGGCCCGCCGCGAGATCGTTGACCGCCTTCTTCATCGCCTTGGCGTAGTCCTCCTCGATCTGCTCCTTCGCTTTCTCGCGCTCGTCATCCGCGGTCGGGTTGTACCGTTTGACGCCCTTCAGAAACGCCGGACCCGTGGCCTCGTCGAGCGGATCGAAGGAGTTCCAGACGTTGAAGTAGTAGACCTTGCCGGCCTCGAGCTCGACGCGGGTGTTGGACACCGTCCAGCCCAGGGGGTGGGCCCACAGGAGGTAGGTGCCGGGCGGCAGATACGAGAACGTGTAGCTGTTGTTCTTCAGGGTGCCGAGAAACTGCTGATCGGCGTAGACGAACAGGGTCAGCGCAGCGCCGAGCATGTGCCCTTCGCGGACCAGGTAGACCAGCGCCTGATCCGACTTGACCTCGCCGAAGACTTTCGGCGCGCTCTTCTCCGCCGCTCCCAGCGGCAGAGCCGCGAGCGAGCCGACGACGAGACTCCCCACAACGTTCTTCCACCAGCTGCGTCGCATTCCCATTCCAGTGCCCTCCTCCAGAACCTACTGATATCAAGATCGGGCACTGCCCGGCGGCACGAATTTCGGAGGCCGTAATGGGGGCGTAGTCGC
>CAZPZW010000305.1:0-2389 GCA_964591165.1 uncultured Thermoanaerobaculia bacterium | reverse complement strand
TCGGCCACGGCACCGACACCATGTCGCACACCGGCGCGATCCTCTCCTTCATGGTGCAGCAGAGCCCGGTGCCGATCGTCATCGTCGGCAGCCAGCGCTCCTCCGACCGTCCCTCCTCGGACGCTGCGCTCAACCTGATGAACGCGGTGCGCACCGCCGCCGAGTGCGAGATCGCCGAAGTCATGCTGTGCATGTTCGGCCCGACCTCGGACAACTACGACCTGCTGCATCGCGGCACCCGCTGCCGCAAGATGCACTCCTCCTACCGCAGCACCTTCCGCACCATCGGGGCGACGCCGCTCGCCACCGTCAGCCGTTATCCGCAGACCCCCGGCGGGAGCCACTTCACCTACATCGCGGACGAGTTCCTGCGCCGCGACAAGAGCCGCGTCCCGGTGATCAATCCGGCCTTCGAGGAGAAGGTCACGATCCAGTACTACTACCCGAACTTCCAGCCCGACATCATCGACGGTCTCTCCGCGATGGGCTATCGCGGATTGGTGATCGCGGGCACCGGGCTGGGGCACGTCAACAAGCCGCTCTACCCGGCGATCCAGCGGGCGATCCGGAAGGGCATGACCGTGGTGATGACGGTGCAGACCCTCTGGGGCTTCGCCCAGATGTACGTCTACGACACCGGACGGGATCTCCTCGACCTGGGGATCATCCCGCTCGACAACATGCTCCCCGAGACCGCCTACATGAAGCTCGCCTGGGTCCTCGGGCAGACCGACGACCCGGTCGAGATCCGCCGCAGGATGACGACGCCGATCAACCACGAGATCGAGCTCCGCGAGCCGCACAACGGCTACCTGATCCTCCAGGGCGGCCTGCCGGAGGTCGACGCCTTCGTCCAGAAGCACTGGAAGTGAAGGTCCTACTCGATGGGGTGGGGCGCGCGGGCGTTGACCGCACGCGGCGCGGGGCATAGGCTGATCAGTGTAGGTTTCGATCCTCCCGTGCCAACTAGAAAGGACAGCTCATGAGCGTCAGTCAGCTCGCGAGGTCCATCAAGCCCTCGCCCACGCTGAAGCTCAACGAAACCGCCGCCAAGCTCCGCGAGCGTGGCGAGCCGGTGATCCACCTGGGCGGCGGCGAACCGAAGAGCAAGTCGCCCCTCGACGCGGTGCTCAACTGTGCCGCGCAGCTCAACACCGGAGAGGTGCGCTACGCGCCGGCCGACGGTCTGCCGGCGCTCAAGAAGGCGATCATCCGCTACACCGAGGACCATTACGACCACAGTGTCGGACCGGAGAACGTCCTGGTGGGCAGCGGCGCGAAGCAGGCGATCATGTCGCTGCTCTACTGCATCCTCGAGCCGCACGACGAGGTGATCTTCCCGGCGCCCTACTGGGTGAGCTATCCCGAGATGGTCAAGCTGGCGGGCGGCGTTCCCGTGGCGGTGACCCCCGAGAACGGCGGCTTCCAGCCGACCGTTCGCGAGATCGAGGAGTGCATCGGATCGCAGACCCGGGCGGTGATCCTCAACAGTCCCAACAACCCGAGCGGCGCCATGTACTCGCGCGAGTTCGTCCAGGCGGTCGTCGAGCTGTGCGAGAAGCGCGACCTCTGGCTGATCATGGACGACCTCTACAACCGGCTGGTGTTCGACGGCCAGACGGTACCCAATCCGTACCAGTTCGCGCAGGACCTGGGCGAGAGCTCGAAGCTGGTCGTGGTGCAGGGCGTCTCCAAGATGTACGCCATGACCGGCTTCCGCATCGGCTGGGCAATCGCCAACCGCGAAGTCTGCGAGGCGATGACCAACCTGCAATCTCACCAGACGTCGGGCCCGGTGACGGTCTCGCAGTGGGCGGCGATCGGCGCGCTCTCGGGGGTCCAGACCTCGATCGAGACCATGCGGCTGACCCTCGAGAATCACCGCAACGTGATGCTCGAACGGCTGGCGACCATCCCCGGCCTCCGGATCATCAAGCCTCAGGGCACTTTCTACTGCTTCCCCGACTTCTCGGCCTACGAGAAGAACTCGCTCAAGCTCGCCGAGTTCCTGCTCGAACGCGTGCGCGTGGTCGTCGTCCCCGGCAAGGAGTTCGGCATGGAAGGCCACCTGCGACTCTCCTACTGCGGCACGCTGAAGGAGATCATGGAGGGCCTCGAGCGCATCAAGTGGGCGCTCGATCCGAACGCGCCCAACGAGATCTTCATCGGTGACCGCCGCCTGGTGAGGGACTGGGCGTGAACATCAACCTCAACGTCCACTCGCCGGCGATCAAGCAGGCCGGGGCGATGGCCAGCCTCTACGGCCTCGGCAACCACGGCCTCACCGACCTGCGCACCGTCTACTGGAACCTGACCACCGGTGCCCTCTACGAAGAGGCGGTCTTCCGCTCCGAGGGGCAGATCGCCCACCTCGGGCCGTTCGTGGTCG
>CAZPZW010000304.1:0-2405 GCA_964591165.1 uncultured Thermoanaerobaculia bacterium | reverse complement strand
CGCCGCCGGAGCCGCCGCGGGAGTACCTCTGCCGGCGCGCCGCGGCGCCGCCCGTGATCGACGGGCGCCTCGATGAAGCCTCCTGGGCGCAGGCGCCCTGGAGCGAACCGTTCGTCGACATCGAGGGGAGCGCGCGGCCGTCGCCGCGCTTCGCGACCCGCTTCCGGGCTCTGTGGGACGACCGTTTCCTCTATGTCGCAGCCGAGCTCGAGGAGCCCGATCTCTGGGCGACGCTCGGCGAGCGCGACGCGGTGATCTACCAGGAGCACGATTTCGAGCTCTTCCTCGATCCCGACGGCGACGGTCTGCACTACTTCGAGCTCGAGGTGAACGCGCGCGGCACGGTCTGGGACCTGACGCTCGACCGGCCGTACCATCGCGGTGGGCGGGCCGACAACGCCTGGCAGGCCGCGGGCCTCGCTCTGGGCATCGCGCTCGACGGCACGCTCAACGACCCGCGCGACCGCGACCGCGGCTGGACCGTCGAGCTCGCGATCCCCTGGGCCGCCTTCGGGCCGCCCGGAGGCGATCGCGAGCCGCCCCGCCCCGGCGCCACCTGGCGGGTCAACTTCTCGCGCGTCGAATGGCGGCTCCAGGTCGTCGCCGGGCACTACCGCAAGCTCCCCGCCACCGCGGAGGACAACTGGGTCTGGTCGCCGCAAGGGGTGATCGACATGCACCGTCCGGAGCGCTGGGGGCGGCTCGTCTTCGCGCCCGATCCGGCTCGGGAATAATTGTTGACTAGTCAACTGTTCTGGTGAGGACGAAAGGCGGTCACCATGCGCGCAACTCGATCCGTCAGCGGACTCCACCACGTCACCGCGATCTCCGGCCCGGCGCAGGAGAACCTCGACTTCTACGCCGGGGTGCTCGGCATGCGGCTGGTCAAGAAGAGCGTCAACCAGGACGATCCCGGTACCTACCACCTGTTCTACGCCGACGCGGAGGGGCGTCCAGGGACCGATCTGACGTTCTTCCCGTGGGCGCATCTCGCGCCCTCCCGCCGCGGGCATGGGCTGGCGAGCGAGGTTTCGCTCGCCGTGCCGCCCGGCGCGCTCGACTATTGGGCGGCGCGACTGGAACGCTACGGCGCCGAGCTCGGTAGCCTCGAGCCGCGCTTCGGCGAGCCGACGCTCGCGCTGCGCGACCCGCACGGCCAGCCCCTGGCGCTGGTCGAGAGCGCGGACGCGCTCGCGCGTCCCTTCACGCCCTGGGAGGCGAGCCCGGTGCCGGCCGAGCGGCAGGTGCGTGGCCTGCACGGTGCGCGGCTGCGCGAGCGCGACCTACAGACGACGATCGCCTTCCTGACCGGGGCTCTCGGCTTCCGTCCGCTGGCGAGCGAGGCGGGATGGCAGCGCTACGCGGTCGCGGACGGCGGCTCGGGGACTTTCGTCGACCTCGCGGAGGCGCCGGGTGAGCCGCGCGGCGCCTGGGGGGTCGGAGCGATCCACCATCTCGCCTGGCGGGTCGACGACGAGGCGCATCAGCTCGCGGTGCGCGCCGCGGTGGGGGAGGCGGGCGGGCAGGCGACCCCGGTCATCGATCGCTTCTGGTTCCGCTCGGTCTACTTCCGCGAGCCCGGAGGCGTGCTCTTCGAGCTGGCGACCGACGGTCCCGGGTTCGCGGTGGACGAAGCTCCCGAGCGGCTCGGCGAGTCGCTGGTGTTGCCGCCCTGGCTCGAGCCGCAGCGCGCCGAGATCGAGGCCGTTCTGCCGCCGCTGGTGCCGCCCGCCGGGGCCCAGTCATGACCTTGCACCAGGGCGGCCGCTGCCTGGAGGCGGGCGTCCCACGCGGCGGCGCACGCACTGCAGTCGTCGCCCTGCACGGCCGCGGTGCGACCGCCGAGGGGATCCTCGCCATGCTGGTCGCCGAGCTCGGCGATGTGCCGGACGTCGCCCTTCTCGCGCCGCAGGCGCGCCATGGCACCTGGTATCCGCAGAGCTTCTTGGCGCCGTTCGCCGCCAACGAGCCCTGGCTGGGCTCGGCGCTCGAACGGGTCGGCGAGCTCGTCCAGGAGCTCGTGCGGGACGGCCTGCCGGTGGAGCGGATCGTGCTCTTCGGCTTCTCGCAGGGGGCCTGTCTGGCGAGCGAGTTCACGGCGCGGCATCCGCGGCGCTACGGCGGACTCGTCGCGGCGGTGGGCGGCCGCATCGGACCGCCGGGGACCGTCTTCTCCGCGGCCGGCGACCTCGCCGGCATGCCCGCCTACTTCGGCGCGGGCGACCCCGACCCGCACGTGCCCTGGTCGCGGGTCGCGGAGAGCGCGGCGAGCTTGGCGGCGATGGGTGCGGTCGTCACCACCGAGCGCCTCGTCGGATTCCCGCACGCCGTGCCGCCGGCGGCGATCGACTTCGCGCGGCGGTTGCTCCTGCTGCCCTAGGTTTCGGCGGCCGTCCGGTGAAGGC
>CAZPZW010000303.1:0-2423 GCA_964591165.1 uncultured Thermoanaerobaculia bacterium | reverse complement strand
CGCGGCCCCTGGTTCTGGGTCGGCGTCGTCGGGTACTCCTATCTCTGCCTCGCCGCGGGCGCCTGGCAGCTGGCGCTCGCCGCGCTGCGCCTGCCGCGCGCGCTGCGCCGGCAGGCGATCACTCTCCTCGTCGCGATCGCCATCCCCTGGCTCGCCAACGCGAGCTACATCTTCGGCTACTTTCTCCGTCCCGGCCTCGATCCGACGCCGCTCTCGATCGCCGCCATGGGCGTGGTCTGCGGCTTCGCCATCTTCCGCTACGGACTGGTCGATCTGGTGCCGCGCGCCCAGGCGGCGGTGGCGCGCGAGATGAGCGACGGCTTGATCGTCTTCGACGAGCAGGACCGGGTGATCGAGGTCAATCGCGCGGCGCGGACCCTCCTCGGCCGCGCTGCTCCGACGATCGGCCAGAGCTTCGCCGAGGCGCTGGTGCCCTGGCCGCTGCTCGCCCACCTGCCGCGGGAGGGGCAACGGATGCGCCTCGAGCTCCCGGCCGAGACCGAGGGCACTCCGGCCATCGAGGCGGAGATCTCCTACCTCGAGGGGGAGCCGGGAGCCTCCGGGACCCTCCTGCTGCTGCGCGACGTCACCGAACGGCTGCGCTTCGAGCGCGACCTGCTCGAGGCCAACCGCCGCCTGCAGCAGCAGCTCGAGGAGAACCAGGCTCTGCAGGAGCAGCTGCGCGATCAGGCGGTGCGCGATCCGCTGACCGGGCTGTTCAACCGGCGCTACGCCGACGAGACGCTGCCGCGCGAGCTCTCGCGCGCCGAACGCGTCGGCGAGCCGCTCGCGCTGGTGATGCTCGACCTCGATCACTTCAAGGCGCTCAACGACCGCTTCGGCCACGCCGCGGGCGATCAACTGCTGCGGGAGCTGGGGCTCCTGCTGCGCGCCAAGACCCGCCGCGCCGACATCGCCTGCCGCTTCGGCGGCGAGGAGTTCCTGGTCGCCATGCCGGGGACCGACGCCCCGTCCGCGGCCGGCCGGGCCGAGGACCTGCGGGAGAGCTTCGCCGAGCTCGCCGGCGCCCAGGGGCGCGGCGGTCTCGTCTGCACGCTCTCGGCGGGCGTCGCCGCTTTCCCCGAGCACGCCAGCAGCCTCGAGGCGCTGCTCGCCGGCGCCGACCTCGCGCTCTACGCCGCCAAGGCGGCGGGGCGCAACCGCGTCTTCACCGCCGCCTGATCGGCGGACGCCGCGCGGCATTGATATCTTCTGCCTCCGGTCCCGGTGAACGGGCGAGAGGAAGCGAAACATGGCGGGGATCTTCAAGGCGTACGACGTCCGTGGCATCTATCCGACCCAGCTCGACGAGCCCTTGGCCCGGCAGATCGGTCAGGCGTTCCGCAACGTGCTCGACGACGAGGATCTCGCGGGCGGCCACCGGGTGGTCGTCTCACGCGACATGCGACCCTCCTCCGAGCCGCTCGCCGCGGCCCTGATCGAGGGGCTCACCCGGTCCGGCCTCGACGTGGTCGACATCGGTCTGGCCACGACCTCGATGAACTACTTCGCGATCGGCCATCTCGGTGCGGCAGGCGGAGTCCAGGTGACCGCCTCGCACAATCCGGCCGAATACAACGGGCTCAAGTTCAGCAAGCGGGAGGCCCGTCCGGTCTCGGGAGACCACGGCATTCCCTTGCTCGAGCGCTCGGTGGCGAGCGGCGACCTGCCGGTCGGCGCGCGGCGGGGATCGGTGGAGCAGGGGGAGGTCTTCACCGCCTACCGCCGGCATGTCCTGTCGTTCCTCAAGCGTCCCGCCGGCGCGCGCCGGTTGAAGGTGGTGGTCGATGCGGCGAACGGCATGGCGGTCATCGACCAGCCGATCTTCGACGCGCTGGGGGTCGACATCGACCCGCTGTTCTTCGAGCTCGACGGCACCTTTCCGAACCACGAAGCGAACCCGCTCAAGCTCGAGAACCTGCGGGATCTCCAGGCGCGGGTGCGCGAGGTCGGGGCCGACCTGGGGGTCGCCTGCGACGGCGATTTCGATCGCGCCGCCTTCGTCGACGAACGGGGGGAGCCGATCGGCTCGGACCTCGCGACGGCGCTCATCGCCGGCGAGCTGCTCGCCGGGGAGCCCGGCCGGCACGTGCTCTACGACCTGCGTTCCTCGCGCGCCACCGCCGAGTGGATCCGCGAGCGGGGCGGCATCCCGGTGCGCGAGCGGGTCGGCCATTCGTTCATGAAAGCGACGCTGCGCAAGGTCCACGGCCTCTTCGGCGGCGAGCTCGCGGGCCACTACTACTTCCGCGACAACTATCACGCCGACTGCGCAATTCTGGCGGTGATCGAGATCCTGAACCTGCTCTGGCACTCCGGCAAGACGATGTCCGAGGCGGTCGCGCCGCTGGCGCGCTACGCCAAGAGTCCCGAGACCAACTTCGAGGTCGAGGACAAGAGCGCCAAGATGAAGGAGCTCGAAG
>CAZPZW010000302.1:0-2424 GCA_964591165.1 uncultured Thermoanaerobaculia bacterium | reverse complement strand
GCGCTCGAGCAGCGGAGCCAGCCAGAGCCCGGCGAGGAAGCCGAGCACGACCGAGGGGAGCGCGGCCATGATCTCGACCGTCGGCTTGACGTAGGCGAGCAGCCGGGGGTGCAGGAACTGCGACGCGAACATCGCCCCGAAGACCCCCAGCGGGATGGCGAGGACGAGAGAGTAGAAGGTCCCCTTGAGCGTGCCGAAGACCAGCGGCGTGAGCGAGAGCTTGGACTCGAAGTCGTCCGTCCCGCCGGTCGACTGCCAGACGTAGTCGGGCTCCTCGTAGCCCTCGTACCAGACCTTGCCGAACAGCGCCCTCCAGGAGACCTCGGGGTGTGGGTTCTCGATCTCGAGCGAGAGGAGCTGGCGGCCGGCGGCGAGGGCCGCGCCGTCGGCCTTGGGCGCCATGGCGAGGGCCGACGCGGCGCCGAGGGGCGACGATCCACGCCAGAGCGTGCGTTCGGACGTGGAGTAGTAGAGACCGAGGTTGCCGGCGCCGTCCTGGACGAGGAAGGAACGATTGCGCTGCGACGACGCGATGGCCCGGATCGGCGCGGCGTGGGCCGGGAAGTCGCGGATCCGTGTCAGGACGAAGGCATCGTCCGACTGGCGGACCGGGAACCAGATCGAGAGCGCGCCGCTCTCCTGACCGACCACCAGCGACCGGTCGCCGATCAGGAAGGCGAGCGCGGAGACGCTCCCGGCCCCGGCGGAGACCACCTGCGGCGCGACCTCCGGCCCCTGGTCGAGCCGCCAGGAGTAGAGCTCGCCCGAAGCCGCGCCGCCGTAGAGGTGGGTCTGCTCGACGTCGAGCAGCAGGGAGGTGAGGGGGCGGGCCGACGCGAAGCGCAGCCGCTCCTCGGAGCGCGTGACCTCGCCGGTGAAGTCGTTGGTATCGGCGGCGAGCTTGAGGACCGCGATGGAGCCGTCGGCGAGCTGGGCGGCCGCGGCCGCGCGCTCCGACCCTTCGAGGCGCGCCGCGAAGGCGCGCAACGGGCGGCCCGCCGGATCGAGGTCGAGCACCATGGTCTCGGGTAGGTGCGGCCTGACTACACGATTGCCGCCAGCGTCGAAGGTGACCTCCCAGCGGACCTCCTGCGCCACGACCCGGCCGTCGCTCGTCGCCGCGGCGAAGGCCGCGCCGTCGCTCACCGTCAGACCGGCGGCGAGCTCGACGCCCGCGGCGAGCAGCGGGCGCTCTGCGACCAGCCGGGCATCCGTCAGTCGGGCGACCCGGAGCACGCCGTCGGCCCCCAGCGTCGCGACGTGCGTGCGGTGCTCGTCCTCCAGGATCGCCAGAGCGGGCGCGGGCAGCTCGACCGCCGCGCCGGTGCGGACGCGCGCCGGCCGCAGCAACGGCAGCACCTCGAGCAGGATGAAGACCAGGATGCCGAGGATGCTCGCGATGATGGCGAGTCCGCCGCCGGTGACGACCCAGCGCGCGGCGCGATCGACCAGCAGACGGTGCCGAGAGGTCTTCGCCCGGACGCGAGCGGGCGTGGCGCGGGGCGCCGCGGCCAGGACTGAATCGAGGTCGGAGACGGACATGACGGTCGCGAAACCTGGAGCGCGAGGGCCCAGCGGCCGGGCCGCTGGGCCGCCGAGCCCCGCGCGAGACTACTGCAGCTTGACCAGCTCCTCGCCCGCGATCTTGCCGGAGATCGGCAGGTAGCCGTCCTTGACCACGATCTCCTGGCCCTCCTTGGAGACGACGAACTTGAGGAACTCGCGGACCAAGGGATCGAGCGGCTTGTTGGGCGCCTGGTTGAAGTAGACGTAGAGGTAGCGCGACAGCGGGTACTTGCCGGAAAGCACGTCGGCGGGCTCGGTGGAGTAGAACTGCCCGTCCTTGCCGGCCAGCGACAGCGGGCGGACCCCCGAGGTGCGATAGCCGATGCCGCTGTAGCCGATGGCGAAGCGATCTTCGGTCACCCCCTGGACGACCGAAGCCGAGCCGGGCTGCTCCTTGACGGTGTCCCGGTAGTCCCCCTTGCCGAGCGCCACTTCCTTGAAGAAGCCGTAGGTGCCGGAGGCCGAGTTGCGGCCGTAGAGCGAGAGCGGCTTGCCCGCCCAGTCGGCGGTGAGCCCGAGGTCGCCCCAGGTCTTCACGTCCTTGCCGCCGAGCTTGCGGGTCTTGGAGAAGATCGCGTCCACCTGCTGCAGGGTGAGCTTCTCGAGCGGGTTGTCCTTGTTGACGTAGACCGCGAGACCGTCGACCGCGACGCGCAGGACGGAGGGCTTGTAGCCGTACTTCTTCTCGAACTCGTCGATCTCCTCGGCCTTCATGGCGCGGCTCATCGGACCGAGTTGGGCCGTGCCGGAAATGAGCGCTGGGGGAGCGGTCGAGGAGCCCTTGCCTTCGATCTGGATGCGGACGTTGGGGTACTGCTTCTGGAAGCCCTCCGCCCAGAAGGTCATCAGGTTGTTGAG
>CAZPZW010000301.1:0-2425 GCA_964591165.1 uncultured Thermoanaerobaculia bacterium | reverse complement strand
CGACCAGGCGTCGCAGCTCGCCGACTCGAAGTCGTCGGCGAAGACGACGGCGGGGTAGTCCGAGAAGCAGTAGAGCCGCAGCCAGGTCGAGCTGCAGGCGAGGTTGGATTTCTCGGTCCACTGGGCGCTGGTGAGGTTCGGCCACCCGGTCTTGCCCTGGGTGGCGTCGGAGAGCAGCCAGTCGCCGCAGCGCGCCGGGTCCGCCAGGCCCGCGGCGGTGGTCCCCGTCCAAGCGCCGTAGCTCGACAGGTAGGCGCCACTCTCCGTCTGGCCCACCGGCGCGAACAGGATGCCGTCGGTCAGGTCGGCCTTCGACTCCGCGATCCGCACGCCGTCGAGTCGGACCCAGGGCCCGTCGTAGGCGAGGCGGTCCTTGGCGGCGACGGTAGCGCTCGAGAGCCAGGCGAAGAACGTCTCCGGCGCGGGCAGCCCGGCTGTCGTGGCGAGCGCGCGGCAGATCGCGTCCCCGGCGGGGAGCCCGGTCGCCCCCCCGGCCTCCGGCCAGGCGCCGAGATCACCGCTGCCGTCGACCGAGGTGACGAAAGCGAGCGCGCCGCCGGAGCGGTGCGGCGGCAGCGGCGCCGCGAGGCCGGTCTCGAGGCAGACAAGGTGAAAGGCGTACGAGCAGTTGGACATTCCGTAGTAGAGCCAGCTCTCGGTCGTCGCCGAGCTCGCGCCGAGCCCGACGATCTGCCCCGCATCGGCCAGGGTCCAGTCGGAACAGGGAACCGGATTGGAGGAGTGGAGGGCGCCCAACTCGTTGGTGCCGCTCCACACCGCCGAGTAGATGTTGATCGGAGCGCCGGTCTCGTTGAGGATCATCGGCGCGAAGACTCGCCCGGTCGGATAGAGCGCCCGGTCGATCCGGTCGGCGAACGGGAAGCCGTCGGGGCGGACCCAGGGCCCGGCCTCCGCCGGTAGTACCGCCTGCCCGCAGTTGTTCACCCGTTTTCCCGCGAAGCCGTGGACGTGGCAGTAGGCGTCGGTCGTCGAGTCCGACAGCCAGGCCACGAAGCCGGTCGGGTTCGGGAGGCTCGCCGCGGCGGCCAGTTCCTGGCACCTGAGATCCGCCCCGGCGAGGCCGCCCAAGGCAGCGGAGGGGAGGGTGGAGGTGACGAAAGCTCGGCGAGGGGCGAGGTCGAGGGGTGCTTCGGACTGTGCGCCGGCGAGGCCGGCGCCGAGGGTCAGGCAGAGGACGACGAACGCCGCGGCAGCCGAAGGTCCGGCCGCGGCTCTCGCACTCCTTCGAGGCATGGGGACCTCCCAGAGGGGATGGAAGCGAGATGGACGCCGCGAGACTGCAGACGAATCACTGGAATCATGATCCGCCCGCCCCCACCCAGCCGAGCCACCCGAAGGGGTGGGCACCGGTCAGGCACGTCACAGGTAGGTCGTTCCCGCTCCTACTAGAGGTCAGCGCAGCAGCGAAAGCCGGTCGCGAACTCCCAATGCGACGTGTCGTGCGCGGTCGTCACGTACAGGCAGCCCGGCCCGTTGATCACCGTGTCGACGTAGAAGCCGCCACGGAAGGTCCCGTTCGGGTCCGCCGTCCACTCGTGCAGGTTTCCCATCATGTCGAAGAGTCCCTCCGCGCTCACGCAGCCCGCGCGAACGCCGGTGCGCTCGAGACCCGCCGGGAGCTGGTTCAAGCAGGGCTGATCGAGATGCTCCCAGATCCACGGGTCGGTGGTGCCGTAGTACTCGACCAGCGGGTGCATCGCGCGGGCGTCGTTGCAGCGCCCGGGATCGGGCGAGTTGCCCCAGGGATAGGTCCAGGCGGAGGGCCCGCGACAAGCGCGCAGCCATTCCGCGTCGGTGCACAGGCGCTTGCCCGAGTTCGCGCAGGCGGCGGCCGCGCCCACGCCGTCGATGTAACCCTGCGGCGTCGCGCCGCGCACCGAGAGCGCCCGCACCGCCGTCGCTCCCGGATTGAGATAGGGCGACCAGGGCCCACCGCCATCGCCCGGAAGGAGCGCGAGCGAAGCCTCGAAACGGTCGATGCAGAAAGTGTCGACCCGCGCCATGCCCGCCGGACAACCGGGATCCCCCGCCTCCTCGATGGTCGAATTCCCCGCGACCGGCGCGTCGCCGTCGGGGCAGCTCCATCCGTTCGCGACCGACCAAGACGACGGCGACCCGGGCTCGAGCCCGTCGGCGAAGACCAGCTCCTGCGCCTCGAGCGAGCCAGGCAAGAGAACCGCCGAGGCGACCACCCAGGCCAACCGGGTGCAGCGCATGTCAGCTCCCTTCTGAAAGGTGCGTCGCATGCTGCGCCCGGCGAGACGCGTTGTCAAACACCCGCGAGCCACCGGCGCTCCTCCGTCCGTGGCCGTCGGGACAAGGACGGCGACTCCACGGGTGGGGTGCGGCCGGGCGGGTCTCCCTGCGTTGGGATACGTTCTGGCGTTCGCTGTTTCTCGGTAGC
>CAZPZW010000300.1:0-2437 GCA_964591165.1 uncultured Thermoanaerobaculia bacterium | reverse complement strand
GATGGCTCGCTCGCCTGGCTCTGGATCCAGGTGACCAACCCCTTCCAGTCGACCGCCAACGCCAACCACTGGATCCACGCGGCGCGCGAGAAGGACTGCTTCGTGGTCGTCTCCGACGTCTACCCGACGCTCTCCTCCAAGGTCGCGGACCTCATCCTGCCGTCCGCGATGATCTTCGAGAAGTGGGGCGCCTACGGCAACTCGGAGCGCCGGACGCAGATGTGGCGTCAGCAGGTCGACGCTCCGGGCGAGGCCCGGACCGACGTCTGGCAGTTGCTCGAGTTCTCCAAGCGCTTCCGGCTGCGTGACGTCTGGGGCGCCCAGAAGGTGCCCGGTCTGAAGGCCGAGGGCTTCGCGGACGGCGCGCTCCCCGACGTCATCGCCGCCGCGGCGGCGCTCGGCTACGCTCCGGAATCGACCCTCTACGACGTCCTCTTCGCGACGCCCGCCAACCGCGCGGTGAAGTGGCCGGACCCGGTGGCGCGCGGACAGGCCAACGCCACGGTGGCCGCCGCCGGCCTCGACTGGTTCCCGGAGAAGGCGCTGTTCGAGGAGTACGCCGGCTTCGGGCGCGGCCACGGCCACGACCTGGCGCCGTTCGACGTCTACTTCCGGGACGACGTGCGCGGCCTGCGCTGGCCGGTGGTGGACGGGCGCGAGACGCCCTGGCGTTTCAACGAGCGCTACGACCCGTACGCCGCGAAGGGCTCGGGATTCGACTTCTACGGCAAGGCGGGCAAGAAGCTGCCGATGGGCGATCTCGCAGGACCGGGGGCAGGCGCGCCGGTCGCGATCGCCGGCAAGGCGAAGATCTTCTTCCGCCCCTACGCCGCTCCCGCCGAGAGCCCCGACGCGGTCTACGACCTCTGGCTCTCGACCGGGCGCGTGCTCGAGCACTGGCACTCCGGCACGATGACCCGGCGCGTTCCCGAGCTCCACGCCGCGATGCCGGAGGCGCAGCTCTTCATGCACCCCAAGGACGCCGAGGCGCGCGGCCTCGCCCAGGGAGCGCTCGCAGCGATCGAGTCGCGGCGCGGCCGGATCACCGCGCGGGTCGAGCTCGCCGGGCGCAATCGCCCGCCGCGCGGCACCGTCTACGTGCCCTGGTTCGACGAGTCGGTGTTCATCAACAAGGTCACGCTCGACGCCACCTGCCCGATCTCCAAGGAGATCGACTTCAAGAAGTGCGCGGTGCGCGTCGCCCGCGCCTGAGCCCGAGAGAGGGGGAATGCCATGACGAGAACCGGCTGGACCGTCCTCGTGGTCGCCGTCGCGGTGTCGAGCGTGACGCTCCTCGCCGAACCGCCGGGGCCGGACACGACCCTACCCGGCGGCGGAGCGACGAGCCCGGCGCCGATCGCCGACCGCGATCTCTCGCTCTACCCGGGCAGCGTCTTCGAGGTGCCGGCGCCGCGCGGCTTCGTCTGGAACGCCACCGACCCGGGCGAGAACCCGCGGCTGGCGCGCGCCTACCCGAACGCCCCGCCCCGGATCCCGCACGGCATCGGCGACTTCCTGCCGATCACCCGCACCTCCCACGCCTGCCTCGACTGCCATCTCGTCGCGGGCGAGGAGGAGGTGCCGCAGGTGCCGGCAAGTCACCGCACCGACCTGCGCCACGCCCCGGACCGGGTCGGCACGGCGCTCGCCGGCGCCCGCCGCGATTGCGTGGCCTGCCACGTCCCGACGAGCGACGCGCCGCCGTTGCGCGCCAACTCGGCGGCGCCGCGCTGACGGGAACGGGCTCGACTTCCCTGGCCCAGCGCGCCGCTGGGGCCCGGAGGACGCTCAGCCGCCGGAGCTCTCGAGCGTTCGGATGGCGAACCCAGGAAAGCGCGCGAAGTCGCGGTCCTCGGTCAGCAGCTCGCGCACTCCCGCTTCACGACAGAGGGCGACGATCTGCGCGTCGAAGACCAGATTGCCGCGCGCTCCGGCCTCGCGGATCGCCTCGAGCAGCAATCTGGGATAGACCTCGCCGGGCGACAGGACCTGGAGGGACGGCGAGGCGAGCAGGCGCTCGGCGGCGCGCGTCGCTTCGACCGCGGTATGCGGCGGCGCGAAGAGCCGCGGATGGGTGATCACGCGCAGCCATTCGCCGAGGCAGAAGACGGGCAGCGCCCAACGTGCCCGCCCTTCGGCGAGCTTGGTCAGCGCCGCGAGAGCGGACGCGTGTTCCGGGAGCTCTTCGCGGTGCGCGTAGACCAGGATGTTGGTGTCGACCGCGATCAAGCGCGGCCGTCCATGCGCTCGTAGAGCGCGTCCCGGTCGGCGAAATCGACGCCGGCGACCGGCTTGCCCCGCTTGGTGACCGGCTCGAAGCGGAAAGGCGCCGGCCGGCGCTCCAGCTCGCGCAGGCGGGCGCGCAGCGACTCCTCGACGAAGCGGGTCAGCGTCTCCTCGCGCTGCAGGGCCTTGGCCTTGGCCTCCCGGATCAGGC
>CAZPZW010000299.1:0-2450 GCA_964591165.1 uncultured Thermoanaerobaculia bacterium | reverse complement strand
CCTGGATTATCGGGGGCTTTTCGAGCCTGATCCCTCGATCTTCGCTTGTTTTGGGTCTAGTCCCAAAACAAGCGAATGGCGAGCGTCCTGGCCGACTTGACGGAGGCAGCCTCGCCGGTCGGTGGCTCGGGGCGATCCAACCCCTCCGGTGTCCCGGTTGAGTGGCTCATGCTGTGGCTCGCGCATCTCACCTCCGACTCTCTCGGTTGGTCGTTCGCCCGGCCGGTCGGGCCCTATGCCCAGAGTTGGCCTGCCTCGTACCGCCTACATCACATCGAGCAGCCGGAAGAAGGTCGACTGCCAGCGGTTCCATGCGAGGATGCGGCAGATGATGCGTCGCCCTGTCTTCACGATCTGAGTCGGCACAAGGACGAAGGAAAGAACGAAGGCGCGGAACTCCATCCGCAGCAGCTTCTGCCGTTCCTCCTTGTGCTTGTGGACCCATCTTGGGGATACGGGGACCGAGAGCGCCAGCCATGCCTT
Organism: uncultured Thermoanaerobaculia bacterium; assembly: GCA_964591165.1. Lineage (GTDB taxonomy): Bacteria > Acidobacteriota > Thermoanaerobaculia > Multivoradales > JAGPDF01 > JAGPDF01. The sequence goes on along the minus strand of CAZPZW010000299.1, from coordinate 1,967 downwards.
CAAGCTCCAGGCCAGGGACGTCATGACCATGTAGGCCCAGTTGGCGAGGAGGTTGTTGACCGGCGCGTGGAGGGCTCGGACGCCGTTCTTGAGCTGCTCGATCAGGTTTTCCTCGTTGCAGCGCTGCCGGGCCTCTTGCACGACCTCGTCCATGGTGAGGTCCCGGTCGTTGGTGATGTAGAAGAAGTAGCGTATCTCGTCGAGCAGGACCTGCTCCCCCTTCTCCACGGAGATGTTCTTGCGGAGGGCCACGACGCGGCAGGGCCGCTTGCACTTGCTCGGCTGGTACTCGAAGTCGACGAGGTCCTCTCCCTTCGCCCGGAGCACTTTGAATCCACGCTCCTTGACGATGCGGTCCTTGACGTTCTCGGGCCGAGCCCGTGGCTGGGTCTGGACCTCCCGCTCCGCACGCGCGACGAGGTCCCTCCAAAGCTCAGCGGGAGCCGTGTCCGCGTAGATCTTCATCGTGGGCGAGGCGTCGAACCCGAAGACGAATCGGACGCCAGCCTCCGTCCAACGGTCGAACTCGCCGGTCATCGCGAAGTCGGTGTCGCCGCGCAGCAGAACGTCACGGAAGCCCGCCTTCCGGCAGAGGGCGATGGCTCGGTCGAACAGAGGCACGACGCCCTCGTGGGACGGCCGGTTCCCTGGTCGGTTCATCAAGTAGAGCGGCTCCTGGGTGTTCGCGAGCGACACCATCAGCGTGCTGTAGCCCCACTGCCCGTCGTAGGAGATGTCCATGCCCTCCTTGCACTCCCCCGTGGTGGGCACGGTCGTGCCGTCCGCTTCGATCTTCGCTGTCTCGGCGAAGAACGAGGCGGGCTGCTGTCTCCACACACCTAGCCTCGCCTCGTTGATGGCTTCCATGAGGGCGAAGATGTCGTCGCCGCCAAACCGCCGGCAGAAGTCCCCACTCGTTGTGGGGTCCGGTGTCGACGATCTTCAGAATCCGCGGCTATTCGCTGAAGTCGTTCGCGGCGCAGGGCTAGCCCCCGGCGCTGACGCGCGCTGATCGGACCCTTCCTTCATTGTGCAACAGGCCCGCGAGCCGGCCAGATTCTGGCCCGCCCGGCTCGGACTCGGCACCCTGTGGTCGCGAGGCAAAGGCGCGGAGGCCCAGATCCACGGCCTGAGAACCGCTGGGCCTCCGCGATCGCCACCGGAGGCGGCACGCAGACCCTACCTCGTTCCCAACTCCGGTGCCAGTTGCCGCGCGCGGAGACGTGGCAATCGAGGACTCCTACCGCTTGTTCAACTGTGGCCGCTGCCGGCGCCAGAGACGGATCTGCCCGCGCTGCGACCGTGGCAACGTCTACTGCGGGCGACCGTGCTCAAGGCGAAGTCGGCTCGAGAAGCAGCGGGAGTCGGGGCGGCGCTACCAGAAGACGTTTCAGGGCCGCCTCAAGCACGCCGCCCGTCAGCAGCGGTACCGCGACCGGCAGCGAGCTCGAGCCGCCGACGAGAAAGTGACGCATCAGGGTCCCCCACCGCCCGACCCTGGCGGCAGGATCGCCGAGGATGACGGTGACGAGGAGCTGACCGCGACCGAGGAGGTCGTACTGTGCCACTTCTGCGGGCGGCCTTGCCGCCCGTTCGCTCGCCTCGATCCCTCGCGGAGGAGGCGGCGTGATCGGCTTCGACTCGCCCAAAGACGCGCTAAGTCGAGGGCACCGGTCCCAGGGACCGGAGGGACCCGCTCGACCCGCGCGGGAGGAGGACCGAATGACCGTCTCGAAGGAGACCGAAGTCGAGATCGCCCGGCTCTTTCTGGTCGAGAAGTGGAAAGTCGGCACGATCGCCGCACAGCTCGGCGTCCACCACACCACGGTCGACCGCGTGCTCGATTCGCTGGGCGTACCTCGCCCGGAGTCACCTCCACGCGCGTCGATCGCCGATCCGTTTGTCCCGTTGCTCGCGCAGATCCTCGAGAAGTACCCGACCGTTCCCGCGGCCCGCCTCTTTCAGAT
>CAZPZW010000298.1:0-2454 GCA_964591165.1 uncultured Thermoanaerobaculia bacterium | reverse complement strand
CGCCGTTTCATCATGGGCCCCGGCGGCGGCATGCCGCTGCACACCAACCGGGTCGAGCACGAGCAGTACGTGCTGAAAGGCCGCGCGCGGGTCACCGTCGGGGATGCCGTGCACGAGGTCTCGGCGGGCAACGCGCTCTATATCCCGGCCGGGTTACCGCACTCCTACGCCGTGCTCGAAGCCCCCTTCGAGTTCCTCTGCATCGTCCCCAACACCCCCGACGAGATCCAGATCCTCGACAAGGAGTGCTGAGGGCCTCGCAGGCTGGTCAGTCGCGCCCCGGGCACTTGAGCAGCATCGCCAGGAGATTCCCCTGGCCGGCCGGCGAGCCCGAGCTGTCGAAGGTGACGTTCCGCCGCGGGTCGTAGTACCCGAGCCTCCTCCCGCCGGAGTCCCAGAGCTCCTTGCGGCCGTCCCGTTGCGTCCGAATGGTACCCAGGTGCCGCCCATGGCGGTCGAAGAGCCGTTCGTCGGCCATGTCACTCTCCCGTGAAGCCGACCGCGCGGCGCTCGACCCGGCTCCGGCCCACGCCGAGCGCGCGGACGAGATGGCTCCGGCCGATCTCCGGTCGTTCTTCGGTTTCCGTCGCGTCGAGCAAGGCGAAGGTGATGGAGCGATTCACCATCTCTTCGATCTCCGCCCCGGTCGCGCCCTGGAGCTGGGCGGAGAACCAGGCGAGGTCGCCCGCTTCGATGCGGCAGCCGCGCAGCCGATGGCCGAGCAGCGTCGTTCGGAGCTCGTCGTCCGGCGGACCGAGCTCGATCACCTGATCGAAGCGCCCGGGGCGATTGCGCAGCGCCGTCTCGACGGCCTCGAGTCGGTTGGTGGTCGCGATGGTGAGCACCGGAGCGTCCTGGCCGAGGCCGTCGAGCTCGTTCATCAGCTCGCCCAGCAGGCTCGACTGGTGCACTCGGTCGCGGCTCTCGGCGACGAGGTCCAGGTCCTCGAGGAAGACGATGGTTGGCGCGAGCCAGCGGGCGAGCGCGAAGATCTCCTCGATCGCCTGGGGCGAGCGCAGGTCGCCCGGAGTCACCCAGAGGAAGGAGCAGCCAGCGCGATTCATCAGCTCACGGCCGAGCGACGTCTTGCCCGTTCCCGGGGGGCCCGAGAGGATGAGACCGGAGTGCGCGCGGACGCCCAGCCGGCGGAGACGCGACTGCATGGCTCCCGAGAAGCGACGGAGAGCGAGGTCGAGCCGGCTGCGGACCTCGGCCGAGACCACGACCTCGCGACCCGCCGCCGCATCGTCCGGCACCGCGAGCTCGCCGCTCGGGGTCACGCACCGGCCGCGCAGGAGGTTGTGCTCTTGGGTGTAGTCGAGCCACCGGTCGAGCACCCCGGGCATCGGCCGGCGGTGGGCCAGCCCCACCACGCAGATGGGCGGGCAGTCGATGCGCCGCCCCCGTTCGAACTTGAAGCCGCAGCGCTCGCCACCGCGCTCGAGCAGAAGGAGCAGGTTGGCCGGGATCTCGAGCGTCAGGTCGTCGCTCAACGTGGCCAGGTCGAACTCGGGGGTCACCGGCTCCTCGTGGCCGGAGACACCGAACGACCCCGCGACGCGCCACCCCTCGCGCTCGAGGAACTCGGGGAGTGCCAGCCAGGCCAGGCCGGCGCGTATCGCTCCGAGGGTGGTGCCATGCATCTCGAAGCGCTCGGAGCCGAGGAACTTCCCGAGGATCCGGTCGGCGGAGCTGCGGGCGGCCTCGAGGCGAATGAGCAGGTCGATCTCCTCACTGCGGTGATCGATCAGCGACGGGCGGAGGTGGGTCGGAGTGGTCTTCAACAGGGCGGAAGGCACGGTTTCCTCCTTTCACCGCCCAGGATAGAAACCGACCTCGGACATAACCTGTCTTACCACGCGTGAGACAATCGAGCACGATGAAGAACGGCAAGGCGCCGCGGACGCTGCACCGCAGCGGCGACTACCTCTCGCCGCGGGCGCGTCTCCTCGAGATCGATGCCCGGATCCGCCTCGGCGGCCGGCCGAGCCACGCGCGCCTCGCCCGCGAGCTCGGGGTCTCGGCGCGCACCATCCAGCGCGACGTCGACTATCTCCGCGGCACGATCGGCGCGCCGCTCCGCTACGACGGGCGGCGGAGAGGCTGGTACTACACCGAAGACACCTTCTTCCTGCCGAGCGTGCTTGCCACCGCGGACGACCTGCTTGCCCTCCTCCTCATCCGCCAGGCGATCGAGCAGTACGCCGGCACGCCCTACGCCGACGCCGCGCGCCGGGCTTTCGATCTCATCGAGCAGGCGCTCCCCGAGCGCGAGCGCCTGGCCGCCGAATGGGTGAAGTCGAAAGTCGCCTTCACCGACTTCCCGCCCCCCGAGATCCAGCAGGACGTGTGGCACGCCATCCTCGGGAGCCTGCGCACCTCGCACACCCTCGAGATCGCCTACGCCAAGCCGGGCGAGTCCGCGGAACCGCGCAAGGTCGATCCCTACGGCCT
>CAZPZW010000297.1:0-2465 GCA_964591165.1 uncultured Thermoanaerobaculia bacterium | reverse complement strand
TGCTCGACGACAATTACACCTCCCCACCGGCGACAACTACACCTCCCCATCCTGAGGCCCGCCGGAACGTAGCCCCGGCCACCCCCCGCGACGTCGGAGGATGGCGGGGTGAGAGCGACGGACGGGCAGGTGAGGAAGCTGATGGAGGAGATGGCGAAGCACGGGAAGGTCGGCGTGGCGGCCATGCGCGCCGGCCTGGACCGCAAGACGGGCCGGAAGTACGTGGCGGCGGGGAAGCTGCCGTCGGAGCTGGCCGCGCCGAGGACCTGGCGGACGCGGCCTGACCCGTTCGAGGAGGACTGGCCGGTAGTGGCCGCCCGGCTCGAGGACGAGCCCGGTTTCGAGGCCAAGACGCTCTTCGAGTTGCTCTGTGAGGAACACCCAGGGCGCTACGAGCCGGGCCAGCTCCGCACGCTGCAGCGGCGGATCCGGCAGTGGCGAGCCCAGCGCGGCCCCGAGCGCAACGTGATGTTCGCCCAGGCGCACCGACCCGGCGAGGCATGCCAGATCGACTTCACCGAGGCGTCCTCGCTCAAGGTGACCATCGCCGGAGCGTCCTTCGTCCACCTGCTCTGCGTGTTCACGCTGCCGTTCTCCAACTGGCAGTGGGCGACGGTGTGCCTCTCCGAGTCGCTCGCGGCGCTGCGGCGCGGCATCCAGGCGGCGCTCTTCCAACTCGGCCGGGTGCCGAAGTTCAGCCAGACCGACAACTCGACGGCCGCGACCCACAACATCCCCAGGGCCGAGGAGGCCAGGATGGAGGGTCACCGCCGGCCCTTCAACGCGGAGTACCTCGCCCTCGTCCGGCATTTCGAGATGACGCCGCGCACGACCGAGGTTGGGGCCAAGGAGCAGAACGGCGACGTCGAGGCCAGCAACCGAGCCGTGAAGGCGCGGTTGGAGCAGGCCCTGCTGGTCCGCGGCCACCGCGACTTCGAGAGCCGGGACGCGTGGCAGGAGTTCATCCACACCGCGCTCCGCAAGGCCAACGGCCACCGCAAGGCCAAGGTCGAGGAGGAGCTCGCCGCCATGCGGCCGCTCAACGCGACACGGCTGCCGGAGTTCGTCGAGGAGGCCGTTCGGGTCAACGCGGGCAGCACCATCCGCGTGCGCTACTGCGCCTACTCGGTGCCCTCGCGCCTCATCGGCGAGGTCGTCCAGGTCCACGTCTACGAGGACCGGCTCGAGGTCCGCTTCGGCGGGGAGATCCAGCTGGCGTGCGAGCGGCTCCGCGGCAGCAAGCGGCACCGCATCGACTACCGGCACGTCATCTGGTCCCTGGTCCGCAAGCCGGGAGCCTTCGCCCGGTACGTCTACCGAGAGGAGATGTTCCCGTCGGTCGTCTTCCGCCGCGCCTACGACGCCATCCTCGGCGAGCGCGCCGGGGTCCGCGCCGATCTGGAGTACCTGCGCATCCTGCACCTCGCCGCCAGCACCCTGGAGGCCGACGTCCAGGCGGCCCTGGAGCTGCTCCTCGCCGAAGGGCGCTCGGTCACGGTCGACGCCGTGAAGGCGATCACGAGCGCCGCGGTCCGGCAGGAGGTGCCCGATCTCGAGCCGCCGGAGGTCGACCTCGGCGCCTACGACGTCCTCCGGACGGGGGTGGGCGCGTGAACACGACCGCCGAGCAGGATCGCGACCAGGCCTTCCCGATGCTGATGCGGGCCCTCAAGCTGCCGGCCTTCGCGCGGTACGCCGACGAGGTGAGCCAGGAGGCTGAGAAGGAGGGCTGGTCCTTCCGCCGCTACCTCCGCCACCTGGCCGAACTGGAGATCGAGGAGCGGCGCCAGCGTCGCATCGAGCGGAACCTTCACGACTCGGAGCTGCCCGGCGAGAAGACCCTCGCCACGCTCAACCGGGCGCGCCTGCCGGCCAAGGTCCAGAAGATGCTCCCGACCCTCTGCGACGGAGCGTTCGTGGAGCGCGGCGAGAACGTCCTGGCCTTCGGCCTGCCCGGCCGCGGCAAGACTCACCTCGCCTGCGCTATCGGCTACGAGCTCATCCAGCGCGGCCGGCGGGTCTACTTCACGCCGACCTACGCCCTGGTCCAGCGACTCCTCCAGGCCAAGCGCGACCTCGTCCTGGAGAAGGAGCTGACCCGGCTCGACCGCTTCGACGCCGTCATCCTCGACGACATCGGCTACGTCCAGCAGAGCCGCGAGGAGATGGAGGTGCTCTTCACTTTCCTCTCCGAACGCTACGAGCGCCGGAGCGTCATCATCACCAGCAACTTGGTCTTCAAGGAGTGGGACCGGATCTTCAAGGACCCCATGACCACCGCCGCCGCCATCGACCGCCTCATCCACCACGCCGTCATCCTGGAGGTCACCGGCACCAGCTACCGAACCGACGAGGCCAAGAAGAGAGCCGAGCCAGCGACAGTTACCGAGAGTGCGGAGTAGTCAACGACAACCGATGGGGAAGTGTAGTTGTCGTCAAAGGGGAGAGGTAGTTGACGTCAGGCA
>CAZPZW010000296.1:0-2477 GCA_964591165.1 uncultured Thermoanaerobaculia bacterium | reverse complement strand
TCGAGCTTGCGCTCGAGGACCTTCACGCGCTGCTCGAGCTCCGTCGGGTCGACCGGCGGAGCCGGAGCGCTTTCGGATTGCGCGCCAGCCGCCGTCGCGAGTCCCAGCAGGGCCCAAGCGCAGGACCATCCCTTCATGTCGATCTCCCTCTTGCGGTCATCGCGGCTCCCCTCTCTCCCGCAGACCGGTGCGGATGATCAGGATCGGGGCGTCACCCGGGGCGTCGAGCAGCGCGCGGGTGGTCGGCCCCCAGGCGAGCCGCCCCGCGTCGTCGGGCAGCGGCGAGCCGAGCACCAGCAGGTCGTGCTCGGCGGCCAGCCGCTGGCCGACCGCGGCGGCCAGGTCGCCGCGCACCAGCTCGGGCTCAGCGCGCACCCCGAGCGGCGCGAGCGTGCGCACGCAAGCGGCAAGGAAGCGATCGGCGGCGGCGCGCTCGGCCTCGGTGGCGCCGAGGGGCAGCACGGTCAGGACCGTCGCCGGCGATCCGAGGTGACGCGCCAGGCGCCCGGCGAAGGCGACGTCTTCCTTGCCCGGCTCGCCGACCGCGACGGCGAGCAGGAAGCGCCGCGGAGGCATCGGCCGGTCGCCGCGCACCAGCAGGAGGTGCGCCTCGGCGCTGCTCGCGAACAGCGTCTCGGCCGCCGCAGCGCCCTTCACCGGAGCGAGCGGGGCGATCACCAGGTCGACCGGCTCGCGCTCGAGGCGGGTGCGAAGCGCCGCCAAGCTCTCCACCCGGTCCAGCCGTGCCTGGGCCAGGCGCGCCAGCTCGCCGGCGTAGCCCGCGGCGCGGGCACCACCCTCGCCCTCCTCGACCGCGACGAAGGCCAGCCCGGGATGGAGCAGCGCATGCAGCCGCCGGACTCCGACCCAGACGGCGTCGCCCGCCGCCAGCGGGTCCTTCCGTCCGACGTGCTGCGGCCGGACGACCTCGACCAGCCAGCGCCCGCCGCCGAAACGCGCCGCCGGCCGGATCACGCGCACCCCTGGGAGCGCCGGAAGGCTCACCCGCAGCCGTTCGACCGAGCCGGCGAACGCCACCTCTTCGACGATCCCCTGACCCAGCCCCGGATGTTCGAGCTCCTCCGCGGAGCGCCGGACAGCGACGTCTTCCGGGCGCACGAGCACCTGGACGCGCCGGCGCTCGCCGACCGCGCGCACCTCCCCGGAGAGCGGCATCTCGAGCGAGCCGATGCGCACTCCGGCGGGCGAGCTCTCCCCCACCCACAGGTTGGCTCCGCCCAGGAACGTGGCGGCAAACTCGGTCTGCGGTCGCAGGTAGAGCTCGTCCGGCGCCCCTTCCTCGACCAGCCGGCCATGGTCGAGCACCGCGATGCGATCGCCCAGCTCGAAGGCCTCTTCCTGGTCGTGGGTCACGAAGAGCGTGGTGATGGCGAGCTCGCGCTGCAGCGCATGCAAGCTGCGGCGCAGGTCGAGACGGATGCGCGCATCGAGCGCGCCGAACGGCTCGTCGAGGAGTAGCACCTTGGGCTGGTGGGCGATTGCACGCGCCAGTGCGACCCGCTGTTGCTGTCCGCCCGAGAGCTGGCTGGTCAGGCGGGCACCGAGTCCGGCGAGGTCCACCAGCTCCAGCAGCTCCTCGCGACGCCGGCGACGCGCGGCGCGCGCCACCCCGCGCACCCGCAGTGCGAACTCGACGTTCTCGGCCACCGTCATCTGGCGAAACAGGGCGTAGCTCTGGAAGACGAATCCGCAGCCCCGCTGCTGCGCCGGGACGCTCGCCAGGTCCTCCCCGTCGAGCAGGATGCGCCCGCCGTCGGCGGGAGCGAGGCCGGCGATCAGGCGCAGAATCGTGCTCTTGCCGCTGCCGGAGGGACCGAGCAGCACGCAGAGCTGGCCGGCGGCGACCTCGAGGGTCACGTTCGAAACCACCGGCTTGCCGGCGTAGCGCTTGGTGAGCTGCTCGAGCCGGATCCCCCGCATGCGGCGAGCCTAGCCGCCGCCGGGTCACAGAATCAGTCGCGGCGCGGTGACATTTCGCGCGCCGTCTGGAACCTCCCGACCGCCGCGCGACGCCCGTCCGCCGGTCAGCTCTCTCCCGGTGCGACCGCGGGCTCGCCGCGCGAGACGACCACGGCGGCGACCAGGTCTCCGGTGACGTTGAGCGTCGTCCGGCACATGTCGAGGAAACGATCGACCCCGAGGATGATCCCGATGCCCTCGATCGGCACGCCCACCTGACCGAGGATCATCGCCACGACCGGAATCGAGCCCGCCGGAACTCCCGCCGTGCCGATCCCCCCGAGGACGCAGATCAGCAGCACCATCGTCTGCTGCCCGAGGGTCAGCGGGACTCCGTAGAACTGGGCGAGAAAGAGGACGGTGACTCCCTCGAAGAGGGCGGTGCCGTTCTGGTTCGCCGTCGATCCGAGGGTGAGCACGAACCGGCTGACGTGGACCGGCAGCCGGAGGTTCTCCTCGGCGACGCGCAGCGCGGTCGGCAGCGTGGCGTTCGACGA
>CAZPZW010000295.1:0-2484 GCA_964591165.1 uncultured Thermoanaerobaculia bacterium | reverse complement strand
TTGCCCGGCTGCGCCTGCTTGCCGGTGAGCAGGTGCACCATGTAGGCCTGTTCGTTCACCCAGGTGCCGCGGATGTGCTGGTTGAAGCCCATCGTCCAGAAGCTCACCACCTTGCGCTCGCGCTCGGCGTAGAGGTCGGCGAGCTGGACCAGCTTGGCGCGGAACTGGTCGTGGCTCTCGTCGGGATCGCCCTGGGCGAGCTCGGCGACGGCGTCGAGCGTGTAGGGCTGGAGCGCCCGGGTGAACTCCGCGAAGGAGATCAGCCAGTGCCGGCCGGGGTCGCCGGTCGAGGTCTGGCGGACCCGGTGCTCCAGGTGCGGATCGAGCCCGGCGAGCACCGCCTCGGCCCGCGTCAGGACGACCTCCCGCTCGCGCGCCTGGGTGTCCTTCTCGGCGTTGCCCGCGTAGGCGTCGCTCGGACGCAGGCCGTAGCCGATGTCGGTCGGGCCGGCCGCGAAGGCGCAGTGCCGGTCGACGAACTCACGGTCGACCGCGCCGCGCGCCACGATCTCGCGCGCGAGGTAGTTCCAGATGGCCAGATCGGTGCCCGGCTTGAAGACGATCTCGAGATCGGCCATCTCGGACGAGCGGTTGTGGAAGGTGGTCAGGTTGACGATCCGGCAGCGCTCGGCGCGCGCCCGCCGGTCGAGGATGCGCGCCCAGAGCATCGGGTGCATCTCGGCCATGTTGGCGCCCCAGAGCACGAGGGTGTCGGTCTCCTCGATGTCGTCGTAGCAGCCGGCCGGCTCGTCGATGCCGAAGGTCTGCATGAAGCCGGCGACCGCCGAGGCCATGCAGTGCCGCGCGTTGGGGTCGAGGTTGTTCGAGCGCCAGCCCGCCTTGACGAGCTTCGCGGCGCAGTAGCCCTCCTGGATCGTGTATTGGCCGGAGCCCATGATGCCCACGCCGGTGGGCCCCAGCGCGGCATGCGCCCGGCGCCACTGGCTCTCCATCTCGTCGAAGGCGCGCTCCCAGGAGACCGGCACGAAGTCGCCCCGCTTGTCGAACTTGCCGTCCTTCATGCGCAGCAGCGGCCGCGTCAGCCGGTCCTCGCCGTAGAGGATCTCGGCGTTGGCGTAGCCCTTGACGCAGAGCAGCCCGCGGTTGACCGGGCTGGCGACGTCGCCGCGCACCGCCACGATCCGGCCGTCGCGGGTCGCGATCTCGATGCCGCAGCCGACCCCGCAGAAGCGGCAGACCCCCTTGTCCCACTTCCAGTTCCGTTCCAGGTCGACGACGTCGGCCAGGCTCGCACCGGGCAGGCCGGCCACGGCGGCGGTGGCGGCCGCCACCGCGGAGCAGACGAACTCGCGTCGCGACAGCGCGGGCATGTTCACGGTTCCTCCAGCACGAGGCGCTCGGCAGCGCCGTCGTCGATCAGGTGGTAGACGAGGTCCGCGGAGCGCACGGCTCCGAGGCTCTGGATCTGTCGGAAGAGGTGCTGTTGCCCGGCGCGATCCGCGGTTTCGAGGACGACGACGCAGCGGCCGCTGCCGGGGTCGCGCTGGTGGAGGGTCACCGCGTCGAGGGCGGCGAGGTCCGCCACCGCCTCCTCGAATCGCCCGGGCCGGGCGGTGACGAGGATCCCGGCGTAGTGGCTCTCGGAGCTCATCGGCTCGTCGGTGCGATCCAACGGACGGCGGCGCGCGGCCTCTGCGGCCGCGCTTGGCGTCGGTTCACTTGGTGATGATAGCCGAGCTTCTTTCCCCTCGCACACCGGCGCCGAGGCGCCGCAGCGGCTCCGTCAGGCGAAGACGATCCCGTCTTGCGCCGGATCGACGATGGTGCCCGCCTCGCCGGCGAGGATCTGGCCCAACTCCTCGAGATCGCCGATCGCGGCGCGCTTGCCGGTCAGGCGGGCGAAGCGGCAGGCCGCTTCGACCTTGGGGCCCATCGAGCCGGCGGCGAAGGGGTGCTCGGCGAGCGCGGCGGGGGAGGCGCGGCGGATGGCGCGTTGCGTGGGCTTGCCCCAATCGAGGTAGACCGCGTCGGCGTCGGTCAGCATGACGAAGAGATCGGCCCGGAGCTCGCGCGCCAGGAGCTCGGAGGCGAGGTCCTTGTCGATCACGCACTCGAGCCCCACCAGCTTCCGCTCGGCGCCCCTCTCGTACATCGTCGGGATGCCGCCGCCGCCGGCGGCGACCACGATCGTGCCGTGGCGCAGCAGCCAGCGGATCGGCCGGATCTCGAAGATCCGCTTCGGCTCGGGCGACGGCACCACCCGCCGCCAGTGCGTTCCGTCGAGCTTGAAGGTCCAGCCGCGCTCGGCAGCCAGGCGGTCGGCCTCGGCCTGCGGGTAGACCGGGCCGATGAACTTGGTCGGATTCAGGAACGCGGGGTCGTCGGGATCGACCTCGACCATGGTGAGCAGGGTGGCGAGCGGCCGCGAGAAGGGCATGAGGTTGCCCATCTCCTGCTCGATCATGTAGCCGATCATCCCCTCGGTCTGGGCGCCCAGGACGTCGAGCGGATAGGTCTCGACCT
>CAZPZW010000294.1:0-2507 GCA_964591165.1 uncultured Thermoanaerobaculia bacterium | reverse complement strand
GGATCGAACCGCCGACCAGCACGACGCCGACAGCGTCGCGGCTTGGATGCAGCAGGCTGATCGCGAAGGCCGTCTGATCCGCTACTTCGAGCCCATCCTGAACGAGCCGGAGCGGGCGTTCGCCGGCGTCGAAGGCTGGCTCCTCGGCGTGGGTTGAGAGAAGCCGAGACGTCCGAGTTCCTGCCACACCGGGGTCGCTCCGCTGGATCCGCTCAGAACGTTGAGAGAATCCGATCAAGGCGACCCCGAGCCCCGGCCATCGGCCATCGTCGTCCGACGGCCCGGTAGGGCTCGAGGTCAGGGGTACGGCGCTGCTTCCGGGGCCAGCTGGTTACGCCGGAGCGGGCCGCGCGACCAGTGCTCGTCGATGGCCTGAGTGAATTCCCGGCGCACGAGCTTGGCGCGCGCCGTCGTGAAGCCCCCCGACTCGCGGCGGATCACGAGGCCTTCGACTGCGCCGATTCCCACACGGGACGGGGTCGACAAGAGCTGCTCAATACCTTGGATCGTGAGATGCCCTGCCGCGATCCGGGGCACCGAGTGCAGGCGAATCGACTCGAGGAGAGCGTTCCGCCGCGCGCTGTCCCAGAATTTCCCTGCGGAACGGTCGTAGACGTCGAACCCGAGAAACCAGTCGGGCAGGCGGTGGTAGGCAACGCTGTGCACCGCATGACACCACTCGCCGAAGAGGATGCGATCGGACCCCAGCGCCTCCGCGATCTCCGACTCCCGCGCCTTCAGCCACGGCCAGAGCGGTCGAAACTGAGGATGAGAGGACTCCGGGTCGAGATAGCTGCCCCGGCTCTGCACGCGCAGCGTGCCCTCTTCGCCGATCGAAAAACCGATGTTCGCGCCGTCCACCTTCTCTTCGACTACCACCGCGCCCGCGAGCAGAGTCTCCGCTTCGGCTGGCACGAGCACCTTGTCGTCCCGCGGCTGGCCTTCGCCCAGCCAGGTGACGTGAGGGGTACGGGGGAAGCGGAAGAAGGGGGTCATGCTCCCATCTTCTCCAGGTACTTCGCCTCGATCGCTTCCGGGCAGAGGAAGTGAACCCTCACTGCGATCGCGCTGAGCGCATCCCGCCAACCCCACCACTTGCTGTCGAAGGACTGGAGGATCGGCGGGCGCTCCGGATGCGCGGCCGCGACCGCGAGGAACTTCTGATCCGAAGGATCGTACACCGTGCCCGCCGGTGGCGGGGGGAGCTCGTCGAAACCCTGCTCATCGCCGACCTTTGCCGTGATCGGGACCCGCGTTACCCGCTCGGCCCCCCACTCGTGTGTCAGTAGCCACTTGAGGAAGGCATCCCCAGGGCCCGGCTGGCCCGTAGCCCTCAGATTCGCACGGTACTCCGCTACGATCTGGCCCTCAGCGTCAACGAACACATGACCGCGCTTCATGACCGCTGCGAGCGCCTTCGCGCTCGCGGCGACACATCGCGCCGGCGCGCCCGGGTTCGCCGCATTGGCCGTGGCAGGAACGTTCGTGTCGATGACACAACGCAGCGGCGTCTGTTTCATTTGGCCTCGTCGCTCTTCATGCGCTTCGCCTGCGCGTCGGTGCGGGCCACCAGATCGGCCATCTCGTCACCGAAGAAACTCTCCGGCCAGTTTCGAATGTTGCCGAACATGTCGACGTCCAGCGTCTCGATGCGTGCCTCTGCAGCGTCGGTATGGACGAAATAGAGAGCGAATTCATCTGGAGTCAGTGCTTCTTCCGCGATGCGGCGCTGGAGCCGGCGGAGGAAATGCTCTGAGTGGCTCTCAACAATGAACTGAATGTTGCGAGCTCGGCCATTCTCGCGCGCATGGATCGCGTCGATGAACAGATCCGCCAAGTCCGCTTGAACCTTGGGGTGCAGGTGGATCTCCGGCTGCTCGAAGATCACGATCGAACGCGGGGGCGTCGAGAAGCACTCCACGATCACCGGGAGAACCTGGCTGACGCCGAAACCCACGTCCGTCAGCTTTACCTGCGGGAGATTCGGCCGAGTCCGGAGCAGAACTTCGTACTCTTTGCGCCCTTTCGCAATCGGCCGGACCTCGAAGGAGTGGATCAGACCCATCTGCTTCATCCGCTCCGCGACGAAGTGATCGAGTGGCTTCAGCGGCTGCTTCGCCTTGAAGTTGAACGTCCGGTCCTTAGCCGCCAGGATCGCCTCGACAGCCCGCTCACCACGCTGTCCAACATGCTGGTGTTGCTCCCCGGACCAGAGGTAGGTCCGATCGGGATACTCGCGCAGCGGGCCGACATGGTAGACCGACTTCATCAACTCCTGCAGACGCAGTGCGAGGTCGGCGACGAATGCGGTGTTCTGGTAGGAGGCGATTGCCTCATCTGGAAAGCCGTGGAAGTGGTACGGGGGCGGCAACGGTCGGGGACGACCTTGCCGCCGGACCGTCTCGTATCCTTCGATCACAAGCTTGTATTGGCCGTCCGTCGATCCGCGCTGCATCCCAGCGACCAGCGTCCTGTCCCCTGACGAGACCGTGTAGGAGAATTGCTCA
>CAZPZW010000293.1:0-2523 GCA_964591165.1 uncultured Thermoanaerobaculia bacterium | reverse complement strand
CTGCGGCCTGGCGATCGAGTTCCTCGGACTCTGAGGCCACCGGCCTAGGCCGAAGCCAGTTGCGGTAACGAATCGCCACTCCGGGTGACTGAGAGGTAGCAGTCCCGACCTGCGACTCTCTCGAGGAGGCACCCGACGATGAAGCCCCGCGCCGCGCTCCCGCTCCTGCTGCTTCTGCCGTTTCGAGCTCCGCTGGCCGCCGCCCTGCTCACGGTCGGGCCGGGGGGAACGCACGCCACGGTCCAGGCGGCGGTCACTGCCGCCGTCGCGACCCCGGAAGACGACGAATTGCGGCTGCGCGCCGGGACCTTCTTCGAGCAGGTCGACGTCGGCAGCTCGGGCCTCGGCGGACGCCTGGCGCTCTCGGGCGGCTGGGACGCCGCCTACGCGGTGCGCGATCCCACCCCCGGCGCGACCGCGATCGACGGCAGCTCGTCCGGCCGCCCCTTCACCGCCGCTTTCGTCACCGCCGGCGAGCTCGCGCTCGAGGGCCTCGCCTTCCGCAACGGCCTGACCGACCCGGCGCTCGCGAGCGGCGGCGGGCTCTATCTGTCGGCTGTCGACGTGATCGTGACCCTCGTCGACTGCGCATTCGACTCGAACCTGGCGACTCTCGACGACGGATCCTTCAGCGCTTTCGGGGGCGGCGCCCTGATCTCGGCGGGGGGGAGCGCCGACGTCCGACTCAGCGGCGTGACCTTCACCGGCAACCGCGTCTTCGTCGACGACACCGTCGGGGTCCCGCTGGGCGGCGGCGTCTACTTCGGCGCGCTCGATTCGGCGCGCATCCGGGTGTATGGGGGTGGGGCGAGCGGCAACCTCCTCGAAGGGGGAGCGACGCGCCGGGGAGCCGGATTCTCGGCCTGGGCCTACGGGAACGGCACGATCGAGATCGAGGACTTCGTCGTCACCGACAACCACGCCGACACGCTCGTCGCCG
This sequence comes from uncultured Thermoanaerobaculia bacterium, assembly GCA_964591165.1. Lineage (GTDB taxonomy): Bacteria > Acidobacteriota > Thermoanaerobaculia > Multivoradales > JAGPDF01 > JAGPDF01. The sequence goes on along the minus strand of CAZPZW010000293.1, from coordinate 1,583 downwards.
GCACGGTGAAGGGGCACGGGGTCGACCTCGGCTCGACCGACAGCGGCGCGATCACTCTCGCCCGGCTGGCGATCACCGAGAACTGGAATGGCCCGGGCGATACGACGTCGCAGGTCCACATGCTGCCTTCGGGCGGCGTGCTGCGCGTCACCGATTCGCTGGTCGCCCGCGGCGGCGCCGGCCTCCAAGCGGGGAGCACGACGGCGACCGCCCACCTGAGCCATCTCACCGTGACGGACCACGACGCCTACGGCCTCGATCTCTTCTTCGGCGCCCCGGGCGCGGGGACGGTCGCCAACACGATCGCCTGGGACAACGCCGGTGGCAACCTGCTGCTCTCCGGCAACGCGGCGAGCGGGTCCTTCAACCTGGTCGGCGTCGACCCGCTCTTCGTCGACGCCGGCAACGGCGACTACCGGCTGGCGCCCCTCTCGCCCGCGATCGACGCCGGCACCGCCGCCCCGCCCGGCGGCCTCGGGCCCTTCGACCTCGCCCACGCGCCCCGGGTCGCTGGTGCGCTCCCCGACCAGGGTGCCTTCGAGCACGACGCGCTTTTCGCCGACGGCTTCGAGCGTGGCGACTCGCGCGCCTGGTCCGCGACGACCCCCTGAGCCCGGCGCTTTCGCGCATCCCCTGCCGCGCCAGGCGCACTTCCACGGGGGCGAGTTGAAGCTTGTGCATGCCCCCCTCTGGGGCTTTCCACGCTGTAGCTTGCGAGGTGGACCACCCTGCCAGTGGGGGCAAGGCAGGCGAGTCGACCTCCGGCGCCGCGATCCTCGTCTGCGGGCTGGCGATTCAATTCCTCGGGCCGTGAAGCTGCCGGTCTCGACCGGGACCAACTGCAGAACGGACGCCGGAGTGACGTCGAGCGGAATCGACGCGAACGCTCCTTAGGTGGTGCCGCCGCCGGCGCCAGCCGGGGCGTGGCGCCGTCCCGGGCGGTACGAGCGCGCCTCCGCCCGAGACGACCGGAGCTCACCGCTTGGTGTAGGTGAGCTCCATCATCTTCATCTCCTTGCCGTCGGGCGCCGGCCCGTACATCTCGAAGACCTGGACGGTCGGGCTGGTCCAGCGCGCGGTCATGCGCGCCGTGACCGGGCCCTTGGTGATCGGGTCGTTCCAGGAGCCCGAGAAGGTGCAGGCGCCCTGGTCGTCGCAGGTCCCCTGGCTGACCATGATCCCGGTCGACATGCTGTCGGTCCAGGTCGACCAGTGCTTGCCGGTGACGTTGTCGTAGCCGTGCAGTCCCTGGCCGGTGAAGGGCATCCCCATCATCGTTCCCTGGAACTCCTCGACCATGACCCGGCCATCCAGGATCATCTTGCGGGTCGCCGTTCCGCGCTCTTCGACTGGCGGCTTGCCCGGCTCGTGCCAGCTCTTCGCGCGCACGTCGTAGGTGCCGGCCGACGCCGCCATCTTCTGGTGCGGCGCGCCAGGCGTGGCCGCCTCCTGGTAGGCCTTCATCATCGCCTGCTGCTCGGGCGTCATCGCCGGCGCGGCGGGATCCTGGGCGGCCGCCGGCGAGATCAGGGCGAGGACCCCGAGCGCCGCGAGGCCGAGATACCCCGAGAAACGGATTCCGT
>CAZPZW010000292.1:0-2564 GCA_964591165.1 uncultured Thermoanaerobaculia bacterium | reverse complement strand
GCGCATCATCAACGAGCCCACCGCCGCGGCGCTGGCCTACGGCCTCGACCGGCTGGAGGGGGAGAAGACGATCGCCGTCTACGACCTCGGCGGCGGCACCTTCGACATCTCGATCCTGCGCCTCTCGGAGGGGATCTTCGAGGTCAAGTCCACCGCCGGCGACACCTACCTCGGCGGCGAGGACTTCGACCAGCGCATCATCGACTGGCTGATCCAAGAGTTCCGCGCCGAGACGTCGATCGACCTGCGCGGCGACCGCATGGCGCTGCAGCGCTTGAAGGAGGCGGCCGAGCGCGCCAAGTGCGAGCTCTCGACGGCGCTCGAGGCGACGATCAACCTGCCGTTCATCTCCGCCGACGAGAACGGGCCGCGTCATCTCTCGCGCACGCTGTCGCGCTCCTATTTCGAGAATCTGGTCGCCCAGTTGGTGGCGCGCACCGAAGGGCCCTGCAGGGATGCGCTCGAACAGGCGGGTCTGCAGCCCGAGGAGATCGACGAGGTGCTGCTGGTCGGCGGCCAGACCCGCACGCCGCTGGTGGGGCAGACCGTGGAGCGCATCTTCCGGCGAGCGCCGAATCGCGACATCAACCCGGACGAGGTGGTTGCCATCGGCGCCGCCATCCAGGGCGGCATCATCCGCGGCGACATCAAGGACCTCGTCCTGCTCGACGTGACGCCGCTCTCGCTCGGCATCGAGACCCACGGCGGCCTGTTCGTCAAGCTGATCGAGCGCAACGCGACCATTCCGACCAAGAACACCCAGATCTTCACCACGGTGGTCGACAACCAGGACACCGTCGAAGTGCACGTGCTGCAGGGCGAGCGCGAGATCGCGTCGGAGAACCGGTCGCTGGGTCGCTTCGAGCTGGTGGGCATCCCCCCGGCGCCGCGCGGCGTGCCGCAGGTCGAGGTCACCTTCGCCATCGACTCGAACGGCATCGTCTCGGTGTCGGCGCGCGACGTCGCGACCAACCAGTCGCAGACCATCCAGATCAACCCGGCCGGCGGCCTGTCGAAGGACGAGATCGAGCGCCTGGTGAACGAGGCCGACAAGTTCGCCCAGGCGGACGCGCAGAAGCGCGAGATCCGGCGGCTGAAGAACCGCATCGAGGGCCTGATCTACACCAGCGAAAAAGTGATCTCGCAGTTCTCCGAGGCGCTCCCCGAGAAGGACCGCAAGCGCAGCGCCGAAACGCTGCTCCGCGCGCGCATGGCGCTCACCAGCGACGCCCGGGCGGATCTCGAGACCGCGCTCTTCGACCTCAACTCGATCTCGCGCACGCTCTCGGAGATGATGATGAGCCGGATCGGCGGCGACGCAGGCGTGCTCCCCGGCAGCGAAGGCGGACCGGCGGGGCTGGGACCGAAGCGCTAGCCGATGGCGACATCGCGCCGCGATTACTACGAAGTTCTCGGCGTCTCCCGGTCCGCGACGGACAAGGAGATCAAGGCCGCCTATCGGCGGCTCGCCCTGCAGTACCACCCGGACAAGAACCCCGGCGACAAGGCGGCCGAGGAGAGCTTCAAGGAGGCCGCCGAGGCCTACGCGGTGCTCTCCGACGGAGAGAAGCGGGCGCGCTACGACCGTTTCGGCCATCAGGGCACGCCCGCTTTCGACGGCGGGTTCGACCCCGGGGCGTTCGCCGATTTCTCGGACATCCTGGGCGATCTGTTCGGTTTCGGCGTCTTCGGTGCGCGCCCGGGCCGCGGCGGCGCGGAGCCCGGCGCCGACCTGCGCTACGACCTGGCGATCAGCTTCGAGGAGGCGGCGTTCGGGGTCGTCAAGAGTCTGGAGATCCCCCGCCTCGAGACCTGCGAGGTCTGCCAGGGCAGCGGCGCCAAGCCGGGCACGTCGGCCAAGACCTGCGGCGTCTGTGCGGGTCGCGGGCAGGTGCGCTACAGCCAGGGCTTCTTCACCATGGCGCGCACCTGTCCCCAGTGCCACGGTCAGGGCACGACGATCACCGACCCCTGCGCCTCCTGCCGGGGCGACGGGCGGCTGGAGCAACGGCGGAAGCTCGAAGTGCGCATCCCGGCGGGAGTCGACAGCGGGGCGCGCCTGCGGCTCTCCGGCGAGGGGGAGCACGGGCGGCGGGGCGGGCGGCGGGGCGACCTCTACGTCGTCCTGGTGGTCGAGCCGCACGAGACCTTCCACCGCGAGGGTCCGCACGTCCTCTCCGAAGTCGAGATCGGCTATGCGCAGGCGGTGCTGGGGGCCAAACTCGAGATCGCCACCCTGCACGGGCCGGCCGCGCTCGACCTGCCGGCGGGGACGGCGCACGGCGAGCAGTTCCGGCTCAAGGGCAAGGGGATCGACCGGCTCGGCGGCTCGGGGCGCGGCGACCACGTCGCGCAGGTGGCGATTCGCGTGCCGCGTCCCTCCGAGCTCTCGGACGAGGAGCGTGAGCTGCTCAAGCGGTTGGCCGAGCTCGAAGGGCAGACCGTCAAGGAAGAGCGCGGCGTGCTCGAGCGGGTGCGCGACCTCTTCGGCTGATGCCGCGCCACCACAGCGTCCGCATTCGCGTTCCAGAGGCGCAGGAGGAGCTGTTGGCGGCCTGGCTCTG
>CAZPZW010000291.1:0-2593 GCA_964591165.1 uncultured Thermoanaerobaculia bacterium | reverse complement strand
GCTTCAGAGCCAGGTTTAAAGGTGGGAAAGTCCTGGTCAAGCCCAACCTGGTCGAGGCCGAGGAGTTCACCGGCCGCCCGGTCCGCTCGCTTGCCGATGCCGCAGCAGCAGCCGGAGAGTTTCTGGCCGCGGGTGCACAAATGGCCATCCTATCGCTGGGCAAGGAGGGGGCGATGCTCGAGCGCAAGGTCGGGGACATTTCCCGGAAGTACGGTATGCGCGTCCTCGGCCCCAACTGCATGGGCATCATGAGCACCCACCACCGGATGAATGTCACATTCACAAACATCCAGCCGATGACCGGCTCCATCGCCATCGCCTCACAGTCAGGGGCGGTGTGCTCTTCCATGCTCGACTGGTCCACCCGGACCCGGGTGGGGTTCTCCAAGTTCATATCCGTAGGCAACAAGGTGGACATCGACGAGGCGGACCTGCTGGCCTACCTCAAGGACGACCCTGACACCAACGTGTACGACATGCGTTTCACCCAACACGAAGACGGCTGGATTTACGGCCTTTTTTGCACCGAACGCAAGGACCGCAGCCGCCCGGACGACACCTCGGCTGCCACAGCAGCCTGCGGCATCGCCCGCACCCGGGATTTGGTAAAATGGGAGCGCCTGCCCGACCTGATCAGCCATGCCGGACAGCAGCGCAACGTGGTGCTGCACCCCGAATTTGTGGATGGAAAATATGCCCTCTACACCCGCCCGCAGGACGGTTTCATCGAGGTCGGCGGCGGTGGCGGCATCGGCTGGGGACTTACGGACAGCATGGAGCGGGCCGAGGTAAGAAATGAGGTCATCATTGACCATAAAATTTACCACACGATCAAGGAAGTGAAAAACGGGCAGGGGCCACACCCCATCAAAACGCCACACGGCTGGCTGCACCTCGCCCACGGCGTACGCAACACGGCGGCGGGCCTTCGCTACGTGCTCTACCTGTTCATGACTGATCTGGAAAAACCGTGGGTCGTGACGCATTCGCCGGGCGGGCATTTCATCGCACCGGAAGGCGAGGAACGGGTTGGCGACGTCTCGAACGTGACCTTCAGCAACGGCTGGATCGTGAATGAAAAAAATGACGTGTTCATCTACTACGGCTCCTCCGACACCCGGATGCACGTTGCCACTTCGACCGTCGAAAAACTGGTGGACTACGCAATGAACACCCCGGCGGACGAATTGCGCTCGGCAGCGAGCGTGCAGATACGCAACCAACTCATTTCCGGGAATTTGGAAATCCTTAAAAATATGGGATTATGACAACTTCCACTCAAACGAAATCCACTCCCGAAACCATTGACACCACCCATCTCCGCACCGAATTCCGATTGGAACTCGACAACATCCTCCACTGGTGGATGAAAAACATGGTGGACCACGAACACGGCGGCTTCTACGGACGCATGGATGGTCACGGCGTTCTGCATCCGAAATCGGAGAAAGGTGTGATCCTCAACACACGGCTGCTCTGGTCTTTTGCTGCTGCCGCCCGGCAAACCGGGAATGCTCAGTACAAAACCATGGCCGACCGGGCCTTCGACTACCTGCTGCAATATTTCTGGGACGAACCGGAAGGCGGCATGCTCTGGTCCGTTGATTTTCAGGGCAACCCGCTGAGTACGCAAAAGCAGATTTACGCGCAAGCCTTCGCCATTTACGCCCTTTCGGAGTACCACCTGCTGACGCAAAACGCGGTGGATCTGGACAAGGCCAACGAGATTTTCTGGCTCATCGAAAAATTCAGCCTCGACCGCGAAAAAGGCGGCTACCTCACCGCGTTCGACCGCGACTGGAGCGGCTCCGGCGACATCCGCCTCAGCGAAAAAGACGCCAGCGCTGCCAAGATCATGAACACTCACTTGCATGTGCTCGAAGCCTACACCAATTTCTACCGGACACAACCGGCTGCGGCGGTGAAGGAACGCCTGCGCTACATCCTCGAAATTTACCTCGATCGTTTTTACCGGCCGGCAGACGGCAGCTTGTACCTCTATTTTGATGAAAACTGGCAACCGAAAAATGCGGACACTTCCTTCGGCCACGACATCGAATCGAGTTGGCTGCTTTGGGAAGCCGCCGAAGTACTCGGCGACGAAGACCTGCTCGAACGCACCCGCCCCGTGAGCATCCACCTCGCCGATGCCGTCCTTCAGCACGGCCTTGACAGCGACGGCGGCATTTTCAACGAACGCCACGTCTGCAGCCATTTCGACACGGACAAACACTGGTGGCCACAGACGGAGGCCGTTGTCGGCTACTGGAATGCATGGGAACTCACGGGACGAGAAATTTTCGCAGAAACAGCCGTCCACATCTGGTTATTTATTAAAAATTTCATCCGGGACAGCGAAAACGGTGAGTGGCATTGGATGGTGGACAGGGCAGGGACGCCCGTTCTGTCGGAGGATAAGGCCGGGCCGTGGAAGGCGCCCTACCACAACGGGAGGATGTGCATGGAAATGGTGAGAAGAATTTAAAAACTCACAATGGCCAGCCTTGTTTTTTTGCCGCTACAAGCATTTTTACGAAGGGAACCCACCAGATGAGGTCATTGGTGAGCAGCGTCCAGCCGAACTGCGGATAGG
>CAZPZW010000290.1:0-2661 GCA_964591165.1 uncultured Thermoanaerobaculia bacterium | reverse complement strand
CCGGTGCTCTCGGCGCTCCTGCTCGGTGCCCATCTGCTCCGCGCCGGCTGGCTCGGCGCCGGAGTCGCGGTCGCCGCGCTTCCGCTGCTGCTCGTCGTGCGGCGCGTCTGGCCGCTCCGCCTCCTCCAGCTCACGCTGGCCCTGGGCGTTTTCGAGTGGGTGCGCACCCTCTACCTCCTGGTCGCCGCGCGCCGCCTGGCCGACCTGCCCTATGTCCGCCTGACCGCGATCCTGGGCGCCATCCTCGCGCTGACCCTGGTCTCGATGTCGCTCCTCGAGCGCTGGGACCGGCGGCGCATCGAGGAGGCCGCGTGAACGACCTCGCGCAGGGAAGGCTCCGCCGCGAGTGGCGGACGATCGACGCGATGATCGCGATCACCTGCCGCGACCTGCACGGCGGGCGCCGCGGCGGGCTCTGCGCCGAGTGCGCGGCGCTGCGCGACTACGCCGAGCAGCGTCTGCTGCGCTGCCCGTTCGGCGAGGGCAAGCCGACCTGCGCCAACTGCCAGGTGCACTGTTACAAACCGGCGATGCGCGAGCAGGTGAAGCGGGTGATGCGCCACGCGGGGCCGAAGATGCTCCTGCGCCACCCCGCCCTGGCGCTCCTCCACCTCTGGGTCGACTCGCGGCGAGAAGCGCCCGGCCGCCCGGCACGAGCTCTTCCTTCCGGCGACGCCGGCTGAATCGTTGCTCAGTCGGCGAGGACGTCGTCGAGAGTGACGATGTCGACCAGCCCGTTGGCGCCGTAGAGCGCCGGCAGGAGGCGCGCGGGCGGCATGCGGCGGCGTAGCTCCGCCACCTTCTCGGTGCCCGCCCGATAGCAGGGCAGGTACATGCGGCCGAGCAGCGGATGGCGTCCCCAGGCGCCCGAGAGCTTGTCGGCGCGTTCCTCGGAGACCAGGAAGTCACGCCGCAGCACCGCAGCCACCTCCGCTTGCGGCCAGCCCTCCTGCCAGGTCAGCCACGACGCCTGGTTCTTGGCGTCGTCCTGGAGCAGCGCGAGCAGCAGCCCGAGCTCGAGGTCGGGATCGCCCAGCTGGGCGATCTCGGTGACGCCGTGAGCCATCAGGATCGCGTTGTTGGCGATGCCCTCGGCGAGCGTGGCCTGCCGGGTGTTCATCGTCGGGACGGAGGCCTCGAAGCCGATCTCCCCGCGGTGGTGGAGGTGCTGCAGGAAGGCGAAGGTGGTGACGTGCCCCGGCACCACCTCGTGCGAGACGAGCTGCACGAACTCGGGCAGCGAGATTTCGAGCGAGGCGTTGAGCTCGTAGGTCGCTTCGTACTCCGGGCTGCCGTCGCTTCTGCGCGCCCGCCCGAGGTAGTTCATCGAGCCGGAGAACCAGGCGTTCTCGATCGGCAGGAAGGTGACGTTCGCCCGCGGCACGCCATGCAACGACTCCGGCAGGTAGGGCAGCAGATGGCGCGCCGTCGCGGCGTCGAGCTGGGCGATGAAGGCGTCGGCCAGGGCTTTGATCGATTTGCGCGGCACCCGCCGCTCGCCGCGCCAGCGCTCGACCGCGGCGCGGAGGTCGCCGCCGCAGCCCGCGCTCTCGAGGAGCGCTGCCACCCGCTCGCGCTTCGACTCCGGGCGCGACGGCGTCGGTTGCGTGCCGCAGGAGGCCTCGACCGCGCGCCGGTAGGGCACCGGCTCGCCGCGTCCGGTGAGCTCGAGCACCAGCTCCCACATCACCTGGCAGGAGAAGGCGAGGCCATCCAGATAGCGCCCGCGCAGGCCACCGACCTCGCGCGCGCCCGCTTCCACCCCGGCGATCGCCGCCGGCAGGTCGATCGCCTCCAGATAGGCGTCGATCGCCGCCCGGTCCGGATCCTGCGCGGAGACGCCGCCCGTGGCGCGTAGCGCGGCCGCGGTCGGATCGCTGTAGGCCGCCGGCAGCGGCTCGTCGGAGAACCAGGCATCGGCGATGAAGCGGCCGGTGCCTGAGGGATTGGTGACGTCGCCGCCGAACAGGGTGTCGAGACCGAGGATGGCGTCGGCGACCGCGCGGTCGAGCCGGGTGCTCATGCTCTCTCCTTGCCCTCCTTCATCGCGCCGCGCCAGACGTAGAGGCAGAGTCCGAGGAAGAAGAGCGCCGAGACGATCTGCGAGACGGCCGGATCGTCGTAGAACGGGGTCTTGACCCACTCCTCGCTGTAGGAGGGGATCAGCCGCATCGCGGCGCCGATCACCCCGCCCAGCGCGCCTCCCGCCATCAGGCCCGAAGCGATGACCACGCCGCGTTCGCGCATCGAGCGGCCGCGCTCGCCACCCGCCGCGTCCGAGCGCTTGGCGATCCGGTGGGCCAGGAAGCCGCCGACCAGCGCCGGCGAGTTCAGCTCGAGCGGCAGGTACATGCCGAGCGCGAAGACGAGCGCGGGCACGCCGAGCATCTCCATCGCCACCGCGATCATCGCGCCGGCGCCGAACAGGATGTAGGCGACCGGCTGCTGGCTCATGAAGCCCTCGACCAGCGCCTTCATGATCGACGCCTGCGGCGCCGCGAGCACGACGCGCGGATCACCGACCGCCGCCTCGCCGAACTGGAAGGTCTTGGCGAGCAGCATGATGGTGAGCGCGCCGGCGACCGCCGAGGCGAGAATGCCCCAGAACTTCACGCGCTGCTGCACTCCCGGCGTCGAGCCCAGCCAGTAGCCGGCCTTGAG
>CAZPZW010000289.1:0-2665 GCA_964591165.1 uncultured Thermoanaerobaculia bacterium | reverse complement strand
GGGGGAGCGCTGGCTACCGAGGAACAGGAGTCCAGCGCGCGGTCTAGATCTCGTTCGCCCTGCGCGCCTCGTCCGCCGTCGGCGCCGCGGCTGCCGCGCCGAGCAGCACGGCGAGCGCGAACGCGTTCGCCGGCATGGTGAGCCCGAAGTCGGCGAACGAGTGGAGACCCACCGCGATCGCCGCGCCGAGCGCCGCGAGCGCCGCCGCGCGGTCCTCCGAGCGCTCGCCCTGGCGGAGCACCCGAGCCAGCCGCCGCAGCAGGACGTAGAGCCCGGCGAGCCCGATCGCGAAGCCGAGCGCGCCGGCCGTGGCGCCGAGCTCGAGCCAGTCGGAGTGGGCGTGCCGCCAGAGCCCGGGGATCGACTCCGGCTGCACCAGCGGGAAGGCGGCGCGGAAGGTCCCCAGACCGCTGCCGGTCCACGGAAACTCCCCCCACAGGCGGAGCGTCGCCGCCGCCGCGGTCATCCGCCCGCCGCCCCCGACCTCGTCGAGCGGGGTCGCGAGCAGGCGCGCGAAAGCCCCTTCGAGGCCGACCAGAGCGATCAGCAGCCCGCCGGTGGCGAGCGCCGCCGCGCCGCCGGCCACCAGCCAGCGCCGCCCCCGCCGGCCGGTGATCCAGAGCGCCTGCAGGCCGACCGCGATCAGCGCCGCGACGAGCCCGGCACGCGAGCCGGTGAGCACCAGGCCGCCGGCGAGCAGCAGCAGGACGAGGAGCGGTGGCCCGACCGCCAGCAGGCGGCGCTCGGCGGAGCTCGTGGCATCCAAGGTTCGCCGCGCCGCCCACCAGGCCCAGGCGAACGCCACCGGCAGCGCGATCTCGAGAAACAGCGCGAAGTGGTTCGGATTGACGAAGCTGCCGTGCAACCGGCTGCCGGTCCCCGGCACTCTCACTCCCCAGAGCGTGTCGGCCTGGCTGACCCACTGTTGCAGAGCGAGGGCGATCTGCGCTGCGGCCGAGAGCAGCAGGGCGCCGCCCAGGAGACGACGGACCCGTCGCGAGGCGCCGATCCAGCCGGCCGCGAGGAGCGCGGCGGCGGGGATCAGCCAGTCGAGCGCCGCCGCACGGCTCGCCCCCGGGGCGAGCGAGAGGCGGACGCCGTGCGGCTCGATCCGGGTGATCTCCGCCGCCTGCTCGGTGAGCTCGGCGTGGCGCGGCGAGAGCACGCCGACCAGCCCTGCCGGCCATTGTCGCGATTGGAGGTACCCGCCGACGGCGATGGCCGCGATCGCCGCCGCGGCGAGCAACACCGTCCGCGGGGGCAGTGGGCTTTGAGCGCTCCACAGCGCGAGCGCCAGCGCGCCGAGGGAGGCGAGGAGCAGCGCGATCGAGCCCGCGGGGGTGACGCTCGCGAAGGGGAGCGGCGCCCAGATCAGGAGCGCCGCGAGCGCGAAGCCGCGCCAGGGAACGTGTCGTATCATTCGCCGAATGCGCCGAATGCGCCGAGAGATCTGCTGGGCATCGTTCCTCGCCGTGACGCTGACGCTGATCGTGACGGCGCCGGCGGCCGGGCAGTTCGCGCAGTATACGTCCCCGGGTGAGCTCGGACGCGTGCCGCAGAATCAGAGCGAAGCGCTCGAGAAGGCGGTCGAGGAGGCGCGCTGGAAGCTCGGCCCGCTCCGCCTCGATCCCGCCTTCTGGATCTCCGACATCTCCTGGTACGACGATCCGGTGACCGGCGAGGGGGATCTGACCGCGCGCGCCGGAGCCGGCCTCCGGGGCTACGTTCCGATCGGATCGAAGACGACCCTCGCCCTCTACGCCCTGCCCGAGTACGTCTGGTGGCAGGAGCGCGAGGACGAACGGCGATTGAACCAGCGCTTCGGGATCGGCAGCTTCACTCACTTCAACCGGCTCGACATCCAGGTCACCGCGACGCGCGACGAGGACTTCGGCATCCAGAGCGGTGACCTCCTGCAGCGCACCACGCTGCGCACCGACGAGCTCCGCGCCGAGCTCGAGATCCCGGTCGCGCGCTGGCTCTCGCTCTACGCCGGCGGTTCGCAGAGCGACATCGAGAGCTTGGCGGAGGACGAGATCCTCGATGCGGTCTACAGCGATCTCGACCGCACCGAGACGGTCTACCGCGGGGGGTTCCGCTTCTATCTGGGCGAGGAGCTCTTCCTCGGCGCCGGGGTGGGGCAGACCGAGGCGGACTTCGCCGAGACCGCCGAGAATCGCTCGAACACCGGCGACTTCGAGTACTTCGAGATCGGTTACCTGCGCCCCAAGCTCGAGATCGAAGCGAGCATCGAAACACTGACTGCCGAAGCGAGCGAAGGCTCGAGCTTCGGCAGCTTCGAAGGCGAGACCGGACGGGGGCGGATCACCTGGATGCCGCGCGAGAAGCTCTGGGCGAGCCTCTACGGCGCGCGCCAGCTCTCCTTCAGCCTGCTCTTCTCCCTGGGCGAGTCCTTCTACGTCGACCAGCGGATCGGCCTCGAGGCAGGGTTCGGTCTGGGCTGGCGGACCGAGCTGAGCTTCTTCTACGAGGACGGTTCGCACGAGTACCAGGGAGACTTCGGCCGCACCGACGACGTCACCAGCTACGGTGGCGACGTGACGATCGAGCTGGTCCGCAGCCTCGCGCTCGTCGCCGGCCTGCGCCACACCGGCATCGACTCCCCGGATCCCCTGCCCGACCAGGAGCTCGACGAGCTGCGCCT
>CAZPZW010000288.1:0-2687 GCA_964591165.1 uncultured Thermoanaerobaculia bacterium | reverse complement strand
GCCCAACCATGGAAAAGAAACGATTCCTCTTCGTCTCGCTCGCCGGCCTGATCGGCGACATCGCCTGGCAGGTGGTCAAGGAGGGGCACGAGGTCCGCTACTTCATCGATGCCGTCGACGAGCGCGATCTCGCCGACGGCTTCGTCCCCAAGACCGACGACTGGGAGGGGCATGTCGAATGGGCCGACGTGATCGTCTTCGACGACACCCTCGGCCAGGGGACGAAGGCGCAGGCGCTGCGCCAGCAGGGCAAGGCCGTGGTCGGCGGGACGCCCACCACCGATCGGCTGGAGGACGACCGCAGCTTCGGCCAGGAGGAGCTCAAGAAGGCCGGAGTCAACATCATCCCCTACCGCGAGTTCACCGACTTCGACGAGGCCATCCAGTTCGTGCGCGAAAATCCGACGCGCTACGTGATCAAGCCCTCTGGCGAGGCGCAGAACGTCAAGCGACGGCTCTTCGTGGGCGAGGAGGACGACGGCGCCGACGTGGTCAACGTCCTCGAGGCCTACAAGAAGACGATCGCCGACAAGATCCCGGTCTTCCAGCTGCAGAAGCGGATGGCCGGCGTCGAAGTGGCAGTCGGCGCCTTCTTCAACGGCTCGCGCTTCGTGACGCCGATCAACATCAACTTCGAGCACAAGAAGCTCTTCCCCGGCAACCTCGGCCCGTCGACCGGCGAGATGGGCACCGCGATGTTCTGGACCGAGCCCAACCGGCTCTTCTTCCAGACTCTCGCCAAGATGGAGACGCTGCTCGCCAAGGAGCGCTACGTCGGGTACATCGACCTCAACTGCATCGTCAATGCCAACGGTATCTATCCGCTCGAGTTCACCTCGCGCTTCGGCTATCCGACGATCTTCATCCAGCAGGACGGGATGAGCACCCCGATCGGCGAGTTCTTCGCCGCTCTCGCCCACGGCGACGACCCGAAGCTCAAGGTGAAGAGCGGCTACCAGGTCGGCGTGCGCATCATCGTTCCGCCCTATCCGTTCGACGATCCGGCGACCTTCGACTCGCTGTCCAAGGACGCGGTCATCTACTTCAAGCGGCCTTCGACCGACGGCGTGCACATCGAAGACGCCAAGCTGGTGAACGGCCAGTGGCTGGTGGCCGGATCCTCCGGCGTCGTGCTCACCGTGGTGGGCTCCGGGCCGACCATGAAGGCCGCCCAACAGCAGGTCTACTCGCGGGTCAAGAACATCCTCATCCCCAACATGGCTTACCGCGACGACATCGGAGATCGCTGGTTCGAAGACTCCGACCGGCTGTTCAGCTGGGGCTACCTGCGCCGCACCTGAGCGGCCGACGCCGACATGGGTTCGCTCGAGTTGCCCTCCTCCGCCGCCGCGGCTCGCCGGTGCGACCGCGCGCGGTTCGCGGCCTGCGGATTGGCCGTGCTCCTCGGACTCGCCGGGCCGGCCGCCGCCGACCCGATCGACGACTACCTCCGCGGCGAGATGGCGCGCCGCAAGATCCCCGGCCTGGCTCTCGCAGTGGCACGCGACGGGCGCGTCGAACGAATCTCCACCTACGGCCTCGCGCACGTCGAGACCCAATCCCCGGTCGGCGCCGACTCGATCTTCGCGATCGCTTCGCTCGACAAGCAGGTCACCGCCTGTGGTGTGCTGCGCGCCACCGAGCTCGGCAAGCTGGCGCTCGACGATGCGGTCACCCGGTGGGTCGAAGTCCCTTTCGCCGGAGTGACGCTCGGCCACCTGCTGTCGCACACCTCGGGACTGCCGGACGAGGTCGCGGGCTCGATCGAGGGCCGGTTCTTCACCGACTACACGAGCGACCAGCTCCTGGCGACGGTCGCCGGCCTCACGCCGCTCGCCCCGCCGGGGCATCGCTTCGCCTACTCCGACGCCGGCCTCTTCCTCGCCCAGCTGGCGACCGAGCGCGCGGCCGGAGAGCCGTGGTGGGATTTCATGCGCCGCGAGCTCTTCGCTCCCGCCGGCATGGCGAGCCCGCTCTCGATGGCGCCGCGAGCGCTCATCCCGCATCGCGTCTCGGCCTACACGCTCTCCGACGGCGGAGAGCTGGTCCGCGATCGGCGGCTCGATCTCGACTTCGGTCCGCTCTACAGCGACCTCGGGATGACCGTGGGGGACTTCGCCCGCTTCCTCGCGGCGCAGGATCTCGGACGTCCGCTCGCGCCGGCGAGCGTCGCGCGCCTCACCACGCCGACGCGCCTGGCCGACGGCGCCCCGGCGAGCGAGCTCTTCCAGTGGAGCCGCTACGGCCTCGGCGTCGGCCTCGACAGTTGGCGCGGCGAGCCCGTCACCCTGCACTCGGGGCACAGCGGGGTCGGCTTCGCGCGTTTCCCCGCGCGACGACTCTCGGTGGTCGTCTTCACCAATCTCGAGCACCCCGCGGGGAGCGATCCGGTCGGCCTGGCGCTCGCCGTCGCGGGGCTGCTGGAGGGATCGCTCGCCGTCGCCCCGCTACCGGCGCTGCCGGTCGCGCCGGCGGAGCTCGCCGAGGCGCGGGCCGAATACGCGGAGCTGCTGGCCGGGCGCCCGGAGCTCACCCGCTACGCCACGCGATTCTCGGCCGCCGCCTGGGACGGAGCCGGCGGTCTCGCCGGCCGGGCGCCTCGCTTGGGGGCCCTGGAGGCGTTCGAGCTGCTCGACGAGTCCCCGGTCGACGGCGCCGCGACCCGCCTCTGGCGCGCCCGGCACGCC
>CAZPZW010000287.1:0-2687 GCA_964591165.1 uncultured Thermoanaerobaculia bacterium | reverse complement strand
ACGTCCAGGACAAGAGCGGCTACCGCACCGAGGAGTACGTCTCGCCCTTCGACGGGCGGGTCTACTACCGGCAGGTGCTGGTCGAGCAGACCGGTTTCGACTACGACATCGCGCTGATGGTCTTCGACGGCCGGACCGGGGAGCGCCTCTTCTTCGACAACTTCAAGGACTTCAAGCAGTTCGAAGGTGAGGAGGCCGATCCGCTGAAGGGCATGTTCGAGAACCTGGCGTCGCTCGAGGACCGCATCGTCGGGGTCTTCACCCAGAAGACCGTCGAGACCACCCGGACGCTGATCACCGATTGACACGAAAGGAGAACCGCTTGGCCTTCTCCGCCTCCCGGCTGTCCCGCGCTCTCGCGGTGGCGGGCGCTCTCGCGCTCCTTCCGGCGACGCTTCCCGCGCAGTACTACTCCTCCTTCGGCAAGAACAAGATCCAGTATCGCGACTTCGACTGGAAGATCTACCACGCGCCTCACTTCGACATCTATTACTACGAGGCGGCGGCGGGCCTGCTCGAGAAGGTCGCCTCGCTCGCCGAAAGCGCCTACGACCGTCTGAGCCGAGAGTTCGACCATCAGATCCAGGATCCGATTCCGCTGATCTACTACGCCACGCACTCGGCGTTCGAGCAGAACAACATCATCCTCAACTTCATCCCCGAGGGGATCGGCGCCTTCGCCAGCCCGGTGCGCAACCGCATGGTGCTGCCCGCCGATCTTTCGGACCCCGAGCTCTTCCAGCTGATCACCCACGAGCTCACCCACATCTTCCAGTACGACCTGATCTTCCGCGGCAAGACCGGGCGCGGGATCACGAGCCAGGCGCCGCAGTGGTTCATGGAGGGCATGGCCTCCTACATGGCCAAGGACGAGTCGACCTCGGACAAGATGTTCCTGCGCGACGCAGTGGTCAACGACCGCATCCCGTCGATCCTGGAGCGCGGCGTCTCGGGCTTCCTCGCCTACCGCTTCGGCCACGCCACCTTCGATTTCATCGAGGAGCGCTGGGGCAAGGAGGGCTTCCGCGACCTGATCTACGAGTTCCGCAACACGTTCGGCGGCCGGGCCGATCGCGCGATCGAGCGCACTTTCCGCATCGCGCCCGAGGACTTCGACCTCGACTTCCGGCGCTGGCTGCGCAAGAAGTACCTGCCGCAGCTGGTCGAGACCGGCGAGCCCTCCGACTTCGGCCGCCCCTTCCGGGACGACGACGGGGAGATCGCCGAGGTCCTCTCGCCGGCGGCCTCCCCCTCGGGCGATCTCGTCGCGGCGCTCGCGGTGACGCGCGGCGACATGGACATCGTGCTCTACGACACGCGGACGCGCCGGCCGATCGCCAATCTCTCCAAGGGCTACACCAACGACTACGAGTACCTGGTGGCGCAGTTCGTCACCGCCAAGCCGCGCATGGGGCGTGACCTCGCCTTCTCGCCCGACGGCAACTACCTCGCGGTCTTCGCCAAACGCGAGAGGGGTCGGAGCCTGCTGATCTTCGATGTGCTGCGCAAGCGGCTCGACCGCACGCTCGACATGGAGGTCGAGCAGCAGCACAGCCCGGCGTGGAGCCCGGACGGCAAGACGATCGCCTTCTCCGGCAGCCACGGCACCGACTTCGACATCTTCCTCTACGACCTCGCGAGCGGTGCGGTGACCAACCTGACCAACGACGACGTCTACGACGGCGCCCCGGTGTTCACTCCCGACGGCTCGGGCGTGGTCTTCAGCAGCACGGTGGGCGAGGATTACACCCGCCTCTTCCGCATCGCGCTGGCGAACCCGCAGGAGCGCTTCGAGCTGTCGGGCGGCGAATGGAGCGACAAGGACGCCACCTTCTCGAGCGACGGTCGTTACCTGGTCTTCACTTCCGACCGCTCGGGGATCGACAACATCTACGCCATCGAGATCGCGACCGGACGCACCGTGCAGCTCACCAACGCGGTCACCGGCTGCCTGATGCCGGTCACGGTGAAGCGCGAAGGGGCGCTCGACCAGGTGGTCTACACCGGTTTCTGGAAGGGCGATTTCGACCTCTACCTCGCCGACTTCGACAAGCCGGTCGCCGAGATGCCACCGACTCCCCAGCCGGTCGAGGCGACGGCGCCCGAGGCGCTGGCCAAGTTCGAGCCCGACATCCAGGTCACCCTGGACGACGCCAACCGCTCCGACTATGGCGGCTTCAAGCTGTTCGTCGAGGATGCCGGCGCCTCCGCCGGCGTCACCAGCGACCAGACGCTCCTCGGTTACGCCTACATGAACCTCTCGGACTACCTCGGGAACCGTCGGCTCTTCCTCAACTTCGGCGCGATCGAGAGCTTCTCCAACTTCAATTTCACCTACGTCGACCTGTCGCACCGCTGGAACTGGTCGGCCTCCGTCTTCGACTACCGCGAGTACTACGTCACCCAGCTCTCGCCGGTCGATCCCATCAACACCAAGCAGGAGTACCAAACGACCGGCGTGCTCCTCAGCTGGACCTACCCGTTCACGCTCTATCACCGGTTCGAGGCCGGCGTGGGCTACATCTATCGCAAGGCCTCGCTGCCGGTCGCCTTCAACGAGGCGGGCGAGATCGTCGAGACGATCGACTTCAAGGACGACTACCCCTACGGCATCCTGGCCCTGACCGGCGACTCGACGGTCTACGGCGAGAACGAGCCGATCTCCGGCCGGCGCTGGAAGCTGCGCG
>CAZPZW010000286.1:0-2688 GCA_964591165.1 uncultured Thermoanaerobaculia bacterium | reverse complement strand
TCGACGTAGAGGTGATTCACCAGGACGCCTACCGGCACGCGCGTGCGTCCCCCCTCCTCGCGGAACTTGCCGAAGGCGGTCTCCGGCTGGCCGGCGGTGGGATCGGGCAACGCGACGTGCGCGAAGCTGGTGAACGGCAGCTTGGGGAGCGCCGTGTAGTAGGCGAAATCGGGCGCGGCGCCGCCCGAGAGGTCGACCTGGCGCGAGGCCGCGGGCAGCACCAGGCGGGCCGTCGCGAGGAAGCGCTCGGCGTCGGCATCCCAGGCGAGCGTCGCGAAGCTGAAGGTGCGATCCGGCGCCGGCACCGTCATGCCGACCGCGAGGCTGTCGTAGAGCACGACCTCGTCGCCGACCAGGCGGGTGCGGAACGCGTCGATGCCGAGCAGCGCCCGGTGGTAGGCCCAGACCAGCGCGGCATAGGTCGAGGCACGGAGCTCGCGGGCGCGTTCCCGCACCCGGGTGGCGTCGAGCTCGAACGTGGTCGAGTAGAACGGATTCGGATTACGCCGGAAGAACTCGAGGTGAGCACGCCGCGGGTAGTCGGCGAGAACGCGGCAGGATCCCATGGCGCACCATGATAGCGAGCCCGCGCGGCACCCTTGCTAGGCTCGCGCCCGGTGATCCGATGAGCGCCCTGATCCCGATCTCCCGCCGGCTGGCGCGCGACACGGCGCACCTGCATTTCGCGCCCCCGGTCGCCTGCGTCTACCGGCCGCTGCTCTACGCTCGCGAGCCGCACGAGCGCTATCTCGAGCGCTGGGGCGACGGCCCCCGGGAGCTGCTCTTCCTGGGGATGAATCCGGGCCCGTTCGGCATGATGCAGACCGGGGTGCCCTTCGGCGAAGTGGCAGCGGTGCGCGACTGGTTGCGGATCACCGGGCGGGTCGAGCGCCCGGAGGCCGAGCACCTGCGACGCCCGGTCCTCGGCTTCGCGACGACGCGTAGCGAGGTCTCCGGAGCCCGCCTCTGGGGCTGGGCACGCCAGCGCTGGGGATCGCCCGAGCGGTTCTTCGCCCGCGCCTTCGTCTGGAATTGGTGCCCGCTCGGTTTCCTCGCCGCTTCGGGCGCCAACCTGACCCCGGACAAGCTGCCCCGGACCGAGCGCCTCGAGCTCGAGTCGGTCTGCGACCGGGCGCTCGGCGAGGTGGTCGATGCCCTGGCGACCCGCACCCTGATCGCGGTCGGCGGCTTCGCCGAGCGCGCGATCCGGCGGGCGCTCGGCGCCCGGCTGCCGGTCGTCCGGCTGCCCCACCCGAGCCCCGCTTCGCCCGCCGCCAACCGGGGGTGGGCGGCGCAAGCCGACGCGGCCCTCGCGGCGGCGGGCCTCGATTGGACCTGAGAGCGGTTGCCCGGCGGCGTGGCGGTCAGGCGCCCGAGGGCGGCATCAGGTGGGCGAAATCGTCGACCAGCTGGCGCAGCCGGCTGCGATCGGACGTCGAGAGATTGGCGAAGCGCAGGCCGAAGCCGGGGGGCAGCGCGCGCACCCGGGTGGGTCCTTCGGGGTTGCGCCACGTCACCACCGCCGCGCGCTCGAAGGCCTCGGCGAGGCCGGGCAGGCGGAAGGAGAGGATCACCGAGTCGCCGCTCTCGGGGATCGGCTCGGCATGGACGTAGACGCCCTGCGCGCTCAAGTTGCAGACATTGCCCTTGGCGACGCCGCCGGCCGTCGCCACGACGCACGGCGCGACGAAGGGGATGCGCAACTTCTCGGTCTGCGGCTCGGGCCGGCTGAGCAGCGGCCGGGGCTCGGCGTGGAAGGCGCCGACCAGCGCCGCGATGCGCCGGATCTCGCCGGCCGCCAGGGCGGTGAAGCGCAGGCCGAAGCCCGAGGGCAGTCCGGCGCTGTCACTCGGCTCGCGGCGGTTGATCCAGGTGACGATCGCCGCGGCGTCGATCGTCTCCTCGCCGTCCGGCAGCGAGAAGCGGAGCCGGACCGGCGTGCCGGGCGGCAGCTCCGGCTCGGCGTGCAGGAACGCTCCGAGCAGCGAGAGGTTGCAGAGCAGCGCCTCGATCTCCCGGTCTTCCACCCGCAGCGCGCACTGCTGCACGTAGGGGATTCGCGTGAAGCCGCTGCGCGGCTGGCGGTACACGGCTCAGTCCTTGGAGAAGTAGTCCTCGCTCTGGTAGGCGCCGGTCGCCTCCTTGACCAGTTGCATCAGCAGATCGTTGGTCAGCGTCGAGGCGCCGAGCCGGAAGAGCTCGGGGGTGAGCCAGGCGTCGCCGAGGGTTTCCTTGACGAGCACCAGGAGGTGGAGCGCCTGCTTGGTGGTACGCACGCCACCGGCCGGCTTCATGCCGATGCGCACGCCGGTCGCGAGGTAGTGGTCGCGGATCGCCTCGAGCATGACCAGCACGACCGGCGGCGTCGCGGCGGGCTGGATCTTGCCGGTCGAGGTCTTGATGAAGTCGGCGCCGGCAGCGATGGCGAGCATCGAAGCGCGCCGCACGTTGTCGTAGCTCGCGAGCTCGCCGGTCTCGAGGATGACCTTGAGATGCGCCATGCCGCACGCCTCCTTGACGCGCGCGATCTCGTCGCCCACCCGGGCGTAGTCGCCGGCCAGGAAAGCTCCCCGATCGATCACCATGTCGATCTCGTCGGCGCCGGCCTCGACCGCGCGCCGCGTCTCGTCGAGCTTGACCGCGAGCGGCACCTGGCCGGCCGGAAACCCGGTGGCGACCGAGGCGACC
>CAZPZW010000285.1:0-2704 GCA_964591165.1 uncultured Thermoanaerobaculia bacterium | reverse complement strand
GCCAGCCCCGAGTTGAGGTAGACCTGGATCAACAGGGGAACCGCGATCAGCACGACATGGAAGAAACGGCTGGTGAGGTTGTCGGCCTGGAAGGCGAAGATCATGACCAGGGTGGCGAGCAGCGCGACGACCGTGACCGGATGGAAGGCGGGCAGGAAGCGTTCTTCGAACCAGGCCTTGCCGCGGCTGCGCAGCAGCACGATCCGGCTGAGCGCGCCGAGCGCCAGCGGAATCACGATGAACACCACCACCGAGAGCAGGAGCACCTCGAACGGCACGGTGAGCGTGCTGGCGCCGGTGACCAGGAAGCCGACGATCGGCGCGAACAGCACCAGCATGATGAGGTCGTTGAGCGAGACCTGCACCAGGGTGTAGGCCGCATCGCCGTCGGTCAGGTAGGACCAGACGAAGACCATCGCCGTGCAAGGCGCGGCGGCGAGGATGATCGAGCCGGCGAGGTACTGGTTGGCGAGCTCGGCGCCGATCCAGGGCTGGAAGAGGACGCGGAAGAAGAGGTAGCCGATCGCCGCCATCGAGAAGGGCTTGACCAGCCAGTTGACGAACAGCGTGACCAGGATCCCTCGCGGCCGCTCGCGCACCGCGACGATCGAGCCCAAGTCGATCTTGAGCATCATCGGGTAGACCATCAGCCAGATCAGCACTGCGATCGCGACATTGATCTGGGACCCCTCGCCGAACTCGAGCCGGCGCACGGCGCCGGTGAAGCCGGGCAGGAGCTTGCCGAGCGCGACGCCGCCGACCATGCAGAGCGCGACCCAGATCGAGAGGTAACGTTCGAAGACGTTCAACCGTTTCCTGCCGCCGCGCGCGCTCACCCCGCGCCCCCCTTCCTCGGCAGGATCCCTTCGGCGACCAGCAGGGCGCCGATCCGGGTCGCCAGCTGATCGCGCACGGTGCGGAAGCGCTCGAGGCTCGCCGCCTCGGTCTCCACGTGGCCCGCCGGGCCCGCGGGATCGTTCAGCGGCCAGTGCAGGCGGCGCGCGGCGCCCAGATAGACCGGGCAGACCTCCTCGGCGCACAGGGTGATCACGGTGTCGACCGCGGCGCGGTCGATCTCGTCGACCGACTTCGACCGCTGGCCGGCAGCGTCGATGCCGATCTCGGCGAGCGCCCGGATCGCGAGCGGGTTGACTCGCGACGGCGCCGATCCCGCGCTCTGGATGCGCAGGCGATCGCCCGCCAGGTGCCGTGCGATCCCCTCGGCCATCTGGCTGCGCGCCGAGTTGGCGACGCAGAGGAAGAGGAGGCCCCGCATCACGGCGCCACGGCTCCGGCGCCGGCGAGCAGCTCCTTGAGACGGATGGTCGACGGCACGTGGCCGAAGACCTTGATCTCGCCGTCGACCACCAGCGCCGGTGTCGCCACGACGCCGAAGGCGAAGATCTTGTCGAGCTCGGTGACCTTCTCGAGCTCGTAGTCGAGCCCGAGCTCCTGCGCGGCGCGCTCGGCGTGCTCCGCCAGCATCTTGCACTTCATGCAGCCGGTCCCGAGCACCTGCAGCTTCATCTTCATCGTGATCTCCTCAAGCGAACAGCCACCCGTAGAACAGGCCGGTGGTCGTCGCCATCGCGACCACCAGACCGACGTAGACCACGGTCTTCCGCCATCCCATCAGGCTCTTCAGCACGAGCATCGCCGGCAGCGAGAGCGCCGGGCCCGCGAGCAGCAGGGCGAGCGCCGGGCCCTGGCCCATGCCGCTACCGAGCAGGCCCTGGAGAATCGGCACCTCGGTCAGCGTGGCGAAGTACATGAAGGCGCCGGCGACCGCGGCGAACAGGTTCGCGGAGAGCGAGTTGCCGCCGACCGAGTCGGCCACCCAGACCGACGGGATCAGCCCCTCGTGGCCGGGGCGTCCGAGCAGCAGGCCGGCGACCAGCACGCCGCCGAGCAGCAGGGGCAGGATCTGCTTGGCGAAGCCCCAGGTGGCGCCGAGCCACTCGCCGAGCTCGCCTTCGTCGTCGACGAGCGAGGCGGCGAGACCGGCGAACCCGACGCTGAAGGCGACGACGGGGTGCGCGGGAACTGCCAAGCCAGCCAACGCCGTCGCGCTCGCGATCGCCGATGCCCTCCAGGCCGCGAGCCCCAGCCAACGAACCAGCACCACCAGAAGGAGCGCGCCGAAGCCCGCAGTCAGCCACCACTTCGCGGCGAAGACCGCCGCCCAGGCCCCGGCTTCCGCTGGCGCCCAGTTCGCGAACACCAGGATCGCCACCAGAAGAGCGAAGAATCCCGCTTGTCGGGCGAGCGAGAGCCGCGGCTCCGCGACCGCCAGGCTGCCGCTCACCGCAGCCCGCTGCCGCTCCTCGTCACGATAGATCCAGGCCATCGCGAGGCCGATCAGCACGCTGAACAGCACGGCGCCCACGGCGCGGGCGACGCCCAGCTCGAAGCCCAGGATGCGCGCCGTCAGGATGATCGCCAGCGCGTTGACCGCCGGTCCCGAGTAGAGGAACGCCGACGCTGGGCCGAGCCCGGCTCCCCGCTTGTAGATCCCGCCGAACAGCGGCAGCACGGTGCACGAACAGACAGCGAGCACCGTGCCGGAGACCGAGGCCACGCCGTAGGCCATGGGGCGCGATGCGTTCGGCCCCAGGTACTTCATCACCGCAGCCTGGCTGACGAAGACGCCGATCGCCCCGGCGATGAAGAAGGCCGGGACGAGGCAGAGCAGGACGTGCTCGCG
>CAZPZW010000284.1:1663-2721 GCA_964591165.1 uncultured Thermoanaerobaculia bacterium | reverse complement strand
CGACGAGCAGGGGCGCAAGATGTCGAAGCGCCTGGGCAACGTCGTCGATCCGATGCAAGTGCTCGAGGAGACCGGCGCCGACGCGCTGCGCTGGTATTTCTACGTCAACGACCCCGAGCAACCGTCGCGCTTCTCCGCCCGGCTGGTCCGCGAGGCGGCGCAGGGGTTCCTCCTGCCGATCTGGAACGCGCTCTCCTTCTTCACCATCTACGCCAACCTCGACGACTGGCATCCCGGCCAGCAGCGCGCGGTCTCTCTGCGTGAACGGCACGACCTCGATCGCTGGATCCTGCTGCGCCTCGACGGCGTCGTCGACGAGACGACACTCGCCCTCGAGAGCTACTCGGTCGTCCGCGCCGC
This sequence comes from uncultured Thermoanaerobaculia bacterium, assembly GCA_964591165.1. Lineage (GTDB taxonomy): Bacteria > Acidobacteriota > Thermoanaerobaculia > Multivoradales > JAGPDF01 > JAGPDF01. Next base: position 2,361 of record CAZPZW010000284.1, on the reverse strand, counting down.
CAAGCAGCTCGAGGACTTCGTCGAGGACCTGACCAACTGGTACATCCGGCGCAGCCGGGACCGGTTCTGGTCCTCGAGCGAGAGCGGCGGCATCTCGAAGGAAGCCGCCTACCAGACGCTCTACGAGGTTCTGACCACGCTCGCGCGCCTGATCGCTCCTTTCACCCCCTTCCTGGCCGAGTCGCTCTACCGCCACCTCGAGCTCAGCCAGGATCCGGGGGCGGAACCGAGCGTGCACCTGCGCGACTGGCCGGCGGAACGCGGCGTCCTCGGCGAGCTGCGCGGCAGCGAGGCGGCCGTGGCCGAGCGCCTGGCGAGCGCGATGCGCCTGGCCCAGCGCATCGTCGGTCTGGGGCGCGCGGCGCGCTCGTCGCACGACCTGAAAACGCGCCAGCCGCTCGCCTCGGCGACTCTGGTCTTCGCGCCCGAAGCGCTGGGGGTCGACGTGCGCGAGCAGGTCGAACGGGTGCGCGAGGTGATCCTCGACGAGCTCAACGTCAAGACGATCGCCTGGGCCGAGCGGCGCAGCGACTTCGTGCGCCACGAGGTGAGGCCCAATTTCCGCGTGCTCGGCAAACGGCTGGGCGGGCGGATGAAGGCGGCGCAGGCGGCGCTCGCCGACGCCGACGGCGACGCGCTGGCGGAGCTCCTCGAGCGGGACGGCCGGCTCACGATCGAGGTGGCCGGCGAAGCGCTCG
>CAZPZW010000284.1:0-1563 GCA_964591165.1 uncultured Thermoanaerobaculia bacterium | reverse complement strand
TGGCGCCCCTGGATCGCCGGCGAGACCCTGGCGGTCGAGCTCGCGCCGGGCGCCGGGGACCTCAAGCCGGCGCCGGTCGACGAGCTGGAATTCGCGTTCGCCGTCTCCGCCGAGCGGTAACCCCTCCGATCGGGCGGGGCGGACTGCGGTTCTGTTAGGATATGGAGTCACAGACATCGGATCCCACCCTCTCGTGCGCGGCCCGACGGATCCCCGTCCAGGCTCCGGCGAGCGGCGCGATCCTTCGACCAGGAGGCCCTCAGATGCATATCGGTCGTTTCAAGTTCCTCGCGGCGCTGGCCTGCTGCGCCCTGTTGCTCGCCGGTTGGGCGTCGGCGGCTGCCGCCAAAGTCGATTCGACACCACCGGTGCCCAACTCGCTGCGTGCGAGCGGCGCGCCGCAGCCGGTCGCCGACGCGATCCGGGTGAGCCCCCCCCGGGCGCCTCAAGTGCTGATCAACGACGGCAGCTTCGAGAACGGCCCGCCGCCGGCTTCCGCTTGGACGGAAGTCACCAACAGCATCTGCGAGTGGATCGGCGACTGGAGCGGCGTCTGGGGCGTCGGGGCCTACGACGGATCCATGGACTTCTGGGCCGGCGGCTACTGCGGTGGCGTGGCCACCACCTCCTCGGTCAGCCAGGCGGGCATTCCCGTCCCGACCACCGACAACAACCTCCACTTCTGGTACATGAGCTATCGGCCAGACCCCGACGATCCGACACCGGACGACTTCGCGACCGTGCGGGTCAACGGGACGCCGGTCTGGAGCATCCAGCTGACCCAGGCCAACGACACCTACCCGAACTGGGTCGAGGCCGTGGTCTCGCTGGCGGCCTACGGTGGTCAGAACGTGACCCTGCAGTTCGAAGCCGTTTCCAACGGCGCCAGCACCGGCAACATCCGCTACGACTTCATTCAGATCGGCGAGCCGCCGCCGCCTCCTCCGCGCTGCCCGGACGGCTACGCCGAGATTACGGTGCTTGCGACCGAGGGCTTCGAGGGAAGCTTCCCGCCGGCCGGCTGGGCCGTCGCTGACAGCACGTCGGGATGCGCCGGAACTCCGGAATGGACCAACACGGATCCGGGTGCGCGCGGCAACTTGACGGGGGCGAGCGGGCTCTTCGCCGTCGCTGACTCCGACGCCTGCGGCTCGAGCGTCTCGATGGACACCGAGCTCTGGACGCCGGTGATCGACCTCTCCAATCTCGTCGCCCCCGAGGTGACGTTCAACCTGGACTACTTCGTGTTCAGCGGGTCGGAGACCGCCGATCTCGACGCCAGCACCGACGCCGGCGGGAGCTGGGGGAACGTCTACAGCTGGAACGCCAGCGCGCGCGGACCGCGGGTCTTCACGGCCGCCATCCCCGGGGCCGGCGAGCCCGACGTGGTTCTGCGATGGCACTACGTTGCCGGGTGGGACTGGTGGTGGGAGATCGACGACGTGACGGTCACCGCCTGCGAGTTCGTCGGCGGCGGTGAACCGGGTCCGACCGTCCTCGAGATCCCAACGATCTCGAAGGTGGGCCTGGCGCTGCTCGGCCTGCTCCTGGCGAGCGCCGCGT
>CAZPZW010000283.1:0-2738 GCA_964591165.1 uncultured Thermoanaerobaculia bacterium | reverse complement strand
ATGAATGAGGCGGAATGCATCTGGTCTGATGATGGCGCCCCAGGATCTGGCTTTGGTGCAGATGGAGCAGTTGCACTTGGCGGTGCCAGCTTCAAAGTCGATGTCTGCCTCGAACCGCACTGCGCCGCAGTGGCAGCTGCCCTTGTATGTTTGCTTCATTTCGTCTTTCTCGTTGGGTATCAAAGCGACCGCGTTGGCCGTGCAGACCAACGCCTGAGGTTCAGCAGTCGCACGCGGCCGACTGCGGCGAACAAGCCATCGAATCCGACGGTCAGCATGGAAAGTCGGAACATGCCCTTCCCCCAAGGTTTTGTGGCGCTTTGGTCTGGAGCCCAGGGGTGCCAGAATTTGCCCATGGTTGGGTGCTTTCCGATCGAACGAACTCGATGGGTGCCAGTATTGCTCATTCGCGGCTTTTCATCTGCGCCATGGCCTGTCGAAAGCCTTCCAGGTAATCGGCCCGCGTCTTCTCGGCAATCGGTGCCCACTGATCGGCGGGCAGGCTAAGGCTTGGGGGCTGCTTTGGCGACCCCGTGCCCGATATCATCGCGCCCATGCCGTGCAGGTTGATCCAGCGATGGTCGTAGCGATGCGGCGTCTTGCGGTCCCAGTCGACCACGCGCGGGATCAGCGCCTCCAGCTTGGGAATGTTCTTGAAGGTGTACTGGTTGATCGGCTTTCCGTAGGTCTGGTTGAGCACCGCCACCGCCTGGCGCGCCGACACATCCGCGCAGCGATTGGCGTCAAACCGCGCACGCAACTGCCCGGCATAAAACCAGAAGGCCGCGTCGTCCCGGTCTCCGCGATCGAACAGCACGTGGGACAGCGCATAGAACACCGGCGGCGCATACCGCTCGGGCGCCGCCTTGATGGCGTCCATCGCGGCGGTGATCTGCGCCGGGCTGCCCGTTTGCAGCGTGCGCAGGGTGTCAATGGCCAGGCGCGTATCGATCTCGGCATACACGCCCTGCGGCGCCACCGTGATCTGCTCGGCCACGGCAGGCGCGCCGGCGCCCAGTGCAAACAGCAAGGCCAGCAGGGCCGCAGGCATGCGGGGGAGTGGGCGAGGGCGCATGGGGTTGCCTGGGCGTGGGTTGAATCTGGAAGGGGTTGATCGCCCGGTTTCAGCCTTCGGTCTCGCGCCCGGTCTGTCTGCGCCCGGCGCGCACATATCCGACTGCAAAAGCCACAACGGCAGCCAGCGGGCCCAGCACAAAGGCCCCGGTCATCGCCGCCTCAAGCGATCGGTCATGGCTGTTGGACGACAGCAGCGACACCAGCAGGCCGCCGCCAAATGCCCCCGCGACGTAGCCGATGAGGGCCCACAGCAGGCCGGTCCAGAATCTGCGCATGGGTGGGTGCTTTCTGGTCATCGCATTTTTGACCGCTCCGGTCCAGTTTGCGAAGGATTTGATCGACCATCATGACCAACCGGGCTGCTCCCATACCGCTCTACGCCGAAAACGCTTGCCGCAGCTTGTCTGCCGATTGCAACGTGTGGCGACGCGGTGGCGCGGATTCCATGGCGGCACGGACCAGAAAAGAGTTCACCACAGATGCCGGATTTTGCGAACGCAGGTGCGCCACGCCCCAGTGCCCTCAATCGGTCATTCCCTTTACGTTGATGGGGACTCCATATATGCCCTCTCAGGCAATGTCTGGCGCGTGACCAGCTGGTATCAGCGTCGGCGCCCTCGCCACCGTTCTTGCCCGTGCTCTTGTTCCTTGTCGGCACTGCACCATTGCCGCTCGCAAGGAATACCGTTGCCATCCCCGTCCATCTTGACGCCTGGGCAATGTTTGAGGAAGAAGGTGGCCTCTTCGCATGAGGACATCTGTGAGCAATGCGTCCGCCCGTCGCAGCGGTAGCTGTTTGTTGCTGCAGGCGGCGACATAGGCACCTCTCTGGGGGGAAGCGAGCCTGTGGTTCTATCTGCGCTGGAAGCTGCGCGTCGCTGTTTTTCTGCGGCGTTCAGTTCGTCCAGTGTGGGCCGCTTTCTTTGCTCCTGATTTGCAGGGCATGGCGCTTGCTGATAGGAAACGCTACCGTTGATGACGCACTTGTTCAGTGGCGCGGCATGCAGCCCGGCGGCCGCGCAAAGCGTTGCGAATACCAAGAGATGGCGCGATGAAGTAACTCGCATGATATTTGTGTCAACGTCTGAATACACCGGCCTGCGCGGCCTTTTGCGCAGGCCGGTGGAATGATGTGTTAGGCCGCACTGGTGTGACCCAACTGTTTGAGACCGGCCAAGTTGTCCCACTCTGCCCAAGCCTCGGCGATGCGCTGGTTCTCCACACGATAGATTGCGATATACGTAGCTTCGAGGACCTTGCCACTAGGTGAAAAACTTCCCATTGGCCCGAACTGCGTGCCCCGAAAGTGGTGCCGCGCGGCCACCTTGTTTCCCTCGGCCACAAGGTCGAGCAGCGTTTCGGAGGCATCGGGGAACGTGACGAACTCTGCCTGCAGGAACGCCACGAGGTCCTTAGCCGAGTTGACCACGGGCTCTCCTGCAGCGGTGCTGTGGCGCTTGAAGTCGCTTGCAAGGAGACCAAGCAGTCGCTGCCAGTCTTGCGCGTTGATTGCGTCGACCAATGCTCGGACGAGTGACTTGTTCCGTTCGGACATTGCGATTGCGGCGTGTTGTGTGCGGCCTAACGAATGAAAGGGACTTCCCCGTCCCGAGCGCCCCGCGCAGTTGCGGGATACGGCATCAAAGTGCCACGATGGGAAG
>CAZPZW010000282.1:0-2748 GCA_964591165.1 uncultured Thermoanaerobaculia bacterium | reverse complement strand
CGCGAGCCATGGACTCCGACCGCTGGCAGCGCCTCTGGACGCTGTTCCACGGCGCTCTCGAGCGCCCGGAGGGGGAGCTCCGTGAGGGCTACCTCGACGCAGGCTGCGCTGGCGACGGCGCGCTGCGCAGCGAGCTCGATTCGCTGCTCGCCGCCGATGCCGCGGGACTCCCGCTCCCGGCCGCTTCTCTCGACCCCGATCGGACCGTCGCCTTCGAAGCGCCCGCAGGGACCCTGATCGGGCCCTACCGGGTGGTGCGCAAGCTCGGCGAAGGGGGGATGGGGCAGGTCTACGAGGCGGTGCAGGAGGCGCCGGTCCGCCGCCGGGTGGCGCTCAAGCTGATCAAGCTCGGCATGGACACGGCCGAGGTCGTGCGCCGCTTCGAGGTCGAGCGCCAGGTTCTCGCGCGCATGGACCACAGCGCGATCGCGCGGGTCTACGACGCCGGGGTGACACCCGAAGGGCGCCCCTACTTCGCGATGGAGCTGGTCGACGGGCCGGCGCTCACCGACTACTGCGACGAGCGCCGGCTCTCGATCCGCCGGCGCCTCGAGCTCTTCGCCACGGTCTGCCGTGCGGTGCACTCGGCGCACCAGAAGGGGATCATCCACCGCGACCTCAAGCCCTCGAACGTCCTGGTGGTCAGCGAAGACGGTCGTGCGCTCCCCAAGGTCATCGATTTCGGCATCGCGCGCGCGATCGACCGCCAGTTCGAGGCGGGCACGCTGGTCACTCGCCTCGGGCAGGTCGTGGGCACGCCGGACACCATGAGCCCCGAGCAGGCGGCGATGAGCCTCGACCTCGACACTCGCACCGACATCTACTCGCTCGGCGCCATGCTCTACGAGCTGCTCTGCGGCGTGCCCGCTTTCCATCTGACCGGCACCCCCTTCCCCGAGATCCTGCGGCGCATCCGGGAGGACGAGCCGCCGCCGCCGAGCGCCCGCTTCGCTGCAGCGGATGCGTCGTCCGGAGAACGCGCGGCGTGCCGCGGCGGCGAGCCGGCACGATTGCAGCGCGAGCTCGCGGGCGAGCTCGAGTGGATCGTCGCCAAGGCGATGGCCAAGGAGCGCGACCGGCGGTACGGATCGGCGCTCGAGCTCGCGCAGGACCTCGAGCGCCATCTCGCTCACGAACCGGTGATCGCCGGTCCACCGAGCCGCGTCTACCGGCTGAGCAAGTTCCTGCGCCGGCACCGGGCCGAAGCGGCGGCGGCGGCGCTGGTCCTCGTCGCGCTCGTCGCCTTCGGCCTCACCATGGCCACGCAGTCGCGGCGGCTCGCCCGGGCGCTCGCCGGCGAGGAGCGCGAGCGCCGCACCGCGGGCCAAGTCTCGGAGTTCCTGGTCGAGATCCTCGAGCAGCCCGATCCGGCGGTGGCGCGCGGCGCCGACGTCACGGTGCGCCAGGTGCTCGACCGCGGCGCCGAGCGGATCGAGCGCGACCTCGACGACCAGCCGGAGATCCAGGGTCGCCTGCTCGCCACCATCGGCCGTGTCTTCCTGAATTTGGGAGCTTACGAGCAGGCGGTGGCGCCGCTCGAGCGCGCCCTCGCGCTGGCGCGCCGGACCCACGGTCCGGAGCACCCCGAGGTCGCTGCCGCGCTCCACAAGCTGGGCGAGCTCGAGTTCGAGCGCGGGCGCTACGAGCCGTCGCGTGGATTCGCCGAGCAGGCGCTCGCGATGCGACGGCGGACCCTGCAGGTGGGGGACCCGGCGATCGCCGACAGCCTCGACCTGCTCGCCGTCCTCGAGCGCCAAGGGGGAGATCTCCCAACCGCCGCGCGCCTGCACGAGGAGAGCCTGGCGATCAAGCTGGCGGCGCTCGGGAGCGGCGATCCCGCGGTCGCCGAGAGCCACAACTACCTGGGCATCGTCCGCCGCTGGAGCGGCGATCTCGCCGGGGCCGAGAGCGAGTATCGGCGGGCGCTGACGATCTGGCGCGCCGCTCACGGCGAGGACCATCCGAAGGTCGCCATGGCGCTCAACAATCTCGCCCTGGCGGTGCACGTGCGGGGCGATTACGTCGCGTCGAAGCGGCTCTTCGAAGAGCTCCTGCCGCTGCGGCGCCGGTTGCTCGGCGCGGAGCATCCCGATTACCAGGTGACGCTCGCCAACTACGCCAAGCTGCTGCACGACATGCGGGACCTCACGGGTGCGGAGGCGATCTATCGCGAGGCGCTCGCCCTCGGCGAGCGCTCGCTCGGCGGCGCCCACCCGCAGGTCGCCTCGGCGCTCGCCGACTTCGCGGGCGTGCTCGCCAAGTTGGGCAGGCTCGACGAGGCCCGGGCGGCGGCCGCGCGCTCGCTGGCCATCCGGCGGGGGGTCTTCGGCGAAGAGCACTCGGCGGTCGCGGCTTCGCTCGCCTACCTGGGGGAGGTCGCGGAGGCGAGCGGCGATCGCGCCGCGGCCGAGAGCTACTTCACGCGCTCGCTCACCATGCTGCGCGCGGTCTCGGGCGCGCACCCGGCGACCGCCCAGGCGCTGGAGAAGCTCGGGCTCTTTCGGCTGCGCGGCGGCGACGCGGCCGGGGCGCTGCCGCTGCTCGAGGAGGCGGTCGCCATGCTGCGCTCCAAGGTCCCCCCCGCCGACCGGCGCTTGGCGCGCGCCGAGAGCGGCCTGGGCGCCTGCCTCGCGGCGCTCGGCCGCTACGGCGAGGCCGAGGCGCTGCTCGTGGGGAGCGTCGAGAAGCTCTCGGCCTTCGAGACTCCCGACACTGCCCAGGCTCGCGAGCGCCTCGCGGCCGTGCGTG
>CAZPZW010000281.1:0-2751 GCA_964591165.1 uncultured Thermoanaerobaculia bacterium | reverse complement strand
GCGGCGAGCCCGTTGGGCCCGGCGCCGATCACCAGGACGTCGTGGCGCTCGGCCATCAGAGGGCCCGCCGCTCGAGCAGGCGCCGCGCGCAGAGCGCGCCCGGGGCGCCCATGATGCCGCCGCCGGGATGGGTGCCCGAGGCGCACATCCAGAGGTTCTCGACCGGCGTCGCGTAGCGGCTCCAGCCGGCCACCGGGCGGAGGAAGGCGAGCTGCTCGAGCGAGAGCTCGCCGTGGAAGATGTTGCCTTCGGTCAGGCCGTAGATCTGCTCCAAATCCCAGGGGGTCAGCACCTGACGATGCAAGATGCGGCTCTTCAGGTTGGGCAGGTACTCGGCGAGCGTGTCGATCACCGCGTCGCCGAAGGCTTCGCGCTGGTTCGGCCAGTCGGCGGCGCCCTCCTTGAGGTTGTAGGGCGCGTACTGCACGAAGATCGACATGGTGTGCTTGCCCGGCGGCGCCACCGTCGGATCGGTGAGCGACGGGATCACGATGTCCATGAACGGCCGCCTGGAGAAGGCGCCGTACTTGGCGTCGTCGTAGGCCCGCTCGAGGTACTCGATCGACGGCGCGATGGTGATGTCGCCGCGCAGCTGCGGCCCGAAGCCGGGCAGGCAGGCGAACTCGGGCAGCGCGTCGAGCGCCAGGTTCACCTTGCCCGAGGAGCCGCGCATCTTGAAGCGCTTGACCTGGCCGGCGAACTCGGGCGGCAAGTTCTCCTCGCCCACCAGCTTGAGGAAGGTGCGGTGCGGATCGAGCCCGGAGACCACCACGCGGGCGCGGATCTCGTCGCCGTTCGCGAGCACCACGCCGCGCGCCACCCCGCGCTCGAGCAGCAGGCGGGCGACCGGCGCCTCGGTGCGGATCTCGACGCCCAGGGCGCGCGCCGAGCCGGCGATCGCCTCGGCGATCGCCCCGGTGCCCCCCTTGGGCAGCCCCCAGGCGCGGTAGGAGCCGTCGATCTCCCCCATGTAGTGGTGCAGGAGGACGTAGGCGGTGCCGGGCGAGCGCACGCCGAGGAAGGTGCCGATGATCCCCGAGACCGACATCGGCGCGATCAGCTGCTCGCACTCGAAGTATTCCGAGAGGAAGTCGACCGCGCTCATGGTCATCATCTTGAGATTGCCGACCAGCCACTCGTCGCCTTGGCCACGCCCCCCCCGCAGGCTCCGGGCGAGACGGGCGAGGCGCAGGAGCTCGCGCGGGCTCCGCGACATCGGGTCGGGGGCGGGCTCGTCGATGACCGGCTTCACCAGGCGGCCGAGCTCGGCCATCTTCTGGCCGAACTGCTTGTAGACCTCGGCGTCGCGCTTCGAGAACTTGGCGATCGAGCGCTTGCTGCGCTCGGGATCGGAGTCGCGGAGGAGATAGCGGCCGTCGGGGAAGGGGGTGAAAGTCTCCTCGAGCGGCAGGATCTCGTAGCCGAAGCGCGGCAGGTCGAGGTCGCGGATGATCCAGGGCCGCAGGAGCGACACGACGTACGAGCAGCAGGAGTACTTGAAGCCGGGGTGGATCTCCTCGGTGGTGGTCGCTCCGCCGACCTGGTGCCGGCGCTCCAGCACCAGGACCTTGCGCCCCGCCTTGGCGAGGTAGGCGGCGCAGATCATGCCGTTGTGCCCGGCGCCGACGACGATCGCGTCGTAGGTGGAGCTCGCCCCGCGGCTCACGGCTTCCTCTTCCGCTCGGGATCGAAGAACGGCGTGCGGACGACGGTCGCGGCCACCTTGCGGCGCTCGAACTCGACGGTGTGCTCGATCTCGACCCGGGTGCCCGGAGCCTCGAAGCCGTGCTCGACGGTGGCGATCACCAGGTACTTCTTGAGGATCGGCGACCAGGTGTGGCTGGTCGCCTTGCCCACCTGGCGCCCGTCGGCGGCATAGATCGGCAGGCCGTCGCGCCGCGCGGTCGCGGGCAGGCTCGGCGGCAGGTGGTAGCTCTCGTAGAGGCGCTCGAGCTCCTCCCAGGAGACCTCGAGGCCGACCAGGTGCCAGGCGACGCCACGCGCCCGTTCGGCGGCGATCGCGTCGCGGCCGATGAAATTGCCCCGCTCGAGGTCGACCATCCAGCCGAAGCCGAGCTCGTCGGGGGTCGACTTGCGCGCCTCGAGAACCACCTTGGGGGCGCTGTAGTAGTCGACGCCGAGCAGGATGAAGCCGGCCTCGATGCGGGTGACGTCGAGCGCGTCGAGCCCGGCGGGCTCGATCCCGAACGGCCGGCCGGCCGCGATCAGCGCATCCCAGACCGCGAGGGCGCGCTCGCTCTCCACCCAGATCTCGTAGCCCAGGTCGCCGGTGTAGCCGGTGCGGCTGACTTCGACCGGCACGCCGCCGAGCGTGGCCGGCATGACGCCGAAGAACTTGAGGGCGCCGAGCGCGCCGCCGCCCGCCGCCTCGAGGATGGCGCGCGAATTCGGCCCCTGCAGGGCGAGCGCGGCGAGCGGGTGGCTGAGGTCCTCCAGGCGGACGTCGAAACCGCGGCCGACCGCCTGCAGCCAGTAGAGGGTCGGGTCGGCGGCGGTCACCCGGAAGCGATCCTCGCCGAGGCGCGCCACGGTGCCGTCGTCGATCACCTTGCCGGCGTCGTCGCACCAGGCGGTGTAGGCCATGCGGCCGACTTTGAGAGCCGAAACGTCGCGCACCATCATGCGGGCGAGGAGCGCCGCGGCGCCCGGCCCCGAGAGCTCGTACTTGAAGAGCGGCGAGACGTCGAGCAGCCCCGCCGTCTCGCGGAAGGCGAAGTACTCCCGCTCGTG
>CAZPZW010000280.1:0-2769 GCA_964591165.1 uncultured Thermoanaerobaculia bacterium | reverse complement strand
GGTCGCTCCGGGAGGGAGGACGATCGGCGCGAGCGCCGCGCCGTCCCAGAGCGGTTCGACGAGCGCTCCGCCGCGCGGCGCTGCGGCGAACGCGAGATGGAGCGCGCTCGCCTCGCGCGACGGCAGCAGGTCGAGCCGAGCGGCGCCGCCGTCGAACCACCAGTCGCTCGCTTCCCAACGGTCGGCCGCCGGCTCCGGCGCGGCGAGCGCGGCGTCGTCCAGCCGGAGCGTCGCGGCGGCTCGTCGCCAGGCGAGACGGGAGCGGAAGGCGCGATGGGCGCCGCGCAGCGCGAGGCGCGCCTCCACGCTCTCGCCGCGGCTGGCGAGCCAGGCCGCCTTGTAGGTCAGATAGGGCGCCCAGGACTCGGCCCACAGCGTGTCGCTCCGGCGCTCGATCAGCGCGGCGCGCGTCGCGTCCCCGCCGGCGAGCGCGGCGAACGCGGCGGCCTCCTGCGGCAGGCGGGCGCCGGCGAGCGAGCCCAGCCGGCCGATCGCATCGGCGCTCAACGGGCAGCCGCGCACCAGGCAGAGCGGCTCGACCCAGGCGAGCCAGGAGAGGGCGGCACGGGCGAGCGGGTCGCTCGCCGGCCCCCCCGGGCGGAGCGCGAGCGCCTGCTCGAGCCGGCTTGCGAACTCGCGGTCCACCGGGAGCTCCACCACGCTCTGCGAGAGGAGGTTGCGCGCGCTGGCGGCGTCGCCGCGCGCCAGCCGCGTTTCGGCCTCGGCGAGGTCGCGGTCGAACTCGGCGGCGATCGCCGCGCGGTGTCGCGCGCGCATCGCGGCGTAGCTCGCCCAGTCGCGCTTGCCGAGCGCCGCTTCGGCCAGGCGCTTCCAGGTGCGCGGCAGGTCGGGCAGCAGCGCGGCCGCCGCGTCGAGCGAGCCGGCGATCTCGACCCAGGTGGCGAAGATGCGATCGAAGGTGGGCGGGTCGAGGAAGGCCTCGCGGAGCATTGGCTCGATCTTGGCGCGCTTGGCCGGAGCGATCACCGGCCAGACGTCGACGTAGGCCGCGGCGAGCAGCCGGCGGGGCGCGGCGGCGCCCGGTGCGAGCGCGAGGGCGCGCTCGAGCGGTTCTTCCCAGTCGCGGGCGAGCGAGAAGAGCCGGGGATCGCGGGCCCGCGCGCGCAACACCGCGAGCGCGGCGCCGGCGGTCATGAGCGCCTCGTGGCTCGCCGGCAGGCGGGCGAGCGAGAAGAGCGCCAACTCGCGCGCCGCGGCGAGACGCTCGCCGCCGGCCGCGAGGCTCGGGTCGGGTTGGGCGAGCTCGCTGCCGAGCAGCGCTTCGGCGAGCACCAGGCGAGCGTGGTCGAGGTCCGACTCGCGGGCGAGCTGGGCAGCGAGTCCGGCGAGTCGCCGATCCGCGATGCCTGCCCGGTCGGCCTCGAGCTCGAAGCGCGCAATCCCGTCGCGCCAGTCGCGGTGGTGGACCAGGGCGAGCCCGGCGAGCGCCGCGAGCAGCAGGGTCCCTCCCCAACGGAGGGCGCGGGGTGGCGCCGGGGCGGATCGGGTTAGCATCGGCAAGCGGCGCCTATCATGACGCAACCGGAGGTGGTCTCTTGAGCCCGGAAGCGCCCGCCTTTCGATTCCGTCCTCCCGCGGCCGCGGTGACGCCGGCGCTGCGCTGGGTGTTGGCGCGCGCCTTCGGTCCCGAGGGGCAGGCGGTCGAGGAGCCGCCGGCCGAAGCGGCGCTGGCGCTCGCCACCGCTCTGTCGCTCGCCGCGCGCATCGCCGCGCGGCAGAGCCCCGACCGGCTGGCCGGCGAGTTGGGGCCTCCTGGCGCCGCCGAGATCCGACGCCAGCGAGCGCTCGCCGCGGCGCAGGAGATGCGCCTCGAGCGGGCGCTCGAAGCGGTGGACGAGATCGCCGCCGACCTGCGCATCCCGTACGCGCCGCTCAAGGGGGAAGCGCTGGTCTTGGGCGGCTTCGCGCCCGAGGGCGGTCGCTTCGCCGCCGACGTCGATCTGCTGGTCCCCGAGGCGAAGCTCGAGAGCCTGCAGCGCGAGCTCGTGGCGCGCGGCTTCCAGATCGCGGGGCAACCGTACGAGCACCAGGCGCCGCTGCTCCGTCATCGTGACGGCGGGGCGATCGAGCTGCACCGCAAGATCCCCGGGCTGCGCCTCGCCGGGAAGCGATCGGCGACGTTCGAGGACCTCGCTGCGGCCGGGCTGACCGGTCCGCTCTCGCCGGTCGCCGGGAGAAAGCCCCGCGCCGACGTGCGGCTGCCGCGCCGCGAGGTGCTGACCGCGCACGCTTTGTTGCACACCCTGGCGCAGCACGCCTTCGCGGCGGCGGCGCCGGGTTTCCTGATGATCGCCGACCTGCAGGATCTCGGATTTCGCGGCTCGGCAGGCCGGGCGACCCTCGCCTCGATCGCCCCCTGGATCGAACGCGACGTCGGCTACGAGGAGGCGACGGCGGCGCTCGATCTCACTACCCGTCTCGCCGCCGGAGACGGCGCGCTGCTCGAGAACTACGCTGCCGACGAGCGCCCGCCGGCGCGCCGGCTGGCCGACCACTTCGTGGCCGCAGCGACCGATCCGCGCTACGCCGAGGCGATGAAGCTCCGCATCTTCGACAGCGTGGTGTCGGATCGTTCGCCCGCCGCGGCGCGCGCCGAGCTCTTGGCCAAGACCCTGGTGCCGGCGCGCGAGCGGCAGCGCGGAGAAGGCTGGGCCCACTACTTCGCCCGCCTGGCGATCCGCCCCTTCGAGCTAGCCAAGCGCTGGCGGCGCGCGAAGTCGGCGGACGACGAGCTGGATTCGTAGCGCC
>CAZPZW010000279.1:0-2779 GCA_964591165.1 uncultured Thermoanaerobaculia bacterium | reverse complement strand
CGGCGATCGGCGGGAAGATCGCCAGCCACAAGGCGCGCGCGTACAGGCCGGGGCGGCGCGGCGCGGTCTACTCGCCGGCAATCACCGACTTCATCCTCATGGTCGAGGGCACCAGCTACATGTTCGTCACCGGTCCCGAGGTGATCCGCACCGTCACCCACGAGGAGGTGACCAAGGAGGATCTCGGCGGCGCCGCCACGCACGCCGCCAGGAGCGGCGTCTCCCATTTCACCTACCCCAACGACGCCGCCTGCCTGATGGGGATTCGCGAGCTGCTCTCCTATCTGCCCTCCAACAACCTCGACGAGCCGCCGCCGGGCGCGAGCGACGACGACCCGGATCGCGAGGAGGAGGCGCTCGACCGGCTGATTCCGGCCGACCCCAACCGCCCCTACGACATCAAGAAGCTGATCGAGCTGGTGGTCGACGACGGCAAGTTCTGCGAGGTGCACGCGGCCTACGCGCGCAACATCGTGGTGGGTTTCGCGCGGCTCGCCAATCAGTCGGTCGGCGTGGTCGCGAACCAGCCGGCCTACCTCGCCGGAGTGCTCGACATCGACGCTTCGCTCAAGGGAGCGCGTTTCGTGCGTTTCTGCGACGCCTTCAACATCCCGCTGGTCACCTTCGAGGACGTGCCCGGCTTCCTGCCGGGCACGCAGCAGGAGCACGGCGGCATCATCAAGCACGGGGCGAAGCTCCTCTTCGCGTTCGCCGAGGCGACGGTTCCCAAGCTCACGGTGATCACCCGCAAGGCGTACGGCGGGGCCTACTGCGTCATGGCCTCGAAGCACATCCGAACCGACATCAACCTGGCCTACCCGACGGCCGAGATCGCGGTCATGGGGCCCGAGGGGGCGGTCAACGTCCTCTTCCGGCGCGAGCTCGAGAAGGCCGGCGATCAGGCGTCCGAGACGCGGGCCCGCCTGGTCGCCGAGTACCGTGAGAAGTTCTCCAATCCCTACATCGCGGCCGAGCGCGGCTTCGTCGACGCGGTCATCGAGCCCCGACGGACCCGCCCGGCGCTGGTGCGCGCCCTGCGCCAGTTGCGCAGCAAGCGGCAGAGCCTGCCGCCGAAGAAGCACGGCAACATCCCGCTCTGAGCGGGCCCGCGGGCCGCGGGCGCCGCGAACGAAGCTGCTAGACTCGGGACGAGTTCCTGGCGGATCGGCCAGCGGAGAAACTTGCTCATCGAAGCGAGGAGGCAGGATGCGTGAACGGGATCGCGAGCTCAAGCGGCGGCGCAAGCGGCGTGCGGAGCGACTGAAGCAGCGTCAGCAAGAGGAGGCGGCTAAGCGCAAGACGGCCCGCGCGGAGGCGTCCAAGCGCTCGGCCAAGGGGGCCTCCGAAGCGCCGGCAGGCGAAGAGGCCGCTGCCGAGAAGAAGCCGGCGGCGAAGAAGACGTCGGCCAAGAAGGCGGAGGGCGAAGAGGGCGAAAAGAAGCCGAGGAAGCCGGCCGCGCCACGCAAGAAGAAGAGCGAGCCGACCGAAGCGCCCGCCGAAACGCCCGTCGAACCACCGGCCGACGGCGAGTGATCGGGGGCGGCGCACCGTGCGCATCGCCATCGGCGCCGATCACGCCGGCTTTGCCCTGAAGCAGCAGCTCGAGCGCTGGCTCGCGGACGCCGGGCACGAGGTGACCGACTTCGGGACCGATTCCGAAGCCTCGGTGGACTACCCCGACTTCGCGGCGCGAGTCGCCGAATCGGTCGCGACCGGTGCCGCCGAACGCGGCGTGCTGGTCTGCGGCAGCGGCATCGGCATGGCGATGGCGGCGAACCGGCGGCGGGGCGTGCGTGCCGTCGCGGCGAGCGACCTCTATTCCGCGCGGCTCTCGCGGGCGCACAACAACGCCAACGTGCTCGCCCTGGGCAGCCGGATCGTGGCGCCGCCGCTCGCCGAAGCGATCCTCGAGCTCTTCCTCTCGACGCCGTTCGAGGGCGCAAGGCACGCGCGCCGGGTGGCCAAGATGGACGGAGAATCCGCGTGATTTCCCAACCGCTTCGCGACGTCGATCCGGAGATCGCCGCGGCGCTCGTCGACGAAGAACGCCGTCAGAGCGAGGGGCTCGAGCTCATCGCCTCGGAGAACTTCACCAGTCGCGCGGTGCTCGCCGCGGCCGGCAGCGTGCTGACCAACAAGTACGCGGAGGGCTATCCCGGGCGGCGATACTACGGCGGCTGCGAAGTGGTGGATCGCGTGGAGTCGCTCGCCATCGAAAGGTTGAAGCGGCTGTTCGGAGCCGAACACGCCAACGTCCAGCCGCACTCCGGGACTTCCGCCAACATGGCGGTCTACTTCGCGACGCTCCGTCCAGGCGACACCCTGCTCGGCATGGACCTCGCCTGCGGCGGCCACCTGACACACGGCCACCGGCTCTCCTACTCGGGACGGGACTTCAAGGTCGTCGCCTACGGCGTCGACCGGGAAACCGAACGGATCGACTACGACGAAGTCGAGCGGCTGGCGCTCGAGCACCGTCCCAAGCTGATCGTCTGCGGTGCCTCGGCCTACAGCCGGATCATCGACTTCGCGCGCTTCCGCGCCATCGCCGACCGCGCGGGCGCCCTGCTGATGGCCGACATCGCTCACATCGCCGGTCTGGTCGCGGCCGGGCTCCACCCTTCGCCGGTGCCGCACTGCCACTTCGTGACCTCCACCACCCACAAGACGCTGCGCGGGCCGCGGGGCGGGGTGGTGCTGTGCCGCGCGGAGTTCGCCAAGGAGATCGACCGGGCGGTCTTCCCCGGGATCCAGGGCGGACCGCTGATGCACGTCATCG
>CAZPZW010000278.1:0-2797 GCA_964591165.1 uncultured Thermoanaerobaculia bacterium | reverse complement strand
ACAAGCTGTCGAGCACCATCGGCTACTCGAGCCTCGACATCGACAATTCGAGCGGGCAGTCGGACAGCGCTTTCAAGAAGGGCGAGTACGCGCTCGCCAACATCCTCTTCTATCCCGCGCCGGGGGTGATGATGGGACCGGAGATCCAGTGGGGAAGGCGCGAGAACTTCCGCGACGGCTTCTCTTCGGACGATCTGCGCTTCCAGTTCTCGGCCAAGTACAACTTCAGCCACCGCATCGGAGGAAAGTGAGATGAACGCGAAGACTCTTCGTAGCCTGGGCTTCGTCGCGCTGAGCGGACTGCTGCTGGCAGTGGCGACTCCGCTCGCCGCGCAGACCCCGGCCGAGATCCAGGCGGCTCTCGACGCCGCCTACGCCAAGTACAGGGACATCCAGGAGGGCGCCAACGCCGACTACATTCCGGCGCTCGCCAAGGTCGACCCGAAGATCTACGGCATCGCGCTGGTGACGACCGACGGCAAGGTCTACACCGCGGGCGACGTCCGCTCCGAGGTCTCGATCCAGTCGATCTCCAAGGTCTTCACCATGGCCAAGGTCATGGAGGAGTCGGGCCCCGACGCGATCGCCAGCACGATCGGCGTCGACGCCACCGGCATGCGCTTCAACTCGATCGTCTCGATCGAGTTCTCCCAGAAGTCACTGGGCGGGCCGGAGATGAACGCCCTGGTCAACCCGGGCGCCATCGCCGCGACCAGCATGGTGAAGGGTGACAGCCGAGACCAGATCTGGAAGAGCATCCTCGGTTGGTACTCGGAGTTCGCCGGCCGGCCGCTCGCGGTCAACGAGGAGGTCTTCAAGTCGGAAGCCGAGACCAACCAGCGCAACCAGGCGATCGGCTACCTGATGTTGGCGTACGGCTACATCAAGGCGGAACCGGCGCGGGCGACCGACATCTACACCGAGCAGTGCTCGGTCTCGGTCAACGCCAAGGACCTCGCGATGATGGCGGCGACGCTCGCCAACATGGGCAAGAACCCGGTCACCGGCAAGCAGGTCATGAAGTCCGACAACGTGCCGGAGGTGCTCGCCGTGATGGCCACCGCCGGCCTCTACGACGACTCCGGCAAGTGGCTCTACCGCACCGGCCTGCCGGGCAAGAGCGGCGTCGGCGGCGGCCTGATCGCGGTTTCGCCCGGCAAGTTCGGCATCGCGGTCGTCTCGCCGCCGCTCGACGCGGCGGGCAACAGCGTGCGGGCGCAGAAGGCGATCGCGGACATCTCGAACGCCCTGGGCGGCAACCCGTACCAGGCGAAGGCGCGCTGAGCGCGGCGGAATGTCGCTCCCGGCCCGCGGCCGGGAGCGGTTCGCAGCCGTGGATGTTCGGATCGTGCAGCATCAGGCGGCGGGCCGCCGCGCGGCCCGCCGCGTGAGACCAAGGAGGAGGACCTCATGAGAAGGACCGCCAGGGCGGTGTTCACCCTCGGAACCGCGTTCGCCCTCCTACTGGGGGCGGACGGCACGATGATCTTCGCCCAGGCGGCGGCTCCTGCCACCGGCGGGGCGGCTCCCACGGCGGCCGCTCCCGCCGCCGATGCGGCCGCTGCGGCGCCCGCCGCGGAGCAGTTCTCCAAGGAACAGCTCGAGGCGCTGGTGGCGCCGATCGCGCTCTACTCCGACGGGTTGCTGATGCAGATCCTAATGGCGGCGACCTACCCGCTCGAGGTCGTCGAGGCCGACCGCTTCATGCAGAAGAATCCGGCCCTGAAGGACTCCAAGCTCGACGAGGCGCTGAAGGACGAGGACTGGGACCCGAGCGTCAAATCGCTCTGCAAGGTGCCGGACGTGCTCAAGCGGATGAGCGAGAACCTCGATTGGACGCAGGATCTGGGCGACGCCTTCCTCGGCCAGAAGACCGAGCTGCTCGACACGGTGCAGATCATGCGGGGCAAGGCGCACGATTCGGGGAACCTGAAGAGCACCGAGCAGCAGGTGGTGACGGTGACCGAGGAGAAGATCATCGTCATCGAGTCGCCTTCGCCCGAAGTCGTCTACGTGCCCAGCTACTCGCCAACGGTGGTCTACTCCGGCTGGGCGCCGCCGCCTTACTACTACCCGCCGATGTATCCCTACTACCCGCCGGGCGCCGGGTTGATCAGCTTCGGCATCGGCGTGGCGGTGGGCGGAGCCATCTGGGGGAACTGCAACTGGGGCTGGGGGCACGGCGACGTCGACATCGACGTCAATCGCTACAACAACTTCAATCGCAACACCAACGTCAATCCGCAGAATCTGAGCGGCAACCGGGCGAACTGGAACCACGACGCCAGTCACCGCGGGGGGGTCAACTACAAGAACTCCGCCACGGCGAGCAAGTACGGCGCCCAGGGGGGAAGCAGCCGGGTCAGCAAGGGGCAGGCCCAGGCGCAGGCCCAGGCGCGCGGCCGTTCGGGCGCGAGCGCGGGGACCCAGGGGTGGAAGGACAAGGCGGGGAGCGGCCAGGGCGCGGCGGCGGCGCGTGAGCGGCAGGGCGGCGCCCAGGCCGGCACCCGCGACGTCCAGGGGGGCGGCGACCGGGCCGCGGCGGCGCGCGATCGCCAGGGCGGCGCTCAGGCCGGAACCTCCGATCGCCAGGGCGGCGCCCAGGCGGGCAGCCGCGATCGCCAGGGCTCCGGCCAGGCGAGCAGCGCCGCCAAGGATCGCGCCGGCAGCGCCGACCGCTCGAGCGCCGGCGGCCAACGCTCCTCGGGCGCGAGCACGCGCTCGTCGAGCGGCAGCTCGGGGCGCAGCGCCTACAGCGGCTCGTCGAAGCCGAGCTACGACCGCGCCTCGAGCAGCC
>CAZPZW010000277.1:0-2799 GCA_964591165.1 uncultured Thermoanaerobaculia bacterium | reverse complement strand
CTACCTGTCCTTTTACTGCATAAAGTGTATAGTTTACTCCTGCTGCATCCGTTATCACTATTCTTCCCCATTCATCCGGAAACATTTCTACTGGTTTTATTCCTTTAGCTAACACTTCAGGTATAATTATGTTTCCTGCGCCTGTCAGTTTTATCCAGTATCCATATCCCGGATCCAACGTAGTGGCTGGATAATATCCACCTGAATATTTGTAAACTAATCCAGTGATTAGCCCTGGTGGATTGGTTGTCAATCCAGATGTTGCGATACTCAATTCATATCCACCTATCAGGTTCCAGCCTATGGCTCCTGTTAGTGGATCGTGAACAACTATCTGTATTCCACCTGCTGGCCATTCATCTCCTGTATTGTATGTCCTGTCACCGGAATTTTGCATCCAGTATGCGATGCCCGGTATTACTTCAGTTACCGTCAGATATTCGCCTGCATACTTAAATACATTAGTCCTTGGCTCTCTAAACTGCCACCACGTATTTACATTCTGATTTATTGGATGGAGCCCCGGTATAGATACCATATTCCAACCATCCAAGACTGAAACTGTCAACTGAAATGTTGGTAGCAAACTAAGTGTAGTGGCCTGTGCGAGATTGCTATAACCAGAAACACCTACATCATTAAAGGCGGATATTCTGTAAGTATAAATTGTATTGGGTGTCAATCCTAGATCCGTAGTAGAGATTACATTTGTTGCAACAGTGTCAATTTTAATGAACGGATTAGCACTTGTCGAATCACCATCTTTTCTTTCAATAAAAAACCCTGTTTCGTCATCAGAATTATCTGTCCAACTAAGTTCCACTGAAAAAGTATCAGCAACAGATATAAGATTTGTCGGAGATAAAGGAGGCATTGGAGTGATGCCTCCATTTGTTGTTCCGAGGATTGTTCCCCAAGAACCAACGACCCAACCGATGGCTTCATTAGTGAAATAAATACTATTAAGTTGGTAATCTGTAACTTTAGTTTGAATTTCCCAGTTTACTCCACCATCCGTGCTTTTCAGTATTTCACCTAAATCACTAACCACCCAGCCAATGTTAAGATCAATAAAATATATTGACCTGAGATTAAAATATGACCCGCTTGTTTGTGGTATCCAACCTGATCCCCCGTTTGTAGTTTTCAAAATAGTACCTCCATTTCCTGCGATCCAACCGTTGAATTCGTTTTTGAAATAAACTGAGGTGAGATCGAGATTTGTTTCGCTTGATTGGGAAGTCCAATTTACTCCTCCATCTGTTGTGTGAACAATTCTTCCTGTATCTCCCACGGCCCAACCATTATATTGATCAATGAATTGAACATCATAGAACCAGCCGTATGCTCCACTGGTTTGAGGATTCCAGTTCAATCCTCCATTTGTAGTTTTGAGAATTGTTTGGTACCAACCAACAACCCAACCAGTAACAGAGTCAATGAAATCAACAGAAACAAAGGAGCTATTCGTTCCGCTAATTTGTTGACCCCAGCCTGATCCCCCGTTTGAAGTATTTATAATTATACCGTTTGATCCAACAGCCCAACCGTTATTTTGATCTGTAAAACAAACCGAGAACAAGTCTGTATTTGTACCAGTTGCTTTTGTTGTCCAAATTATACCTCCATTTGTAGTTTTCAATATCGTTCCTCCCAAACCTGCTACCCATCCGGTATTTTGATTAAGAAAATCAGATGAAAAAAAAGATTTGTTACTACCACTGCTTTGAAATATCCAATTTATTCCTCCGTCAGTAGTATTTAAAATAATTCCTCCCCATCCGACACCCCACCCTGTAAATTCATTTATGAAATATGTTGATGATAAAAAATATTCACTTGGGTTAGTTTGAAATGACCAATGTAATCCTCCATCTATTGTTTTCAGGATTACTTCTCCAACTGCCCACCCAGTATTTAGATCAATGAAATAAATTGAAGATAAGTATTTATTTGTTCCTGTTGTCTGGGATACCCAGTTCTGTCCCCCATTAGTAGTGTGTAAAATTTTTCCGTTTAATCCAGCAGACCAACCATAGTTAAGGTTCTTAAAATAAACCGAGTATAGGTCGGAATTCGTGCCGCTTGTCTGGGGTATCCAAGTCGTTCCACCATTATTAGTCTTCAGGATCTTACCACTCATACCAACCGTCCAGCCAGTATTTTGGTCGGAGAAATACAATGAGAACAACCATTCATATGTACCACTTGATTGATATGTCCAATTTGTACCACCATCTGATGTATTTAATATAACCCCGTTCATTCCACATACCCAACCATTATTATCATCAGCAAAGTGTATTGAATAATAATATTCGCTCTGAACATTCCTTTGAATTGTCCAGTTTGTTCCTCCATCCAAAGTTTTTAGGATTGTACCGTCTCCACCTGCTACCCATCCCGTATCTTGATTAAGGAAGTATACCGAGCTTAAATATGCAGTCGTCGGGCAAAACTGAGAATTCCAGTTGGATCCACCATCAGTAGTTTTTAAGATAGTGCTAAAATCCCCGACAGTCCAACCTGTAACTTGATCGATAAAATATAATGCCCTCAGTGGATTCCCCTGTGGTAAGGGGTTTTGCCAAAACCACTGTGCCAAACAAAGTTCTGTTAACAGCAAAAAGAAAAACAAACAAAATATTTTTTTCATTTCATTCTCCTTTAATTTTTAATTAAAGAAATATTAGTCTCCTTATTGTAAGGCCGTATTAATTTTTTATTTAAGTAAAATCATTTTTTTTGTGCTTATGTTTTCTCCGGCTTTAAGTTGATAAAAGTATACTCCGCTTGGAT
>CAZPZW010000276.1:0-2799 GCA_964591165.1 uncultured Thermoanaerobaculia bacterium | reverse complement strand
CTCGGGCAGCGGGCCGACGATCTCGTAGACGTGGAGCGGCGGCGCGAGGTCGTCGTAGCGGGCGACGCGGCGCGCCCAGCTCTCCGGCACCTCCTGGAGCGGGCGCGGCAGCAGCAACAGGTCCACTCCGGTCGCCGCCAACAGCCGCACGCGCTGCGGGTCGGCGTGCCGCTCGCAGGCCTCGCCCAGCGCGTAGACGGTGAAGTGGTCGAGCCCTTCGGGCGCGAAGTCCACCTCGTACCGCCGGCCGGCCCCGTGCCCAGCGAAGGAGAAGCCGCTCGCCCAGGCGCGCCGCACGCGCTCGGCGAGGAGGCGCCGCGGCTCGCCGGTGTCCATCAGGTTGCGGCCGAACGCCTCGTTCGCCGCGCCGTGCATCAGCACCGCCGCGGGGGGCAGGCGAGCGAAGAGCGACGGCGGGGTGGCATAGAAGCTCGCCGCGTCGGTGGGCAGCATCCCCGCGAGCAGGTGGAGCTGCAGTGCCGCCTGCAGCACGACGAGCGCCGCGGCGCCGAGCGCGAGCCGGCGCGCACGTTCGGTCCAGGCGACCCGCGCGAGCAGGAGCGCGGCGAGCGACAGGAAGGCGATCGCCGCCCATCGACTGCGCTCGCTGGTGAAGCGTTCGGCATCGAGCCCACTGCCGAGCCTCTCGCGCAGCCACTCGGCGGGCGCGGCCGGCAGGCGTGTCGCGGCGAGCCAGAGCAGTGCGTAGAGGAGCGCCGCGAAGGTGAGGGCGTGGCGCAGGCGCGCCGCGCCGGCGGCGCGCGCGCGCGCCGCCTCGACCGCGTGCCCGGCGAGGATCGCCAGGCCGAGCGCTGCCCAGAGCCCGAACTTGACCACGAAGCGCACCAGGCTCATGCCGGGCAGCGCCGCGAGCAGGGAGACGATCGGCGTCCCCGCCGAGAAGGCGATCACCAGTCCACTTGCGGCGAGCGCGAGGGCCCGCCGGCGCGGCGTGCCGGGGAGGCAGCAGCCGGCGGCGGCGAGGGCGAGAACGACCGCCCCGGGGGCGAGCGAGAAGTAGATCGGCGGCGTCCCGCTGAAGTAGTCGACACCCCAGAATTCGCCGCTGTCCGGACGCCCGAAGAAGAGCGGCAGGAGGAGGTCGACGAGCGCGGCAGGCCGGGGCGAGGCCGAGCCGAGGAAGGCGGCGGTGAAGCCCTGGAAGCCGCGGAACGACTCGGCCAGGATCTGCCAGGTGGCGACGAGCTGCGGCGCGGCGATGAGGGTACCAGCACCCAGTGCGCCGGCGGCGCGCCCATACGGATAGCGCCGTGCCGCCCCGGAGAGCGCGAGAACGACCCCGGCGAGCAAGCCGAGCGCGGCGAGAATCGGATCTCCTGCAAGCAGCGCCAGCGCCCACGCCGCGCCGAGCGCGAGCAGCGCGCGCCGCCGCTTGGTCGGGTCCGCGACCTCGACCAGCGCAGCGGCGAGCGCCGGCGTCCAAGCGGCGCCGCCGACTCCGTTGTAGAGATTGAGCTGCGAGACGAAGAATCCGGAGAAGGCATAGGCGACGCCCACCGTGAAGGCGCCTTCGCGCGTGAAGCCGAGCGCGCGCCCGAGCCAGGTCGCGGCGGCGAGCGCGAGCAGCCAGTGCAGCCAGAAGTGGGCGTTGAGCTGCCAGAGCGGGGAGGCGACGAGGAGCAGCAGGTTGTCGGGGTAGAGCGCCACGACGTTCGGGTTGCCCACCATCGGCTGACCGCCGGCGCGCTGGAGATCGACCAGCGGGAGCTCCCCCCGCACGAGCGCCGTGGCGAGCGGGCTGCGCAGCGAGAGATGGCTGAGCAGCGTGTCACGCAGGATGAGCGTGCGCTCGCCGCTCGCGAGCGGCGCGATGCACACCGCGAGCAACAGCAGCACCGGCGCGACGCAGAGAACGAGAAAGCGCTTCACGGGCGTCTCGCGCCGACGACGAGGGCCGCAAGCGCCGCGAGGGCGACGGTGAGGGCGATGCCGCCGGCGAGCGCCTCCGGCCAGGCGGCGACGTCGAGCACGACGCGCCGGCGCCCCGCCGGCACCTCGACGCCGAGGAGAGCGAGGTCGGCCGGCTGGGTCGCCAGCCGCTCGCCCGATGCGAGCCGCGCCCGCCAGAGCGGTTGATAGGCCCGCGCCAGAACCAGCAACCCGCCCTCCCCGGCGACGTCGACGACGATCCGCCCGTCCCACCATTCGACCAGCTCGACCTCGGCTCCGGCATGGTGCTCGATCGCGCGGCTGGCCAAGGCGGTGCGCTCGTCGAGCGGGGCGACCACCGTCCTGGCGTACGCCTCGACGGGGCTCGCCGCGACGGCCAACCGCTCGGGCCATCGCGCCGCGGGCAGCGGATCGTGCACCCGGTAGAGCGACACCTTGGCGCCCCAGTGCTCCGCGCTCTCCACCCTCTCGAAGCCCTCGGTCTCGCCCTCGCCGCCGCGCACCATCCAGCCGAGGCCCAGCCGGCGGAGCCACGCGGCACGCACCGGCCATGTGGCAACGGTCAGGTTGCGTGACAAGAAGACGTTGAGCGGCGAGCTCATCCCCTCGAGGTCAGGTGCCAGCGGATAGGAGATGCCGAACGGCACGCCGAACGGCGGCTCGACCGAGAGCCAGGCGGCACGCGCCGCGCCCACCATGCCGGCGGTACCGAGGCGATAGTCCGGCCAGGGTTCCCAACGCGGCTCGAGCATCGGCAGGTGGAGCAGCGAACGCGGCGGCTCGAGGCGCGCCGCGAAAGGCGAGGGTCGCGCGTAGTTCGCCACCGCGTCGGAGGGCAGCGCCGGCGAGAATTGCAGCAGCGCCACGAGCTGCAGGACGACGATCCAG
>CAZPZW010000275.1:0-2812 GCA_964591165.1 uncultured Thermoanaerobaculia bacterium | reverse complement strand
GCCAGGTAGCCGGTGTCCTCGAGCAGCGTGATGAGAAAGAAGAGCAGGCAGATCTGGGGCAGGAAGACGACCGTCCCCGAGATCCCGCCCAGGAGGCCGCCGACCAGCAGGTCGCGCACCGCCCCCGGCGGAAGGTGGCTCTCGAGAAAGCCCCCCAGGTGCGCGAAGGTGGCTTCGATCAGGCTCATCGGCACGCTGGCGAGGGCGAAGATGGTCCAGAAGAGGCCGGCCATCACCGCGAGGAAGATGAGCAGACCGGCGATCGGGTGGGTGAAGGTCTCGTCGAGCCGATCGAGCAGCGTGTCGCCCGCCGCGCCGAGCGCCCGCTCGCCGCCGACGGCCTCGTTGACGATGCGCTCGGCCCACGTCTCGAGCGCCTCCCCCTCGCTCGCGGCAGGCGTAGGCGGCGGCGCGGCCGCGACCCGGCGCACCTCGGCGAGCAGCTCGCCCACCCCTTCTCCCTGGCGAGCTGCGACCGGCACCACCGGGGCGCCGATCGCCGCCGCGAGGCGCGTGAGATCGAAGGAGAGACCGCGCCGGCGGGCGAGGTCGATCATGTTGAGCGCCACGACCAGCGGGACGCCGCGGCGCCGCAACTCGCCCACCAGCATCAGATGGCGCGGCAGGTTGGTCGCGTCGGCCACCACGATCACCGCCGCCGGCGGGGCGCCGGGTGTGGTGAGGGCCTCGACGGCGACCCGCGATTCCGGGAGCTCCAGGTCGAGACTGTAGAGCCCCGGCAGATCGACCAGCTCGAACGCTTCGCCCTCGCCCAGCGGCAGGCGGCCGATCTTCAGGTCGGTCGTGGTGCCCGGGAAGTTGGCGGTCTTGGCGCGCAGGCCACAGAGCCGATTGAACAGCGTCGTCTTGCCGGTGTTCGGGTTGCCGAGCAGGAGCAGCCGCCGCGGGGCGTTCGCACCGCGGGACTCGGGCCGGGCGGGCAGCGTCACCTTGCGGCCTCGGCCCGCACGAGCAGCCGCTCGGCGACGCTGCGGGCGAGCCCGATGCGGGTCGCGCGGACCTCGACGATGCACGGGTCGCCGGCGCTGCGCACGGTCATCCGGCAGCCCTCGGTGAGCCCCATCGCAGCGAGCAGGCAGGCCTCTCCCTCGGCGAGATCGCGCCGCACGAGGCGGACGATCGCGCCCGCCACCGCTTCCGAGAGCCAGATCGCGGGCCGCACCACGGCGTCGCTCGGGGTGGGCCGCACGGCGAGCCCCGGATTGCTAGGCACCCGGTGCTCCGGCGGCACGGGGCGCAGCGGCCGCGGAGCAGCTGCGACAACGACCGAGGATCTGCAGCTGATTCTCCCGTCCCTCGAAACCGTGGGCGCGACAGATCTCGCCCAGGAGCGCCGAGATGCCGGGGCTCACGAACTCGATCATCCGGCCGCAGGCGCGGCAGGCGAGATGGCCGTGACGCTGCCCGGAGTGGAGGTGCTCGTAGAGGTAACCGCGCCCGGCGAGGCGGACCTTGTGCGCCAGTCCCGCTTCGACCAGGAGCTCGAGGTTGCGATACACCGTGGCGCGCGAGACCGCGGTGCCGCGCGCCGCCAGTGCGCGGTGAATCGTCCCGGCGTCGATGTGCCCGTGCTGTGCGAAGATCTCGCGGATCAGAGCCCGGCGCTCGGCTGTCGAGCGCAGGCCGCGGGACCGGAGAAAGTGCAGGAACTGCTGTTCTTCGCGGAGTTGGGCCATTTGTTGAGACGGGTTCTCAAGAGATCGAGAGGATTCTGGACGATTTCGGTCCAGTATGTCAATCTCCGCCTCCCCGAAACGCGCCCGTGAGAGTCCCCCGGCCTCGCCTTCCCCGCCACGCACGACGGCGTTACCAGCGCCTGCCACTCCCCTTCTGGATCCGGGTGGTGGTGCTTTCGGTCGGCTGGTTCCTCATTTTCCTCGGCATCCTCGGCCTCTTCCTGCCGATCCTGCAGGGCGGCCTGAGCCTGGTGCTCGGCCTTGCGCTGCTCTCGATCGGCAGTCAGTGGGTCCATCTCCGGCTGCGCAGCCTGATGGGCCGCTGGCCGGGACTCTGGCGGCGACTCGAGCGACTGCGCCGGAAGATCCACGCCAAGCTCCACCCCGCCGAGGCCGCGGGAAGAGAAGAACGCCCGCCGGAGTGACCCCCGGCGGGCGTCGGATGGCCGGCGCAGCGATTCAGCGGCGCTCGATCGGCACGTAGTCGCGCTCCACCTCGCCGGTGTAGATCTGGCGCGGGCGGTTGATGCGCGACCCTTCGAGGCGCATCTCGCGCCAGTGGGCGAGCCAGCCCGGCAGCCGACCGAGGGCGAACATGACGGTGAACATGTTGGTCGGAATCCCCATCGCGCGGTAGAGGATGCCGCTGTAGAAGTCGACGTTGGGATAGAGCTTGCGCTCGATGAAGTAGGGGTCCTTGAGCGCGACCTCCTCCAGACCCTTGGCGATCTCGAGCAGCGAGTCGTGGACGCCCAGCTCGTCGAGCACCGCATCCGCCGCCTTCTTGAGGATCCGGGAACGCGGATCGAAGTTCTTGTAGACCCGGTGGCCGAAGCCCATCAGGCGGAATCCCGAGTCCTTCTGCTTCGCCAGGTCGACGAACTTCTGGTAGCCGCCGCCGTCCCGCTCGATGGCCTGCAGCATCTCGATCACCGCCTGGTTGGCGCCGCCGTGGAGCGGCCCCCAGAGGGCGCAGATCCCGGCCGAAATCGAGGCGAAGAGGTTGGCGCCCGACGAGCAGACCATGCGCACCGTCGAGGTCGAGCAGTTCTGCTCGTGATCGGCGTGCAGGATGAGCAGGAGGTTCAACGCCTTGTCGAGCGTTGGAGAGACCA
>CAZPZW010000274.1:0-2823 GCA_964591165.1 uncultured Thermoanaerobaculia bacterium | reverse complement strand
GGGCGATCGGCTGCTGGTGCTCGGCCGCAACGCCGACCTGCGCCGCCTGCCGGGCGCCGGCTGACCGCGCCGCGCGTCAGGCGCGGGCCGGCTCGAGCGCGACCGCGCCCTCCTCGAGCCAGTGGACGAGCAGGGTCCGCACGCGCAGCGCGTCGACCTCGACCGCCCGCTCGCAGTCGGCGACGCGCGCCCCCTGCCGCACCAGCCCCCAGAGGGCGCGCACCAGTCCGCCGTCGGACTCCTCGGGAGGCGCCGTGGCACGCGTGCCGGTCGGCTTGAGCCGCGCGTCGTCCGTCACCAGGACACGAGCGCGCTGGAGCTCGTCGTAGCGCCGCATCGATTCCATCAGCAGACCGAGGATCTCCAGCGCCTCGGCCGGCGCCTCGGCGGCCGGCTCCGTGCGGGTGAACTCGAAGGTGCCCGGGACCGGCACCTCGAAGAGCTGGTAGAACGCCTCCCGGCCGCTCAGGCGGCCGGTGCGACAGTGGACCAGCCTGCCGCGATGCAGGGTCAGCTCGCCGTGCGCCCGGCCCGCCGCGTCACGCAGCGCGAGCCGGCCGCTGCTCTCCGACTGCTGAAAGGTCTGCAGCAGGCCGGCCAGCCCGAAGACCTCGAGATCCCCCGCCATCGACACGCGCCCCGGCGCCGGCTCGGCCTGCGGCACGAAGACGAGGGTCTCCTCCCGGGCGCCGGCGGCGGCATCGGCCACCGCGCCGCCCGCGCCCTCCTCGGCGCCGGCGCGACTCGCCGCCCCGTCACCGCCGCCCGGCGGCGGCTCCGGGAGGCGCGCCGCGAGCTCGGCGAGCGCTTCACGGACCTCCGGAGTCGTGGTGCCGGAGAGGGCGCGCGCCACGTGGGCCAGCTCTTCGTCGCGGCGGCCGACCACGAAGCCCAGAACCCGGCGCGGGCTGAGCTCCTTGAGCGCGGCGAGCAGACGGCCGACCGTGTCGTGGTCGCCGGCGAGGTCGCTCCGGCCGAGCTCGCGCAGCCGCGCCAGCGGCTCGCCGTCGCGGGGGCGGCGCGCGAGCGCGTGACCGACCAGGGCGCGGCGCGCGGAGAGCGAGCCGGAGCGCGCGAGAGCGGTGGCGAGGGCGTTCATCACCTTCCAGATCTCGGGCGCCGGGTGGGGCGGCGGGTCCGGCCCCTCGAGCGCCCGCTCGGCTTCGGCCAGGCGCTGCACCAGGGTGGGGACCCCGGCGTAGTTGGGCAGCTGCGCCAGCAGGAGGATCGCCTCCTTCTGGAACGAAGGGGGCTGGGCGAGCGCCGAGAAGGGGGCGACCAGCTCGAGCTCGCGTCCCGCGTCGGCAGCGGCGGTGCGCGGCAGGCGATGGAGCAGGAGGACGAGGTTGCGCTGGTACCACCAGACCTTGGGATCGCGCGAGCCTTCCATCACCGAGGCCTCGAGGCGCTCGAACACCATCGGGCGCGCTTCGGCGCCCCACACCTCGAGCTGCGCGAGCAGCAGGCGGCGCTTCTTGGCATCCGGCTGGAAGACCAGCTGATCGAGCAGGTCGCGCACCGACCAGGCGGGGTGGAACTCGAGCAGCCGGTGGATCAGCGGCCAGTGCTGGCGATCCGCGCAGGCTTCGAGCAACACCGAGATGTCGTAAGCTTCGTGCGCCTTCTCGCGCGCGATCTCGCCGAAGCGCGCATCGATCTCGCCGTCGCGCAGCATCCGGTCGGCCAGGTCGACGAGGGCGAGCGCGCGCCCGAAGGCGCGCCGGTTGAACTGCTCGGCGGCGACGCGCAGCAGCTCCTTCCAGCGCGCCCCCGAGCTCTCGCGGTTCCCGGCCAGGCGCACCGCCCGGTGGACCGCCTCGAGCGAGCCCGACATCGGTGCCCGCGAACCGCCGGGCAGCGCGAGCGCCCAGTCGGGAACCGCGCCGATCAGCGACTGCACGAGCTCCGACGGCTCGGCCGGCGCCAGGCCGGCGGCGCGCAGCTTCTCGAGGCGGGCCTCGAGGTCGGCGCCCGAGCGGGCGCCGGCGGTCGCGAGCACCAGCAGCTGTTGCGCCCATCCGCCTGCGGCGCCTGCCGCGGCGCCACCCGCCGCGCCGAGGCCCGCAACGACCCGTTCCAGGGCGAGCGTGAACTGACGCAACTCGCGCGCCTCGACGGCGGAGAGCGGAGTGGCCGGCGCCGCCGGCGCCGCCGCCGCGGCGGCCGGGCGTGGCTCGCCCGGAGCCGTCGCCGCCGACCGGTGCAGGTGATCCACCAACGCCGTGGCTCCCCCGACCGACTCGCGCAGGTGGCGGAGCTGGCCGGCGAGCCGGTCACGCTCGTCCTCCGGGCAGGCCTCGAGCAGCGCCAGGGCCAGACCCGCCAGAAAGCGCTGGAAGCGCTCGGACGGCATCAGATCGTGCTCCTCGAGCTGCTGGACCTTCTTGATCGCGTGGTAGAGGTAGTCGGAGATCGGCGTCGCGCCGCCATGGCCGCGGAACTGGAAGAAGGCCCAGAGGCGCAGCTGCTCGGCGGTCAGCGCCGGGGGGTACTCGAGCAGGGTCTCGAACGCGTCGGCCACCAGCAGGGGTGCGAGGTGATCCGCGAGATAGCCCTGGAGGTCCTCGAGCGCCTCGCGCAGCCGCGGATCGAGCTCGGCCATGGGGGCGCCATTTCAACACATCCCGCGGCTCCGTCCGAGGGACTTCGCACGGCGGCGCCGGAACGCCTCGGCCGCCCGCCGGAAGCGGTCCTTCGGCGTCGCGTCGCGCGCCCCGAGTCCCCGCCGGCGCGTGCTAGGTTTCGCCGCGATGAGCGCCAAGGCACCGCGCAGCCCCTTCCCCTCGACCTTCTGGGTCGCCAACGTCATGGAGCTCTTCGAGC
>CAZPZW010000273.1:0-2864 GCA_964591165.1 uncultured Thermoanaerobaculia bacterium | reverse complement strand
CCTCGGCCAGCGCAACCTGCTCAAGGTGGTCGCGGAGGCGCTCGAGAAGGCGAAGGAGGTCGCGCGCGCCGAGTTCCAGACGACGCTGCGCCGCGAGCAGTCGCTCGCCGCCGAGCTCAACTCGACCAAGGCCGAGAACCGGGAGCTCAACTCCGCCGCCGTCGAGTACAACAACCTGCAGGTCGAGATCTCGACCCGCCGCGCGCTGCTCGACGAGCTGCTGCGCCGCCAGTCGGAGACCGACGTCAGCTCGCGCCTCCAGGCGCAGGGCGAGTCGAACGTCCGCATCGTCGACCGCGCGCTGGTCCCGGGCGGCCCCTTCCGGCCCTCGCTCCAGCGCAGCCTGACCATGGGCCTCGGCTCCGGCCTGATGCTCGGCATCGGCCTGGTGCTGCTGCTCCACTACATGGACCGGACGCTCAAGTCGACCGAGGAGGTCGAGCGGATCCTCGGCGTGCCGGTGCTCGCCACCGTTCCGGACGTCTCGAACGAAGCCAGGAGCTACGGCGTGCTCGGCCGCTACGGCTACGGGTACGGTTACGGCTACGGCTACGGCGAGCGCAAGGCGAAGCCCGCCGGCAAAGGCGCGCGGGTGCGCAAGAAGAAGGGCGAGCCCGACGAGGAGGTCAGGATCGAGCTGCTGCCGCTCCACCGCCCCCGCCTGGCGGTCGCCGAGGCCTACCGCTCGCTGCGCACCGCGCTGCTGCTGTCGACCGCCCGCGAGCTCAAGGCGATCGTGGTCACCTCGGCGGTCCCCTCGGAGGGCAAGACCTCGACCGCGACCAACCTCGCGGTGGTCATGGCCCAGCTCGGCAAGCAGGTCCTGCTGGTCGACGGCGACCTGCGCAAGCCGCGCGTCCACGAGGTCTTCAAGATCTCCAACAAGACCGGCCTGGTGAACTTCCTCACCCACGGCGCCGGCGTCGAGCAGGTGATCTTCCGCACCGACGTGCCCAACCTGCATCTCACGCCCTCGGGGCCGATCCCGCCCAACCCCTCGGAGCTGCTCTCCTCGGAGCGCATGGCGGAGTTCATCGCCTTCGTGCGCGGCCACTTCGACATCGTGATCTTCGACACCGCGCCGACGCTCGCGGTCACCGACGGCATCCTGCTCGGCTCCCAGACCGACGGCACCGTGCTCTGCCTGCGCGCCGGCCACGTCCAGCGCCGCGACGCCAAGACCTGCCGCGACCGGCTCGTACAGGCCGAGGTCAAGCTGCTCGGCGTCGTGCTCAACCGCCACCACGCGATCGAGGGGCGCTACCGGAGCGGCTACGGAGGCAGCTACGAGGCCTACGGCGCGCCGGAGGCGGAGGCCAAGAGCGGCGGCGGGGTCGCCGCCCTGTGATCGACCTGCACCTGCACCTCCTGCCCGGCGTCGACGATGGCCCGGAGTCGGTCGAGCAGTCGCTCCTCATGTGCCGGCAGGCGGCGGCCGACGGCTGCGTCGCGCTGGTCGCGACCCCGCACCAACGCCGCGACGAGTGGCGGACGGACGACCCGGGGCCGCTGCAGGCGCGCCTGGCCGAGCTCGCCGAGCGCACCGGCGGCACCCCGCGGCTCTACCTGGGCGGCGAGGTGCGCGTCGACTCCGACCTGCTGGCCGACCTCGAGCGCCCCGGCCGCGCCGGGTTGCGCACGCTGGCCGGCTCGCGCTATCTCTTGATCGAGCTCGACCCGGAGGGGATCGGCCCCGACCCGGTCGAGCTGGTGGGGGAGATCGGGCGGGCCGGCTACTTCTCGATCGTCGCCCACCCGGAGCTCACCTCTTTCCTCTGGAGCGAGGAGGATCTGATCGACCGGATCGTCGAGGCCGGCGGCCTCCTGCAGGTGACCGCGATGAGCGTCACCGGGCAGTTCGGGCGGGTGGTGCGCGACCGGGTCTGGTCGCTGCTCGAAGCCGACCTCGTCCATTTCGTGGCGAGCGACGCCCATCGCCCCGACTGGCGCCCGCCCGGGCTCTCCCACGCCCACGCTCTGATCGCCGCACGCCAGGGCCTCGCGGCGGCGCAGCGCCTGACCGTCGAGAACCCGATGGCGGTGATCGAGGACCGGCCGCTGGCGGCCGCCGCCGTCGAGGGGGTCGGATGAGGCTCCGCGGCGCACCGGTCCGGATCCTGTTGGCCGCCCTGCTGCTCGCGGTGGCGACGGCGCTGCCCGCGCCGGCGCAGGAGCCCGATCCCTTCTACACCTCCATGCTGCGCGAGGGGACCCAGGAGCTCGCCCGCGGCGACGCCGAGCGGGCGCTCGAGGACCTGCGCATCGCCTGCTTCGGCCTGCTCGAGCAGCCGCCGCTCCTTGGCCAGTGCCTGGTGCGCGTCGCCCTCGCCCAGGCGGCGCTCGGCGAACAGGAGGAGTTCGTCGAGACCTTCCGCCGGATCGAGGAGATCGAGGAGCGCTTCGGAGCCTACGGCGCCGCCGCGCTCGGGCCCGCGGAGCGCGCGGAGTTCGAGCAGCGGGCGGTCGAGTGGGTTCCCTCGCAGCTCCTCTCGGCGGTCCCGCGCTTCGCCGCGCTGGTCGACCGCGCGCGCGAGGCCGAGCTCGCCGCGATGCCGGAGGCCAAGCGGCTGCGCGAGCTCGAACGGCTCGCCGCGGAGAACCCGGACGATCCCCGCTGGAACCTCCGGCTGGCCGAGCTCGACCTCGACCGCGAACGCCCCGCCGACGCCCTCAGCCGTTTGAAGGGGCTGCCGACGTCCGCCGGCAACGGCGCGGCCGCCTGCCTCTCCGGGCGCGCGTTGGCCGGCCTC
This sequence comes from uncultured Thermoanaerobaculia bacterium, assembly GCA_964591165.1. Taxonomy (GTDB): domain Bacteria; phylum Acidobacteriota; class Thermoanaerobaculia; order Multivoradales; family JAGPDF01; genus JAGPDF01. The sequence goes on along the minus strand of CAZPZW010000273.1, from coordinate 114 downwards.
GAGCGCTGCGCCGAAGCGATCCCGGACCTCGCGAGCTGCCCGCGGCGCGGCACCGAGGGCGCGCTGCTCGAGGCCGAGCTCGCCTGCCTGGTCGAGCTCGACCGGCGCGAAGAG
>CAZPZW010000272.1:0-2881 GCA_964591165.1 uncultured Thermoanaerobaculia bacterium | reverse complement strand
TCACGCCCGGCCTGGTGCGCCTGGCGGTGGGCTGCGAGGACCTCGCCGACTTGCGCGCCGATCTCGCCGAGGCGCTGGCCCGCCTCGCGATCGCCGAGCCCGTGGGGACAGGCATGTCACACGTCTGACCTGCCGGTCACCCCCCGAATCTCTCTCTCCCCACCCTCGCCTGCCGCTGCGCGAAGGCGCCGCGGCGAGGTGCAGGGCGACCTGGTCCCTCAGTCGACCTCGAAGAGCGCCTCGCCCTCCGCGGCGAGACCGGCGACGCGCACGCGGGCGCGCAGGCGATAGACCCCCGGCGCGAGATCGGCCGGCACGCGGATCCGCTGGCTCGAGGTGTAGGTGCCGGCGGCGCGCGTCACCCGATCCTCGAGCGTCGTCAGGTGGCGCTCGCCGGAGAGCAGCTCGCGCTCCTCGTGCACCTCGAACCCCGCTCCCGGCGGCAGCCCTTCGAGGAGGTAGTTGACGACCAGCGCGACCTCCTCGCCCGGGCGCACCCGTGCCGGCTGCACCGCGGCAGCGAGGATGCGCAGCGCCGGCACGTAGGCCGGCGCCGGTCCGGGTGCCGCCGCTGGCGCGCCCGTGGCGCGCGCCGTGGGCGCCGCGGCGCTCGCGGGTCGCGCCGGCAGCGCCTCCGCGGGGAAAGAGACCTGACAGGCCTCGATCCGCAGGTAGCGCTCGAGATCGACCAGGCGCTCCGGTTTGAGCGAGAAGCCGCGGCCGGCGAGGAACTCGAAGCGCCCCTGGAGGGGCAGGTCGCGGAAGCGCAGGTCGACGACGTAGCCGCCGAAGGCGCCCCAGCGCTCGGCGCGCCACCCCTCGACCAGGAGGACGGTCCCCGGCGGCACCTCGTCGGCGCGCACGCGCGCCCTGAGCGCCGCGAGATCGGAGATTCGCAGCCGCAAGTGGAAAGGCTTCTCCCCTTCGAGCGCGACCATGAAGTTGGGGCTGTGCGACCAGCCCTGCGGGTCCTTCTCCTGCTTGATGGGCAGCGCGAGGCGGAGCACGCAGGTCGCTCCCGTCCAGCGGCGCGTGAGCTCGGCCAACGCCTCCGCCTCCGCCGCCCGCGCAGCTCGCGGCAGGCAACCGCCGAGAGTGAGCGCCAGCCCGACCAGCGATCCGATGAAGCGGCGTGCCCGCATCGATCCCCCGTCGCCCTCAGTAGCTTCCCTGCACCGGGTTCGGGCAGGCCCGGCGCGCCGCCGCGACGGCATCGGCGTAGGAAGCGTGCCGGCTGACGAGCTCCATGCCCGGCACGGCCGACGCCGCCGGCGCATCCTCGGCCGTCGTCGCCACGATGATGTAGTTGGCGACGTTCGCTTGCGGACGCTGGCGGAAGAGGAGGAAGAGCTCGGCGGCGCCCGGCGCGCCGTTGATCGAGCAGTAGGAGCGCGCCGCGTCGGCGACGCCGCCCGCCGCGCCCGCCGCCGGTGCGCTTCCGCCGCCGCCGGCTCCGCTCCCACCTTCGGCCGCCGCCGCCCCGGCGTTCCAGGCGCCGACCATCGTTCCCACTAATCCGCCGATCGCGCTGCGCGCCTTCTGGTTACCCTCTTCGCGCTGCGTGGCGAGGCCGCCGCGCACCTGGCCCGAGACCGCCGCGACCTGCTGCGTGAAACAGTCGGGGGCGGCGTCGGCGGCGCGGTCGAGGGCGGCGAGCGCCTCCTTGCGCGCGCCGCGCGCCAGCGCCTGCTCGGCCGACTGCAGCGCCGCGATCGCCGCCGCCTGGCGCACCGCCCTGTCCTCGACGCGCGCCGCGACCTCGGCGACAAAGGCGTCTCCCGGGGCGAGGGCGCGCGCCCGCGCGACCGCCGCGCGCGCCGCCGTGAGGTTGCAGGCGCCGTAGGCGGTCTCGGCGTCGCCCAGCAGGTCCTCGAGCGCCGGCCCCGAAGGCGCCTCCGGGGGACCCGGCGCCGCGCCGCCGCCGACCGTCTCGACGCCGCCGACGCGCTCCCAGCCGCCGCCACCCCCCGCCGCGCTCCGCTCCCCCGCTTCGCCTGCGTCCGCTCCGGAGGGCTCGCCATCCTGCGGCTCGGCGTCTGCCAGGGAACGCGCCCGCTCGGCGCAGCTCGCAGCGCGCGCCGCATCGCGCTCCGCGGCGGCGCTCGCCGCTTCGGCGCGCCCGACGGCGCTCCGCGCGCGCTCGGCCGCTCCGGGGTCCGGCGCCGGCGGCTGCGTCGCGACCTCGCGGCGTAGATCCGCGACCGTCGCCTGGATCCACTCGTACTGCCGGAGCTCGCGCGCGACCACCGTCTCGGCCTCGGGGATCGCGTCCGCGACCGCCTCGAGCTCGCGGAACGGCGGCTCGATCGGCAGCACCTCCTGTTCGAGGACGCGGCGGACGAGCGCGTGCTCGTTCCAGGGCGCCTTGTTGAGCAGCGCCACGGCGCGGCCCTCGAGCGCGTTGCAGTCCTCGGTCGTCGCCGTAGCCTCCTGCAGTAGGCCCGCGGCGCGCCGCACCTCGGCAGCCACCTGGTCGAGGCGGCCGCGCGCCCCGGTGACCTGAGCGTCGAGCGCCGCCAACTCGGACGCCGCCTGCGCGAGCGCGGCCGCCGCGTTCCGGCGCAGCGCGTTGATCTCCTCGATGCGGGCCGCGCGGTCGCGCGCCTCCGCGAGCGCCCCCGCCGCGTCGGCGGCGACCGAGCTCGCGCGCCGGTCGAGGTAACGATCGGCGCGGTTCCAGATGCGGAGCGCGTCCGGTTGGCGGGTTCCGGCCATCTCGCCCGCGATCCGACAGGCTTCGTCGGCGTAGCCGGCGGCGTCCGCCGCCCGGGCTTCCCCGAGCTCCGCCGCGGCGGCGTTCTCCGCCGCGAGCTCCGCCGGCGAGGCGCTGTCCCTCGAGCCCGCCGCGAGCTCGCGGACGCCAACCAGCCGGCGCTCCACC
>CAZPZW010000271.1:0-2902 GCA_964591165.1 uncultured Thermoanaerobaculia bacterium | reverse complement strand
CGATCTCGGCGCCCCAGTCGGCCACCGGCGCGGCGTCGTTCCAGTGCAGGAAGAGGGCGATCGCCGGGGCGAGCAGCCCCCAGGCGAGCACGCCGCCGCTGAAGTTGATGCCGGCGAGCTTGGGGCCGATGATGAAGCCGACCCCGAGGAAAGCCGGGCTCGCCTCCGGCCCGCGCACCACGAGCGCGCCCTTGCCGACCGCGGCCGTCGCCTGCCACTTGGCGGCCAGCACCTTGATCTCGGTGAGCAGCGCGAAGAGGGCGCCGAGGCCCATGCCGGAGAGCAGGTGGCGCGAGCCGCCCAGGCCCCTCTGGCCCGCCTTGTGGATCTCGGCGGCCGCCACCGACTCGGGGAACGGCAGCTCGGCATTGCCGACCAGCACGCGCCGGGTGATGGTGACGAAGAGGATGCCGAGGATGCCGCCGGCGATCAGGATGACCGTCGAGACGGCGTAGTGCGAAGGCGAGAAGAAGGGCTGCCAGATCCCGGCGATGAAGAAGGCCGGCAGCGTGAAGATGGCGCCCGCCGCCACGTTGCCGCCGATCGAGCCGACGGTCCGGGCCGCGTTCTCTTCGAGGATGGTGCCGCCGAGGCTCTTGATGATCGCCATTCCGAGCACCGCCGTGGTGTAGGTGGCGGCGATCGTCATTCCCGCCTTGAGCCCGAGATAGGCGTTGGCGGCGCCCATGAAGACGGCCATCGCGACCCCGAGCAGCAGCGCGCGCGGCGTGGCCTCGCGCATCTCGACGTGGGCGGGGACGAACGGCTCCGTCGGTTTCTGCTCCATGCGAGAGACCCTCCTTCGGTCGAGACTGTGCGGCGGCTGCGCCGCCCCGGATCTTAGCCGGGCGGGGTCCAGCCGAGAACGATCTGGATGCCGGGATCGCTCTCGGCCCGGAGGTGCTCGTTGACCAGGAAGCGCCGACCATCGGGGCTGGGCGCGTAGAAGGCGCGCAGACCCGTCTGCGCGAGCGTGGGGATGCGCAGCGGGAAGAGCTCCTCGGGCGCTCCGACCGAGAAGGGGACGAGGCCGCGGACCGGCACCGCGCGCAGGACGCGGTCGAGCCCGACGTAGAAGAGCTCCTTGCCGTCGGAGCGCCAGAGGGCGAGGTCACCACCGTCGCTGGTGACCTGCCACCGGCTCCCCGAGCCCCTCGTCGGCTGCACGTAGATCTGCGACAGGCCGCTCTCGTCCGAGGTGTAGGCGAGCAGAGTGCCGTCGGGGGAGAAGGCAGCCTTCGCCTGCGATCCACCGGACGTCTGCTGGAACGGCCTCAAGGTGCGCTCACCGGCGAGCGGCAGCAGCCAGAGCCGATAGCCGGTGGCGGCGTCGCCTCCCTCGAGCACGAGGAGCGGTTCGCGCGGCGAGACCGTATCGGGCCAGAGCGGAGCCTCCGAGCGGAAGATCTCCTCCTCGGCGCCGCTGCCATCGGCGCGCTTGGCGACGATCTTGTGTCCGCCGCCCGTGTCCGCCGTGTAGAAGACCGTGAGGCCGTCGGCGGAGAAGACCGGGGTCGACTTGCCCCCGTCGAACGAGAGCCGGACGGCGCGATCCTTGCCGGCGGTCTCGAAGACCCAGGCGTCCGAGCTGACCCGCTGCGCATCCGGCGAGTTCATGACCGCCACCCGGCTGCCGTCCGGGGAGAGCGCGGGCTCCGAGAAGTTCCCCTCCCCGGTCACCTCGCCGAGCGCCTCGCCGCGACGATCGAACCAGCGCAGTCGGGACATCCGGAGCGCGGCGACGCGCACGGCGACGCTCCCCGGGGCCGCCGCGAGCCAGGTCTGGGCGGTCTTCTGGGGATCCGAGCCGACCCGCTCGGCGACGACGAAGACCTCGCCCGAGAGCCGACCGTTCTCGGGATCGAAACTCTGCGCCACGAGGGTGCCCTTGCGGTCCCAGAGCAGGTACCCGCGCGGGTCGTAGGCCCCCCGCGAGGAATCCGAGAGCAGGAGCTTGCTCTCGCCGGTCTTGACCGAGAACCAGTGGATCCCGGCTTCCTTGCCCGAGAGCGTGTAGTAGAGCAACGCCTCGCCTCCGGGGAGCGCCCACGGATAGCGGTGACTCTGCTCGCCGGGAGTGAGCTGCGTGAGGGCGCGCATGCCGCCGCCCCCCGCCTCGACGCGGACGAGCGCCGCCGCGGAAGTGGGCGAGAAGATGATCTCCCCGGATTCGCTCCAGGTGCCGCCCCGCGGATCCGAGACCCGCGCGACGGATTGCACGAGCCCCGAAGCGATCTCGATCCGGCGCAGCTCGCCGGCGGCGAAGAAGCCGATCTGACGGCCGTCGGGCGAGAAGAACGGCTCGCTCGCGTGCTCGGTGCCGGCGAGCTCGCGGCTCTTGCCGCTGTCGAACGAGTGCAGCCAGAGCTGCGCGACGCCCCGCTCGGGGATGAAACAGAAAGCGAGCGAGCGCCCGTCGGGCGAGAGCGCGGGATGACCTTCGATTTCGCCCGGCGCCGGCGCCGGGACGCTGAAGCGCGTTGCCGGCGGGGCGGAGGTCGCGGGCGCCGCGGCGGGACGAGAGGCCAGGAAGCCGGCCGCCCCGACGCCGACGCCGAGGAGCGCCACGGCCCAGGGTAGGAAGCGTCTCCACGCTGGAACCGCGACGTGGAGTTGCGGCGCGGTCACGCCACTCCCGGCTTCGCCCTGGCCGGCCCGGATCTCGTCGAGCGCCAGCCGCGCGTCGGCGATGTCGTGCAGGCGGTTCTTCGGATTCCGCTCGAGGCAGCGCCGCAGAAGCTGGCGCAGGGCAGCGGGCGTCTCCGGCGGGAGGCGCGAGAAATCGACCTCGCTCTTGAGCACGCCGGCCAGCGTGTCGCTCACCGTCTCCCCGGCGAAGAGCGAGTGGCCGGTCAGCATCTCGAAGAGGACCACCCCGAACGCCCAGATGTCGGCCCGCTTG
>CAZPZW010000270.1:0-2928 GCA_964591165.1 uncultured Thermoanaerobaculia bacterium | reverse complement strand
GCGACGCGGATCGCGAAAGGCGCCGCGCCCCGAGCGAGCGCGACGGTCGTCTCGACCGGAGCCTCCGTGGTCTGGACCGCGAGCGGCACGGCGAGCGCGAAGGGCTCTGCGCTCTGCGTCTGGCGCAGCGTTCCGCGTACCTCGAACCCGCCGTCGACCGGCGCGATCTCGACGCCTTCGAGGGTCAGCTCGGCAGCGCCCGCTCGCTCGGTCCAGTCGCGGAAGAAGCCGCCGAGGTCGGCGCCGGCCACGGCCTCCAGCGTGCGCCGCACGTCGGCGAACGAGGCCTGTTTCCCCTTCTCTTCGCGATAGAAGCGCGCCGCCCAGGCGCGGAAGGTGTCGTCGCCGAGCTTCCGGCGCAGCATGTGGAAACCCATCAACGCCTTGCCGTAGCCCACCGCCTCGGTCGCCGCGCTGTGGCGGGCGCGGAACTCGACCAGCGGGAAGTCACGCCCGTCGCGCACGTAGCTGCGGTACTTCTGCAGCGTGTCGCGCCGGTAGGCCTCGCCCTGCCCGCGCTGCTCCTGGATCAGGTGGTCGGCGAGGTAGGCGGTCAGTCCCTCGCACCAGTTGCCGCTCGCGTAGTCGACGAAGACCGAGTTGCCCCACCAGTTGTGCAGGATCTCGTGCGGGTAGGAGGAGGCGATGATGAAGGGGAGCCGGATGACCTGCGGGCCGAGCAGGGTGAACGAGGGCATGCCGTAGCCGGTCTCCCAGAAATTCTCGACCAGCGCGAACTTGCCGTAGGGGTAGGGCCCGAGCAGACCGCGGTACATCTCGAGGTACTGCGCGGTGGCCGAGAGGTACTTGCCCGCCAGGGCCTCGTCGCGGGTCCGCAGGTAGACCTCGGCCTCGACCGCGCCGGCGGCTTGGCGATAGCGGGTCAGCGGACCGCCCACCAGGTAGATCTCGTCCATCGGGCCCGCCGAGTCCCAGCGCGCCCGCCCCTCGGCGTCGCGCGAGACGCCGTTGCCCTGGCTCACCAGATGCCACCCCGCGGGTGCGGTGGCGGTGAGGTCGAACTCCACCAGGCCGCGGTCGAACTGCGGCACCCAGAAGCCGTTGCCGGCGAGGTAGACGCCCTCGCGCGAGACGATTCCGGCGGTCTCGCGAAAGCCGCGCTGGTACTCCTCCTCCTGCGGCCCGAGGCCGAAGTCGAAGGGTCCGGAGTAGGCGAGCGCCAGCGTTCCGCCGCCCTCCGGCAGGCGCACGCGGTAACGCTTGAGGCCGCCGTGCGCCGCGAGGTCGGCGGGCGACGCGTTGATGCCGGCGAAGGGGGAGACGTCGCCCAGCGGCCGCGGCTCGGCGGCGGGCGCGGAGTGGGTGAGCTCGAGCCGCGCGTTGAGCAGGAACTCGACCTCGCCGCCGCGCGGCACGCGGACCTGGTCGACGACCGTCAGGCGCCCCGTCGCCGGTTCGAGCTGGACGTCGAGCGCGTGGTGGACGCGGGCGGCGGGGGTATCCGTCGGCAGAGCCGGCAGAGCCGGTGGGACGACCAGCGCGACGACGAGCGCGGCCGCCGCGCGGGCGAGGCCCCTGCTCACGGCGTCCCCGGCGCAGGCTTCGCGGGTTCCGTCGCTGCGGCCGCCGGCGGGCAGGGAGCCGGGCGCGGCTCGGCGCGCCGGCGGAAGTGAGCCACCAGCGTCTTGGTCTCTTCGCCGCGCCGGACGTCGAAACGGGCCGAGTCCCCCCAGCGCTTCTCGGCCATCAGGCGGTGGAAGGTCTCCTTGGCCTCGAGCAGCGTGCCGTCCATGCTCAACATGACGTCGCCCTCGGCGAAGCCGGCGGCGGCGGCGACCGAGTCCTTCTCGACCCGGATGACCTGGATCGGCTGACCCGGCTCCCGCTCGGGCGCCGAGAGGCCGAGCACCGGATAGAGCGGGTCGGTCTCCGGCGGAACTCCCCAGAAGAAGTCGGCGTAGGAAGCGCGCGCCTGGGTGACCGGCGCGTCGGTGCGCGGATCCTCGACCGGCACCGGGATCACCGAGGCGATGCGGCCGTCGAACCAGAGCTTCGCCTGCCTTTCGGCGCCGAGGCCGAAGGCGACGTGGCCCGAGCCGATCAGCACCACCATGATGGCGCGCTCGCCGCCATGCTGGCGCAGCGCCTGGATCGCGTTGTGCGCCATCGCCCCGTCCCAGGTGCACTGGGCGCGGAACATCCCCTCGAACATCTCGTCGCTGAGGCTGCCGTGCATCTCCTCGGCGCTGAAGAAGGCGCGGAAGAGCCGCCGGTGCTCGGCCGAGTCGGTGTCGATGCGCGCCGGCAGGAGCTGGCGCTGTTCCTCGGTGAGCGCCTCGAGGCCCTTCATGCGCGCGGTCTGCACGATCTTGCGCGGCACGTTGAGGCCGAACATCCGGATGCCGTGCTGGTGGGCGAACTGGAAGATCGGCCGGTAGTAGTCCCAGTGATAGCTCCAGTTGTAGTACCAACGCGACTGGGCGAGGAAGTCGCTCTCACCGAAGGCCGGATCGGTCGACCAGCGGTCGAGCGAGGCCTGCTCGCCGGCGGGGTACATTTCGAGGCCGATCAGGACCTTGCGTCCCCGCTTCTGGAGCTCCTCGATCACCCGCAGCTGGACGCGATGGAATTCGACGTCGGTGTGGCTCTCGCCGACGAAGAGGAGCTCCACCCCGTCGAGCCGGGCGGCGAGCTCCTCGGCGGTGATCACCTCCCCCTTCGCGGCGTCGGTCACGCCGTCGAGCACCACCGGCGCCATGCGGTCGCGCCGGGCCGGCTCGCCGATCGCGAGCTCGAGCACCTTCTCTTCGGCGGAAAGCAGCGCGGGGGCCGCCAGCGCGGCCACCAGAGTCAATCCGGACCAGGACCGGAACATTTTTCGCTTCATGGGGTCACCTCGGGAGGATGAGCGGCCTCATCGGCGGGTTGAAAGGCCACCAGGCCGTGGAGGCGAATCGTATCGCAGGC
>CAZPZW010000269.1:0-2940 GCA_964591165.1 uncultured Thermoanaerobaculia bacterium | reverse complement strand
CCTACGACGACTTCAGCGCGCGCGCCCACCCCGACTATCCCGGGGGCGCCGCCGAGGAGCGCGCCCACCGCGACCTGCTGCGCGCCGCGATGGAAGCCGAGGGCTTCACCGTCTACGAGCTCGAGTGGTGGCACTTCGACTACCGCGCCTGGCGCGAATACCCGATCCTGAATGTCGATTTCGCCGCTATCCCGCCACCCCGTAGGGGTGTTGACTGACAGCGCGAAGCAGAGCGTAAAATGGGCAGGAGGTTCCCGCCATTAACCCGGGCTCGCGCCGCTTCGCCGGGCTGTCGTATCTTGCCGCTCTCCTCCTGAGCTTCCATTTCGGCAGCGCACCAGCTCTCGCCCAATCGGCTTATCCGGTAGTGGATCTTGGGAGCGCGGTCTCGGTGCCCTGGGAGGAGTGGTTCAATCCCTCCGTCGCGAAGTCCGCCAACGGGTTGCTCTTCTTCTTCGAAGATGACGGCGTCCACGGCCGCGAGCTCTGGCGCTCGGATGGAACTGCCCTCGGCACCTTCATGATCCGGGACCTCTGCCCTGGCAGCTGCGGCAGCCGGTTCTGGGCCGCGCCCACCGCACTGGAGGCGAGCAGCGGAGTCCTGTTCTTCACGGCCAACGACGGGGTCCACGGTCTCGAACTCTGGATCACCGACGGCACCGCCCTCGGTACCGAGATGGTCGCGGACCTCGCGCCCGGTCTCCGCTCCTCTCAACCGAGGCTGCTCACGGACGTGGGTGGACAGATTCTCTTCGTAGCTCGCAGCGACAGCCTCGACGAGCAGCTCTGGCGCTCTGATGGCACCGCGGCCGGGACCTATCCCGTCCCGATGCCGCCAGGCGTCGAACGGCTCACCCCGACATCGATCCACCTCGCGAATGGCTTTGCGTTTCTCTGCAACGCCGTCGCGGAAGCCCAGGCCGAGCTCTGGCGGACCGATGGCACAGCGGGCGGAACGTCCTTCGTCGCGTCGGTCTACTGCTCCTCCACCAGCAACTGGTGGAAGGGGGCGCCGGCCACCGTTCTGCCGGACGGCTCCCTTCTCTTCGCGGGTGTCGGCACCTCCGGCGGCAGTGAGCTCTGGCGATCGGACGGGACGCCGGCCGGGACGTCGATGGTCCTCGACATCGAGCCCGGCCCAGCCTCCTCCTATCCCGACGATTTCGTAGCGACGCCGAGTCTCGTCTACTTCACCGTCGCTGCGCCCTGGCCGGCGAATAGCGCTCTCTGGCGTACGGATGGGACGCCATCAGGCACCTACGTGGTGCCCCTGCCAGACGGAGCCGCGCCCTGGATGCCCCTCGGCGCCTTCGCAGCCCAAGAGGAGACGCTCTACTTCGCGGCCTACGACGAGGCGTACGGGGCCGAGCCGTGGATTCTCGACGCGTTCGGGCCACGCCGGATCGCGGACGTCGCGGCCGGAACCGAGTCGTCCATCGTTTCCGACTCCAATTCGTACAACTCGAGCCTCTTCGCCGTGCTCTCGGACGGGCTCTACTTCACGGCGACCGATGGTCTCTTCGGGACCGAGCTCTGGAAGAGCGACGGCACGGAGGCCGGAACCGAGCGCATCTCCGACCTCGCGCCAGGCGCCGAATCGCTTCGGCTACCCCCGACGGCGACCACTGTGGAACCCTGGACGCTCGGAGATCGCCTGCTCTTTCGCGAGACGGCGCCCGCGACGGGCCTCAGGCTCTGGGCCATGAACCCGTCCGCGTTAGAGCCCGCGCTCCTCCGCAATTCGGACGTTCAGACCTCCGCATTCGAACCGGTCGGGCGCGATCGCGCGTTTCTCTACGAGCTGAACTGGGGAAGGGTCTGTTTCGAACCTGCCGCCGACCATCTGTTCTTCGAATTCGGGGAAGACCCTCTGGGCGTCTTGGATCTCTGGACCACGGACGGCTCGACGAGCGGGGCCGAGATTCGCTTCCCCGGAACCCTAGGCGCCCCCATCGTGACCTGCGGCTCGGATGGCGAGCACCTCTACTTCGTCGGTGGCGGTAGTGGCGACCGTGCGTTGCGCACGCTCGGTGGCGTGCCGGGTGACGAGATCGTGCTCCTCGCCGGGCTCCCAGACAACTCCGGAATCAGCTCGCTCCCTCCCCTTCTCGTCACTCCCAGCGGCCTCGACTTCGGCATCGGAGACGCGCTCGTGGAGACAGACGGTACTCCCGAGGGAACGAGCGTGCGGTCGGACGGCGCTGTCGGAAGTCCCGGTTGGATCGCCCCGCTCGGATCGGAAGTCGTCATGAGCGGCGCCGGGCTCGCGATCACGAACGCCGACGAGCCTTCGGGCGCTCTCTTCTTGGGAGCCGACGGATGGGGCCAGGAGCTCGCCGCGCTCCCGGCGTCGCTCGTTGCCGTCGTCGACGACGAGACCCACGGCTCCGAGCTCTGGACCACCGACGGGACGCCAGAGGGGACAGCGCTCCTGGCCGACATTCTCCCGGGCCCCGAGGGTGGCCTCTCGCGTGGCAATGTCTTCGACTTCTATTCCGAGCTCTATGAGTCGCGTCTGGCGAGTCTGGGCGACTCTGTGCTCCTCGCGGCCAATGACGGAACCCACGGCACTGAGCTTTGGGTGACGGACGGCACGTTCTCGGGAACGGGCCTCTTGAAGGATATCTATCCGGGCGAGTACCCCTCGACGCCGCGTCGCCTGACTCGTCTCGGCGATCAGGTCCTCTTCACCGCCGAGGACGAGGAGCACGGCCTCGAGCTCTGGACGACCGACGGCACCTACGAGGGCACGCATCTCCTCAAGGACCTCGCCCCCGGCGCCGCCTCCTCCGTCCCGGACGACCTCGTCGTCCACGACGGCACCTTCTACTTCTCCGCCTGGACCCCTGCCTACGGCCGCGAGGCCTGGAGGAGCGACGGCACCCCCGCCGGCACGGTGCGGATCACCGACATCGCGCCGGGCTCCCTCTCCTCGAGCCC
>CAZPZW010000268.1:0-2954 GCA_964591165.1 uncultured Thermoanaerobaculia bacterium | reverse complement strand
CGGGAAGGGGTCGAAGCGGGCGAGCGCCGACTGGAACGCCGAGGCCGCCGTCTGGCCGAGGCCGCAGATCGAGGCGTCGCGCATCGCCTGCGCGAGCTCCTGGAAGAGCGCCAGCTCCTGGCCGGCCGAGCCGAGCGGGCGGCGATCGCGCAGGCGGCGCACCATCTCGAGTTGGCGCTCCGTGCCGACCCGGCAGGGGACGCACTGGCCGCAGGACTCGTGGCGGAAGAACTCGGCGATGCGGAGCAGCGCGTCCGAGAGGTCGGCGGTCTCGTCGTAGACCAGCACGACGCCCGAGCCGAGCGACGCGCCGGCGGCGCGGGTGCCCTCGAAGGTGAGCGGCATGTCGAGCGCGTCGGGCCCCACGAAGGTGCCCGCGGCCCCACCGAGCAGCACCGCCTGGAGCCCGCGGCCACCGGCCACGCCGCCGGCGAGCTCGATCAGCTGGCCGAGCGTCTCGCCGAACGGCACTTCGTAGAGTCCGGGGCGCGCCACCTGGCCAGAGATGCAGAACAGCTTCGGGCCGGTCGACTCCGGCGTGCCGGTGGCGGCGAAGTTGTGCGCCCCGTTGACCAGGATCGCCAGCACGTTGGCGAGCGTCTCGACGTTGTTGACCAGCGTCGGCTTGCCGAACAGCCCGGCCTCGGTGGGGAAGGGGGGCTTCGAGCGCGGCTCGCCGCGTCTCCCTTCGATGGAGTTGAAGAGCGCCGTCTCTTCGCCGCAGATGTAGGCCCCGGCGCCGCGCCGGATCTCGAGCTCGAAGCGGAAGCCGGCGCCGATGACGTTCTCGCCGAGGAGGCGCGCGGCGCGCGCCTGCGCGATCGCTTCGCCCAGGCGCTCCTCGGCGAGCGGGTACTCGCCGCGCAGGTAGACGAATCCCTTCTCGCAGCCGCAGGCGAAGCCGGCGATGGTCATCGCCTCGACGATGGCGAACGGATCCTCCTCGAGCAGCACGCGGTCCTTGAAGGTTCCCGGCTCGGACTCGTCGGCGTTGCAGATCACGTACTTGGGGCGCGCGGTCGCCTGGGCGACGGCGTCCCACTTGCGCCCGGTGGGGAAGGCGGCGCCGCCGCGCCCGACCAGCTTGGAGGTCAACTTCTCGACGATCACCCGCTCGGGGCCGAGCTCGAGCGCCCGCACCAGCGCGCGGTAACCGCCCGCGGCGCGATAGGCGGCGAGGCTGCTCGGGTCGACGACGCCGACCCGCGCCAGGAGCTGCAGCCCTTCCGCGCCGGCCTGCGGCACCGACCGGCGCACCGCCGCGAGACGGACCCCGGGCCCGGGGAGAATCTGCGTCGCGTCCTCCTCGAGGGCGCGCGCCAGCTGGTGCGCATGGTGCACCGGCGCCAGCGCCGCGGCCTGCCGGACCTTCCCGGCATGCACCACGAGGGCGGCCGGCGCGCGCTCGCACTGCCCCAGGCAGGGGCTGCGCAGCCAGGTCGCGCGGCCGCTCGCAACCGGCGTCCCGGCGGGCCCGAGCGTGCGCTCGAGGTCCTCGCAGATCGACTCGGCGCCGGCCAGGCGGCAGGCGATGTCGTCGCAGACGTGCGCCACGAGCGGCGGGCGCGGCGTCGTTGCGAACAGGTGGTAGAAGGTCGCCACCCCCCAAACCTCGGCGGGTGGCACGGTGAGGCGGAGGCTGACGTAGTTGAGGCCCCCCTCGCTCAGCCAGCCCACCCGGTCCTGGAGGGCGTGCAGCGCCGGCAGGAGCAGATGGCGGCGATCGCGCGCTTCCCGCCCGCCGCGCGCCACGCGGCCGTCGCCGCCGTCGCGCCGGCCGCCGTCCCAGCCCGACTCGGGCGGTCCCAGCACGGCGTCGACCGCGGCGCGCTCCGCGTCGCTCGGCCGGGCGTCGCTCAGGCGCAGGTCCACTCAGCCCTCCAGGCGCTCGAGCCGGATCGCCGCCGCCTTGAACTCGGCGGTGCCGGCCTTCGGATCGTTGGCTTCGATGGTGAGGAGGTTGGTCGCCACCTCCTCCGGGAAATGGAAGGTCATGAAGGTGAGCCCCGGGCGCAGCGCCTCGTCGACGTGCACCGGCGCGATCACCGCGCCGCGGCGCGACACCACGCGCACCCGCTCGCCCTCGGCCACGCCGTAGCGCGCCGCGTCCTCGGGCGAGAGATCGAGCGACTCGCCGCGCCGGCGGGGATAGCTGTACCCGGCGGTCTGCACGCCGGTGTTGAACTCCTCGAGCCGCCGGCCGGTGGTCAGCCGGAGCGGGAAGTCGGCGGTCAGCCGGTCGACCGGCGGGTCGTGATCGACGCAGTGGAGCGGGGCGCGCGGTCCGCGGACCGGGCGCTCCCAGAGCCGGCCGTGCAGGAAGAGCTCACCGGGGTGCGCTTCGTCGTAGCACGGCCACTGCAATCCGCCCTCGGCTTCGAGGCGGGCGTAGCTCATGCCGGCGTGCACCGGCGAGAGGGCGCGCAGCTCGTTCCACAGCGCTTCGGCGTCGGGCTCGCCCCAGTCGCGGCCGAGCCGCTTGGCGAGCGCGAAGAGGATGTCGAGGTCGTCGCGCGCCCCGGGCGGCGGCGGCAGCGCGCGGCGCACCCGTTGCACCCGCCGCTCGCTCGAGGTGACCGTCCCCTCCGACTCGCACCAGGAGGCCGCCGCCGGCAGCACCACGTCGGCGATCTCGGCCGTCGCCGTCCAGACGACATCCTGCACCACCAGGGTGTCGAGCCCCTCGAGCAGCCGTCGCGCGCGCGCCTGGTCGGCCTCCGAGCGCAGCGGGTTCTCGCCCAGGACGTAGAGCGCGGTGAGCTCGCCGTGCTCCATCGCCTCGAACATCCCGGTCAGGTGCTTGCCTTTGACGGGCGGGATGGTGCACCCCCAGGCGGCGTCGAATTTCGCGCGCAGCGGCGCGTTCTCGACGTGCTGGAAGCCGGGCAGCCGGTCGGGGAGCGCGCCCATGTCGCCGCCCCCCTGCACGTTGTTCTGGCCGCGCAGCGGGTTGA
>CAZPZW010000267.1:0-2961 GCA_964591165.1 uncultured Thermoanaerobaculia bacterium | reverse complement strand
CGCGCACACCCACCTCCTGACCTTCTCGGGTGTGCCGACCAGCTCCAACGGCGCGCCGCTGCCCTACCTGCAGCTCCTCGCCTGCCGGAAGGGGTGAGGGCCATGTCCCGCAACATCGCGACGATCCTGATCCTCGTCCTCACTTCGGCAATCCGGGCAATCGCCGCGGCCGAAACCGTCCCCGCGCCGTCGCTCGACGGCGACGACCCCACCTATGCCCTCCTGGGCAGCGCCCAGGTGCTCCGCGGTGCGAGCGAAGAGGCGACCTACCGCCTCGACGGCACGGTTCGCGCGGTTCCGGAGGTGGAGCTGATCTTCGCGGACGGCTTCGAGTCGGGCGATCTCACCGCCTGGTCTCCCCCGGGCGGCATGCCGACCGGCACCGTCGCCTTTTTCGACCTCGCCGTCTGTCCGCCCGGCTGGGGCGCCCTCTGGGAGGCGCGCGGCCGGACGCTCGTCGCCCTCCCGGCCGGCGGCACGGCGGGGGGCCTCGCCGGCACTCCGCTGAGCGATCTCGCGGCGCCCAGCCACAGCCACCTGATCGCGCAAACCAAGAATTCGTCTTACCTCGGGGCGCACTACCACGAGTGGGCGAGGCTTCACGCCGCCGCGCTCTGGTACTCCTTCGACGCGGACTCGGTGGTCGTCACGCTCTATTCGTGGGGTGATGGAATGGGCTCGGAGGGGAGCGGCTACTATCCCTTTTCCGCCGACCTCGGTGCGATCTTCGGCACGTCGACCGCCGGGGATCATGCGCATCCGGTGACGCTCAACCACCTGACGGGGACCGCCGGCGCGGGGGCCGTCCTGCCATATCTCCAGCTCCTGGTCTGTCGCAAGATGTGAAGCGACGAGACGGGGACAGGTGAATCCGGTTCCTCCGTCCCCTGTCCCCGATACCCCTGCCTCGTGCCATCCTCCCCGAATGCGGATCCTGCGGGGCAGCGCAGGGAGCCTGACGGTCGAGTTCGAGAGCGAGCCGGAGCTGCGCGCGGAGGAGCGCGCCAACCTCGCGGTGGGCGGGCTCCTGCTGCGCACCGCGGAGAGCTTCGCGCCGCTCGCGCTCCTCTCGCTGACTCTCAGGCTCACCGATCGGGGCGAGATCACGCTTCCCGCCCGAGTCGTGGCGACCCCGCCTGGAGCCGTCGCGCTGCAACTCGAGGGGGATCCGCGGGCGATCCTCGCCGCGCTGCTCGCCAGCCCTGCGCCGGACGCGTCCGAGAGAGACGACGACGGCACGGGCGACGCGAACGAGAGTACCGCCTGGGAGCGCCTGCGCGCCCTGACCCCGCCGCAAAAGATCCTCCTGGCGCCCAAGGCCGACCGGGTGACCCGCGCCTTCCTGGTGCAGGAGAGCGACCCGCAGGTGCTCTTCGCGCTGCTCCGGAACCCTCGCCTGTCGATCGACGAGGTGGTGCGGCTGGCCAAGTCCTCCTACCTCTCCTTCCAAGCGGCGGAGCTGATCCTCAAGACCGGCCCCTGGATGGCGAACCTCGACGTGCGCCTGGCGCTGATCCAGAACCCGAAGCTGCCGCTGCCCTTCGCGCTGCGCATCCTCCCCACCCTGCCCGACCGGGAGGTGCGGGCGATCGCCAAGGGCGCCGCCACCAGCATGGCGCTCAAACAGGCCGCGCTGCGGCGCGTGCAAGGGCCCTGAGGCGCCGCCGCGAGAGGGACGCGGCCGGACGCTCCCGGTCACGGTGGAACCTCCTTGCCCGCACAAGGTGCTTGGTCAAGCCCTTGCGCAGCGGCACGACTCGGGTCGCGGCAACCGCTTCGTTCTCGGGGAGGGGCGTCGCGCCTCTCGCCGTTGCGAGCTCGAGCACGCTCTGCAACCCCTCGAGGATGGGCGTGCCGGCGAGAGCGGGAGTCTCGGAGTCGAGCGCGAACCCGGGGAGACCGGCCTGCGTGGACGGAGCTGCGGCCGGCGGTCGGGTCGGCGGCGCCTCCCCGCCACCGCCCCCTCAGGGCGCCGTGACGAAGACCACCGTCTGGAACGGCAGGTCGTCCTCCGGCGAGAGTGGGAAGAAGGGCAGCCAGCCCGGCGGATTCGGGCGCGCGTCGAAGTAGGCCCGGCCGGCGAGGTAGGTATCGCCGTCGGGGCTCGACGCCACGCCGCAGGTGCCGGTTGCGTTGGAGAGCACGACGGCGAGCTGCTCGCCGGGCGACACCGCCAGCCGGCGCGGCAGGCGGAGCTCCTCGAACGACGCCGGCACGACCGCGGGGAGGCTGTCGGCGCGGAACGAGCGGCGCACCAGCGTCACGCCGTCGGGCTCGCCGGTGGGCAGAGTTCCCTGGATCTCGACCTCGAGCACGCCGTCGGCGCAACCGATCGCGAAGTTGACCCCCGCGAATCGTCCGTCGAGACCTACGATGAAGGTCTGCGCGAGTTTCTGCTCGCTGGATCCTCCCACGGCCATCGTGAACGCCGCCGCGTCGATCAACGGTTGCTGTTGATCGACGAGCAGCGCGGGCGGAGCGGCGTCGGCGGGAGATCCGGCGGCGACGATCGCCACGAGGAGAACGAGGACGGCTTCGACCTTCGCACAGCGGACTGGGCGCATGCCAGGCCTCCTGTCGGTTGGTCGGCCGAAAGTAGCAGCCACGGGATCGGATCTCTGTCCAATCTGTCGCACTGCAAGTGCCAAGCGCTCCACATGCGAGTCGGGCACCCGAGATCCTCCACAGCCGGTCCGATCTCCCCGCGTTGGGAGCTCAGGTTCTCGTTGGCCTGGGCTCCCCCCGGCCGGCCGGATCTCCCTGCGCCGCGATTCCTGGTCTCTCGGTAGCCAGTGTTCCCCCCGGCCGATCGGATCTCCCCGCGCCGCGACCGGCGGGCGCCTTTCGTAAGCCAGCTAAGGGTGCCCGCCTCCGGCTTCGGCCTCGCCGATCGCCGGCGCCTGCCTAGGCTTTCCTGTGCTCGGCCTCAGAGGCCGCTCTGCAGGGAGATCCGACCGGCCG
>CAZPZW010000266.1:0-3020 GCA_964591165.1 uncultured Thermoanaerobaculia bacterium | reverse complement strand
TGCTTCCGCCGCTCAAGAACTGATCCAGCCCGCCGCCGTGAAACTGATCCACCAGGGCGCGTCACGATAACGACGTCACATGGGCAATGCTAGGTAGGGCCGATAGCCTTCACGCCCCCTTCCTCTCCCAGAACTTCTCTCCTGCCTCGCGGATGTACCTTCGAAGGAATTCGTCGAGCGTCGCCCCGACAAGGGGCCATTGGCTGCGGGCGTAGATCGGGAGTTCGACGAGCACGCGACCGAAGTCGTCGGCGCCACGATTGCAGCGCAGTAGGAGTATGTCTGAGTCGCCAAGGAAGCGTCCGACGACGAGATCGCCCGGCCGGATCCGTTCTGAGGGTCCCGACCGAGTCCTGGACTCGGTCTCTTCTAGTGCCGCCGAGGGCGGAAGAACAACCAACCCCCACTGGCCGTACGTTAGATCCTCGAAGAGGCGCAGCGAACTGGCCACGTCCCACAGTGCGACCAGCTCGTCCGGAACTGAGACGTTCAGCTTCGACTCCAGCGTGCTCCTGTCCCATGCGACGCGCTCCAGGATCCGCGTCCCGAAGCGGACGTGGAGGGGCTCCGTCATGTCGGGCTTCGACGTTGATCTGGCGAGAGCGATGATGTCGTTCATGTCGCTGCCCCCTTACCTGCGTTGCGGATCCTGCCTAGCCTAGCTCTTCCTCGTCGCCACCGGTTCGGCTGCACTCGCTTGGCGGCGCCGCATCCTGAAGCTCTTCCCCTTGGTTGTGATGACGGTGGCGTGGTGGGCGAGGCGGTCGAGGAGCGCGGTGGTGAGCTTCTCGTCTCCGCCGAAGACCTTGGGCCACTCGCCGAAGGCGAGGTTGGTGGTTACGAGGACCGACTTCCGCTCGTAGCGGTCGGCGATGAGGTTGAAGAGCAGCTCGCCGCCGACGCGGTCGAAGGGCACGAAGCCCAGCTCGTCGAGGATGAGCAGGTCGACCCGGCCGAGGCGGCGCTGCAGGCGGGTGAGCTCTCGGCCGTCTCGAGCCTCGATGAGGGCCCGGACGAGGTCGGCCGCGCGCCAGAAGGCGACGTGGCGGCGCTGGCGGGCTGCCTCCAGCCCCAGGGCGATGGCGAGGTGCGTCTTCCCGGTGCCGATGGGGCCGGCGAGGATGAGGTTCTCGGCCTCGGTGATCCACGTGCCGCGGGCCAGCACGGTGACCTGCGCTGCGTCGACCCCGTCGCTGGCCTCGAAGTCGAAGGCGTCGAGGGTCTTGGGCTCGGGGAAGCGAGCATCGCGGACCCGCTGGCGCACCGCCGACTCCGCACGAGACTGGATCTCGACCGCGAGGACCTCGTGCAGGTACTCCTCCTGCGACCACCGCTCCTCGCGAGCCTGGCGGGCGAGCGCCTCGTAGGCTCGCAGCAGGCCGGGCATCTTGAGCGAGCGGGCCTGCGCCTTGACCATGTCGGCGGCGACGACGTCGCGGCTCACTGGGCACCCCCGAGGATGACGTCGAAGTCGGCGGCGGAGGCCGAGACCACGTCGAGCCCCTGTAGGCTGGGAGGCAGGCAGTCGTCGGCCACCACCACCTCGCGGGACGGCTGCACGAGGGCGAGGTGCAGCGGCTCCCCGGCGGCGAGCGCGGCGGTGATGCGCTCGGCCGCGATCCGCTCGCCATGGCGCTCGAGCCCCTTGAGCACCTGTGCGAAGGCGCGGGCGGCCTGCTTGGGCCCTTGCTCGTCGACGAGGTGACGCCAGGCCGTCGTGTAGGGCTCGCCCATCTCGGCGACCAGCTCGCTCGCCACCTGGCGAAGCGCCTGGGGCTTGCGGGCCAGCTCTCGCAGGTAGTGCCGGTAGCAGATGGACCTCTGGCCGAACCGCATGCGCGGGTGGGTCACCCGGCCGGTCGGCCCGACGATCTCCACCTCAACAGCGCCGACGTGGGCAGTGACGTCGAGCCCCGCCCACTCGCAGGGCACCGAGTAGACCGCGCCCTCGACCTTCACGAGGGAGCGCCGGGACACCAGCGGCAGCACCACCGCGTGCGGCCGGAAGGCGCGCGCCGGCAGCGGGAGCATGCGCCCCAGCTCCACCTCGAACCGCTCGGCGATGGAGCGCCCCTCGGCATCGCGGTGCTCGGCCGCGCGGGCGTCGAGCTTGGCGACCAACTGCCCGCTGACCTCGGCGAGCGTGGCGCCGGCCGGGATGGGCACGAGGTGCTCCCACCGGATGCCCTTGCCGCGCCCCTCCACGCCGCCCTTGTCGTGGCCCGTGCGCGGCCGGGCGAAGCACGGCTCGAAGACGTAGTGGGCAGCGAGTGCCTCGAACCGGGCCGCCAGCTTGCGCTCGGCGCCGACGAGCACCCGCGCCACGGCGGGCCGCAGGTTGTCGTAGATCGACCTAAGCGGAACCGCGCCGAAGTGGGCGAACGCCCGGACGTGGCCGTCGAGGAAGCTGACCTGATCCTGGCGGTCGTAGATCCAGGCGAAGTCCCGGCCCGAGTGCATCAGGCGCATGAGGAACATCCACGCCTTGCGGCGTACGCCGGCCACGTCGACAAGCACCTCGAAGAAGTCGACCTCGGCGAGATCGCCCGGGTGGTAGACGAGCGGCACGAAGACCTCCTGCCGCTGCCGCCGCCACTCGGCGACCGCCTCCTTGACCAGGGTGACGCCGACCTGGTGACCCTCCGCAACCACCATCCGGTGGAGCTGGGTCGCGGTGAGCCGCTGTTTGCCGCCCGTCCAGCGCGGCGACTCGCTGAGCAGGGCCTCGATGCGAGGTCGCACGGCCTCGAGGACCGGCGCCGGCCGGGTCACCGGCCTGCGGCTCGGCTCGGCCCCCTCCACGTACCGGCGCACCGTGTTGCGGGAGATCCCAAGCTCCTCCGCGACCTGCCTCGCGGAGCGCCCCTCGACCAGAACCTTGTGGCGAACGACATAGACCTGATCCATCCCGAGCATCCTCCAGCGGAAGCCCCAGCCGCCCCGGCTGGGCAAACTTCCTGGCGATATCGGTGGATCAGTTTCAGAGCGGCGACTGGATCAGTTTCACGGCGGCGGGACCA
>CAZPZW010000265.1:0-3035 GCA_964591165.1 uncultured Thermoanaerobaculia bacterium | reverse complement strand
CGGCGCTGAAGACCGCCGACTCGGGCTACCTCACGCGCCGTCTCGTCGACGTCGCCCAGGACGTGATCGTCAACGAAGAGGACTGCGAGACCATCGACGGGATCTTCGTGTCGGCGATCATGGAAGGTGGCGAGATCCTCGAGCCGCTGCGCGACCGGATCGTGGGCCGGGTCAGCCAGGAGGACATCTACGATCCGATGACCGGCGAGCTGCTCATCGGGGTCGGCGAGGAGATCACCGAGAATCTGGCGAACGGCATCCAGAGCGCGGGCATCGAGCGGGTGAAGATCCGTTCGGTGCTGACCTGCGAGGCGCGCCGGGGCGTCTGCGTGAAGTGCTACGGGCGCAACCTCGCCACCGGACGGATCGTCGAGATCGGCGAGGCGGTGGGCGTGATCGCGGCGCAGTCGATCGGCGAGCCGGGCACGCAGCTCACCATGCGCACCTTCCACTACGGCGGCACGGCGTCGCGGGTGTCCGAGCAGTCGAAGCACACCGCCAAGAACCCCGGCATCGTGAAGTTCCTGAACGTCGCCACGGTCGACGCGAAGAGCGGCGATCTGGTGGTGGTCAACCGTAACGGCAAGCTGGTGATCGTCGATTCGAAGGGACGCGAGAAGGAGCGCTACGCGCTGGCCTACGGCTCGCGCTTGCACGTCCAGGAGGGCGCGGAGGTCGAGCCGGGCTCGGAGCTGGTGGAGTGGGATCCCTTCACCTCGTCGATCCTCTCCGAGATCGCGGGAGCGATCGAGTACCGCGACATCGTCGAGGGCGAGAACGTCCGCGAGGAGACCGACCGGGTGACCGGCCTCTCGCAGCGCATCATCGTCGAGGCCTCGGCCAACGAGAAGCGCATCCCGGCGATCGTCATCAAGGGCAAGTCGGCGGAGCGGCGCTACATCCTGCCCTCGGGCTCGCATCTGATGGTCAACGACGGGCAGCAGGTGGCGGCCGGAGACGTGCTGGTCAAGATCCCGCGTGCCGAGGCGGCCAAGACGAAGGACATCACGGGCGGACTGCCGCGCGTGGTGGAGCTCTTCGAGGCGCGCAGTCCGAAGGAGCCGGCGATCATCACCGAGATCGACGGCACGGTGCGGCTGGGCGAGATCCACAAGGGGATGCGGCGGGTCGCCGTCGAGGGCGAGTCGGGCGAGACGCGGGAGTACCTGGTGCCGCGGTCCGTCCACGTCAACGTCCAGGACGGCGAGCGGGTCCACGCCGGAGATCCCCTGATCGACGGGCCGATCAATCCCCACGACGTGCTGCAGGTGCTGGGCGAGAAGGAGCTGCAGCGCTACATGACCGACAAGATCCAGGAGGTCTACCGGTCGCAGAGCGTGCAGATCAACGACAAGCACATCGAGGTGATCGTCCGCCAGATGATGCGCTCGGTGAAGATCGAAGAGGTCGGCGACACCGAGTTCCTGGTCGACGAGCAGGTGGATCGCTGGCGCTTCCAGCAGGAGAACGACCGCGTGCTCGCGGCCGGGGGCCGGGCCGCGATCGGCCGGCCGCTGCTGCTCGGCATCACCAAGGCGTCACTCTCGACCGACAGCTTCTTCTCCGCGGCGAGCTTCCAGGAGACGACGCGGGTGCTCACCGAGGCGGCCATCTCGGGCAAGATCGACTACCTGCGCGGCCTCAAGGAGAACATCATCGTCGGCCGGCTCATCCCGGCCGGCACGGGTATGGCCGGATACCATGATTTCCACATGGCCGAAGAGGTGGCTCCGATCGGTCCGGCGGCCGAGGAGGAGATGTACTTCGACTTCGGCGACGACGAGATCCGGACGCTGCCGCAGGAGGTGCTGGAGGGCGAGTGAAGCCGGTTCGGCCGCGAGACCGTGGGGCGCTTGACGACCCCTGGGTGAAATGGTAGCTTCATTTGCCCCCCGCTGTAGTCCCTCGGACCAGTCGGGCAGTCGAAGCGGCAGGAGTCCGTCCGGACGGGTTTCGCTCCGGGCGAGGGGCTTGAGGTTTTTCGCAGAAGGTCGAGGAGTTTGAGCACATGCCGACGATTCACCAGCTGGTGCGCGAAGGCCGCCAGCGTCAACTGAGCAAGACGAAGAGCCCTGCGCTGCAGGAGGCTCCGCAGCGCCGCGGTGTCTGCGTTCGCGTCTACACGCAGACGCCGAAGAAGCCGAACTCCGCGCTGCGCAAGGTGGCGCGCGTCCGGTTGACCAATGGCATCGAAGTGACGACCTACATCCCCGGCGTCGGTCACAACCTCCAGGAGCACTCGATCGTCCTGATCCGCGGCGGAAGAGTCAAGGACCTGCCCGGTGTCCGGTATCACGTGGTTCGCGGAACCCTGGACTCCGTCGGCGTCCAGAATCGTCGCCAGGGGCGCTCCAAGTACGGCGCCAAGCGGCCCAAGACGTAGCGGAGCGGACTGGTCATGCCCAGGAGAAGGGAAGTTCCCAAGCGCGAGGTCCTGCCGGACCCGCTGTACAACTCGCAGCTCGTCACCAAGTTCGTCAATGTCGTGATGCGCGGCGGCAAGAAGACGGTCGCCGAGCGGATCCTCTACGATGCCCTCGACACGGTGAAGCAGCGCACGTCGGACGATCCGGTCAAGGTGTTCAAGCGCGCGATCGAGAACGTCAAGCCGGCGGTGGAGGTCAAGTCCCGGCGCGTCGGCGGCTCGACCTATCAGGTGCCGGTCGAGGTCAATCCGAGCCGTAAGCTCGCGCTCTCGATTCGCTGGATCATCCAGAGCGCGCAGAAGCGCGGCGAGAAGACGATGCGGGCGAAGTTGGCCGGCGAGCTCCTCGACGCCGCGGAGAACAAGGGTGGGGCGATCAAGAAGAAGGAAGACACCCACCGCATGGCGGAGGCGAACAAGGCCTTCGCGCACTATCGCTGGTAGTTAGAAGTTCAAGCGGCGCGGCGCTCCCTCAAGCGCCATGTATGCCGCTTTCGATGGACGAGAGTTCGAGCGTACCTTCGGGGCGCAAGGGATATGGCGAGACAAGTACCTCTGTCGATGACTCGCAATATCGGCATCATGGCGCACATCGATGCCGGTAAGACGA
>CAZPZW010000264.1:0-3035 GCA_964591165.1 uncultured Thermoanaerobaculia bacterium | reverse complement strand
TGGACGAGGTGCTGCTCGGCCTCGTAGGAGTCGAGCCAGATCGAATCGCCGACCGGCTTCGGGCCCGATGCGGGATCCCCCTCCGGCGCGACGGCGACGACGAGCCCTTGGAGCGTGTGCAGTCGGCCGCCGGCGTGCCGCCATTCGTCCTCGTCGTCCCACGGGAAGGCGGTGCGCAGCGACTCGGCCGTGCGCCAGCCGTGGGCGAAGCCGAAGCGGGTGAGCACGCCGTGCGCACCGGCCTCCCCGAGGGTGTCGATCAGGAGCTTGCGCAGCAGGCCGAGCGCCACGGCGTCGAGCAGCAGCGCGCGCTCGCCGGCGAAACGCAGAGGCCCGCCTCCCGGTTCGAAACTGAGCAGTTCCCTGAGGTCGAGGTCGCGGGCTCGCACGGCGCCACCTCCTTTCACTTTGAGAGATAACTGTATCGAATCGAGTCGGGTCGCGTCCCCTCCGGCGGGCCAACCCGTTGATTTGATTGACTAGTCAAGTATGGCACGGTCCCTGCTCTCTCCTGATACGAGCCCGAGGACGGGCGCACACGACAAGGAGAGACGACCATGACCACCCAGACCTGGCAGATCGACAGCGCCCACTCGGGCATCCACTTCTCCGTGCGGCACCTGGTGATCGCCAGGGTGCGCGGGCAGTTCAGCCGCTGGAGCGGCGCGCTCACGGTGCCGGACGGAGACTTCGCGAAGGCCACCGTGGACGTCACGATCGACGCCACCTCGATCGACACCGGCGTCGCCGACCGCGACGCGCACCTGAAGTCGGCCGACTTCTTCGACGTCGCGAGCTTCCCGGAGCTCACCTTCCACGGTCGGCGAGTCGAGGCCAAGGGCGGCGACCGGTTCGCCCTCGTCGGCGATCTCACGATCCGCGGCACGACGCGCGAGGTGGTGCTCGACGTCGAGAGCGCCGGCCAGACCAAGGACCCGTGGGGCAACGTCCGCGCCGGGTTCGGCGCGCGCACCGCGATCGACCGCAAGGACTTCGGCCTGACCTGGAACCAGGCGCTCGAGGCCGGCGGCGTGATGGTCGGCGACAGGGTCGAGATCGAGCTCGAAGTCGAGGCGGTCCGCCAGGACGCGACCGCCGCGGCCTGAGCCATCCGAAAACGGCGAACGCCACGAAGAAGGAGCATGGACATGAACGGCAAACTCGAGAAGTACGGATCGCTCGTCGCCCGCCTCGCGGTCGCCGCGATCTTCGTCCACGGCGGCTGGGGCAAGCTCGGCGGGCTCGACGGCACCGCCGCCTACATCGCCTCGAAGGGGCTGCCCGCGCCGGAGCTCGGCGCGCTCTTCGCCGCGCTGCTCGAGCTGCTCGGCGGTCTGGCGATCGCGCTGGGCATCGGTACGCGCTGGGCGGCTCTGGCGCTGGCGATCTTCCTGGTGCCCACGACCGGGTTCTTCCACAACCCGGTGGGGCTCGAAGGCGTGGCGGCACAGATGCAGTGGATCCACGTCTACAAGAACCTGGCGATCGCCGGCGGGCTGCTCGCCTTCACCGCCTTCGGCGCCGGGCCGCTCGCGCTCGAAGCACGGGTGCGCCGGCCTCGGCAGCCAGGGCAGCTCGGTTTCCGCTCGATCACGCAGGCCGGAGTACAGTCCTGATCCTCCGGCCCAGCCAGCCACCCGAGCGATTCGACGAGGAGACGACCATGAGCGTGACGACCCGCGGCATTTTCGGCACGGAGCCGGCCAGCGAACCGGCGACGCCCGGCAGCTACGGCGAGGCGCCGAGCGGCTTCCGCCTGCCGGCCGCGACGTCGGTCGGGGCCGTCACGCTCCAGGTCGCCGACCTCGAGCGCTCGCTCGAGTTCTACCGCTCGACCCTCGGCCTCGCCGAGCTCGGGCGGGACTCCGGTGTCGCCCGGCTCGGGGCGGGCACCCGGCCGCTGGTCGAGCTGCGCGAGCGGCCCGGCGCCCGCTCCGCCGGGCGCGGCCGGCTGGGGCTCTTCCACTTCGCGATCCTGCTGCCGGGCCGGCCGGCTCTGGGCCGCTTCGTCCAACATCTCGCCGACCGCGGCATCTACGCCGGCGCGGGCGACCATCTGGTCAGCGAGGCGTTCTATCTCGCCGATCCGGACGGCCTCGGCATCGAGGTCTACGCCGACCGGCCGCGCGAGAGCTGGCGCCGCGTCGGACGGGAGCTCCGGATGGCCACCGATCCGGTCGACGTCGCGGCGGTGGTGGCGGCGGGCGGGGGCGGGGCCTGGGAGGGTATGCCGGAGGGGACGACGATGGGGCACGTCCACCTCCACGTCGGCGATCTCGACCTCGCCTCGCGCTTCTACTCGGAGGCGATCGGGCTCGACCGCGTCGGCTGGAGCTACCCCGGAGCGCTCTTCCTCTCGGCCGGGGGCTACCACCACCATCTCGGCACCAACGTCTGGGCCGGCGCGGGCGCCAGGCCCGCCGCCGGCGACCAGGCGCAGCTCCTCGAGTGGAGTCTGGCGCTGCCCGACGCCGCCTCGCTGCAGGCCGCGGCCGAGAGCCTCGCGCAGGCCGGTTTCGTCGCCGAGCCCGCCGGCGGCGCGCTGCGCACGCGCGATCCGTGGGGGACGCCGCTGCGCCTCGTCGTGGCCGGGGAGGCAACGGGCCGGGCCGCGGGAGCCGTCGAAACCCGGTGAGAAGAGGAAGTGGTGGACCCACTCCCTCCGAGTTCGAACACCCCTGGAGATTCGAACACCCTGGTTTCCTGGCTGCGGGAAGTCGCGGCGCTGAGGCAGGTCGCATGATCGCGAGCTTGCCTCCGGTTCCCGTACGTTGTCCCCGGAGGAGCTCGCAAGGGCGCCGCCTCGGGGGCTGCGTCCCTCTCTGGTCTCCGCTGCCCGCCAGCGGAGCGGAGGGGCCCCATGGCTGGAAGTACCGCTTGGAGGTCCGCGACCCCGCAGCTCTCGTTGATGCTCCCTGGCGACCCGGCGTCACAGTTTGGTTCTGCAGATGTTGAGATCGGATCGCGCAGGGCCAGGCGCTCCGGCAGCCTGATCCGGCAGGCGCTCTACCTCGACCAGGAGGACGCCTGCGCCG
>CAZPZW010000263.1:0-3042 GCA_964591165.1 uncultured Thermoanaerobaculia bacterium | reverse complement strand
TCACCTGCTGGCGCTACCCCTACGCGCGCTACGCCGCGGGCACGCTGTTGCCCGAGACGAGCTGGGTCGCGCGCCGGCTGCAGGGGCGCTCGGCGGTGGGGGACCTGGCGCGCGCCTTCGTGCCCGATCCGGCGCGCCACGCGCGCATCGCGCGATACGCCGCGCCGGCCGAGCTCCGCCGCGCGAACGTCCTCGTGCTGATGCTCGAGTCGATCCCCTGGAGCCGCCTCTTCGGGCCGCTCGCCCGCCCGACGGCGACGCCGAACCTCCTGGCGCTGGCGCGCGAGTCGATCCTCTTCGATCGCGCCTACGCCAGCGCGACGCATTCCGACTACGCGCAGACTTCGATCCTCGCCTCGCTCCATCCGCGCAAGTTCGCCGGCCACGACTACTTCACCGACCTCTCCTACCCGCGGACCCTGCTCTGGGACCTGCTCGCGCCGCTCGGCTATCGCACTGCCGTCTTTTCCTGCCAGAACGAGCGCTGGGGCAACATGATCGCCTTCCTCGAGACGCCGGCGCTCGGGGTCTTTCGCCACTCCCCCGATTGGCCAGCGGCGCCACGACGCGGCGACGGCCCGGAGTCGAAAGTCTTCGAGCCGACGCCGATCGCCGCCTTCGCGGACTGGCTCGCCGAAGCTCCGGATGAGCCGTTCGCGGCGTATCTCAACTTCCAGGCGACGCACTACCCCTACATGGTGCCACCCGGGGCGCCCGAGCCCTATCAGCCCGCGGCGATCGACTTCCCGACCACCTATCTCTCCTACCCCCGCGAGCGCATCGCCGTGATGGAGAACCGCTTCTACAACGCCCTCGCCTACGTCGACACGCAGGTGGCCCGCCTGGTCGAGGAGCTGCGGGCCGCCGGGGTCTGGGAGAACACCGTGCTGCTCGTCGTCTCGGACCACGGCGAGGCGTTCTACGAGCACGGCGTGCCGACCCACGGCACGATGCTCCTCGAGGAGCAGGTGCGGACCGCCATGTTCCTGCGCCTGCCGGGCGAGCCGCCCCGGCGCATTCTCGAGCCGGTCTCCGTGCTCGACGCGCTGCCCGCGATCGCGCGTTGGCAGGGCCTGCCGCCGCACGGCAACTTCCAGGGACGCTCGGACATCCTCGCCCCGGACTACGCGGCGGCCGATCGGCCCCTGCTCTTCACCATCCAGGGGATGACCCAGGAGGACGCGCTGCTCGTGGGGCAGCGCAAATACCTGGTCAACTGGGATCGTCAGGAGCGCGCCCTGTTCGATCTCGCTTCCGACCCGGGCGAGCGCGTCAATCTGCTCACCGCGCGGCCGCAGGAGGTGGGCGAGCTCGACCGGATCTTCACCCGCCTGCTGCGCGACCAGCTCGCCTACTATCGCGCCCGGGCTTGGGAGCAGGGCTGGTATCCACCCCGTCTCCCCTAGCAGGCTACGGTGACGCGCTGCCCGGCGGGAGCAACCGCCGATTGTGCAGCGCGAAGCGGTTCTCGGGGTTGAGCTCGAGGGCGCGCGCGAGCTCGCGTCGCGCGCCGTCGGGATCGCCGAGCGCGAGCAGCGCGCCACCCAGGTTGGCGTGTGCGTCGTCGGAGTCGGGAGCCAGCTCGACCGCGCGGCGGAAGAGATCGCGCGCCAGCTCGTAGGCTCCGTCGCGGGCCGCCAGGTTGCCGAGCTCGAGGGTCGCCGAGAAGTGGCGAGGATCGGCGGCGAGCGCGGCGCGATAGTGCAGCGCCGCCGCGCTCCGGTCGCCGCGCTCGGTGGCCAGCCGGCCGAGATTGAACTCGACCAAGTCGCTGCGCGGCCGGAAGCCGGCGAGATGGGGTGCGGCCACCGCGAGCGCGATCGCCAGTGCCGTCGCGAGCGCGGCGCGCCGCGCGCCGCAACGCCAGTGCTCGACCGCCGCGACCACCGGCACGGCGGCGAGCAGCAGGAGCCCGGGGAGCGCCGGCAGGCGGTAGCGCGCGAAGAGGAAGAAAACGACCACGGAGAGCATCCAGCCGAGCTCGAAGAGGAGCACCGGGGCCCAGAGCGCGAGCTGTCGGCGCTCGAGGAAGAGCCCCCACAACGCGAAGAGCGCCACGGCGCCGAACTCCAGGCCTGGCAGGCCGAGCGGCGCCGAGCGCTGCTTCATCCAGTAGTAGTCGACTGCGTCGGGCCACTCGTACCAGCTCCAGTAGAGCGCGAGCTTCCGCCCCTGGAGCGCCACCCAGGCGCCCGGCTCGGCGCGCACCCAGGCTAGCGAGCGCCCCAGCCAGTAGCGCGACACCTCCCCAGCCGAGAGCGCGCGTCCGCTCGCCTGCTCGGCCAGTCGGCGCGCTTCGGCGCGCTCGTAAGCCGGAATCTGCTTGCCGACGACCAGCGGTCGATACGTGCCGTCGGCGCCGGCATGGTTGCCGATGTAGAAGTTGACCCCGCCCTGCGAGGTCGTGGGCAGGAAGCCGCCGCCCAGCGCCGCGTTGCGCGCCACGACCGGTGCGAGCGGCAGGGCGCAGCCGGCGAGCAGCAGGGCGAGTCGCCGCGCACCCCGCGCCGCCGACTCGCCGCGCCGCCAGGCGAGCGGCGCCAGGAACGGGAGCACCAGGAGGAAGTTCTCGCGCAGCAGCGCGAGCAGCCCGGCGACCAGGCCCGCGGCGAGCCAGGCCGCGCCCCGCTCCTCGGCGCGGGCGGAGAGGAGCAGCGCGAGCAGGGCCGCGGCGAGGGTGACCGCCAGGCTCTCCTTGAGGAGCTGCACGTCGTAGAACCAGAACGGCTGATAGAGCGCGAAGAGCGCTCCGGCCGCAAGCCCCAGGCGCGCTCCGCCGAGCCGCGAGCCGGCCCGGATCAGCGCCCAGCAGCCGGCGAGCGCGAAGGCGATCTGCAGCAGGTAGACCGCGGCCGGCGCGGCGGCGAGGAAGCGATAGACCAGCGCCACCAGGTACGGGTAGAGCGGCGCCTGGAAGAAGGGCTCGCCGCCCAGCCAGTCGCCGCCGGCGATCGCCCGCGCCCAGCGGTCGTACTCCTGACTGTCGAGCGCGAGCTGGGCGACGAACGGCGCGTCGCGGACCGCGGCGAAGTGCGCCAGGCG
>CAZPZW010000262.1:0-3044 GCA_964591165.1 uncultured Thermoanaerobaculia bacterium | reverse complement strand
CTCGAGCGAATGGGCGAGCCTCGCTAGCCGACGCCCAGCGGAGTGCCCGAGGCACGCGTAGCTTCCCCCCAGCGCCAGGTCGGAATGCGCCGCAGCGAACTGCGGCACCCAGATGCAAACCAAGACCAGAATCTTCCAGCCGAGGCTGCTAGCGGGCCCCCGGAAATGAATCGCCGGGTCACGCTGAATCTGACGCCAAACGCAGCCTCCACCCAAGCACGACGACAATACTCGCTTGCCGTGCAGAGCGAGTTTCTTGGCTGCTTCTAGGGCAACCACTTGTCCCGAGAATGCGCCCATGGGACACCTCCTTCTTGATGGATGAAGGAAGATGAGCCCCACGCCGCTCGCCTAGCCCACCCGAAGAGGCATGCAAGCCCTCCCCGAAGGGGGGCGAGAAGGGCGGACTGAACAAACTCCTAGAACGCCAGCACCTCGCGTGCGGCGGCGAGGAGCTTGGCTTTGTCGGGCAGCAGGGCCTGCTCGAGGGCGCGGGCGTAGGGGCTGGGGCGGTCGGGGTAGCCGACCCGCTTGACCGGGGCGTCGAGGAAAGGAAAACCCTGGTCGGCGATGCGCGCCGCGATCTCGCCGCCGAAGCCGCCGGTGGTCTGCGCCTCGTGCACCACCACCACGCGGTTGGTCTTCTCGACGCTGGCGAGCACCGTCGCCTCGTCGAACGGCACCAGGGTCCGCAGATCGATCACCTCGGCCTCGACGCCTTCGCTGGCGAGATCCGTCGCCGCCTCGAGCGCCGTCCAGACCGAGGCGCCGTAGGCGACGAAAGTGAGCTGGGCGCCTTCGCGCGCAACGCGCGCCCTCCCGATCGGCGTCGTGTAGTCGCCCGGGGGCAGGATCTCCTTCACCCGCCGATAGAGGAACTTGTGCTCGCAGAAGAGGATCGGGTTGGCGTCGCGGATCGCCGCCTTCAACAGCCCCTTGGCGTCGGTCGGCGTCGCCGGGCAGAGCACTTTGAGGCCCGCGATGTGCGCGAACCAGGCTTCGGGGTTCTGCGAGTGGAACGCCCCGGCGCCGACCCCGCCCCCCGAGGGGAGGCGGATCACCACCGGGCAGGGGCGCTCGAAGCGGTAGAAGAGCTTGGCGATCACGTTGGCGATCTGGTTGAAGCCGCAGGTGACGAAGTCGGCGAACTGCAGCTCGACCACCGGCACGTAACCGAGGAGAGCGGCGCCGGCGGCGAGTCCGAGCGTGCCCGACTCGGAGATCGGCGTGTCGAGCACCCGGTCGGGCCAATGGGCGTGGAACCCCTTGGTGACCCGGAAGGCCCCTTCGAAAGCGCCGATGTCCTGGCCCAGCAGAACGACCTCCGGGTCGCGCTCCATCTCTTCGCGCAACGCCTGGTGGATGGCGTCGAGATAGGTCACTTCGCCCGCTGCCCGCGGCGTCGTCGCGGCGCCGGTGAAGGCCGCCATGGCCGCCGGCTCGTCGGCGTCCTCCATCGCCTGCAGGACGGGGCCACTGACCAGCACGGTCGCGTCCTCCTCGGGATCGATCTCCCCTACCGGGGGCGGCGGCTGCGCGACCAGGATCGGCATCACCCGCTGCTCGGGGCGCGCGAAGACCGGCCGGAGCGCGGTCGCCTCCTCGGGCAGCGGCGCGGCGAGCGCGCGCTCGATCGCCGTCTCGACCAGCTCGGCCACCCGGCGATCGAGCCGCGCCGAGGTCTCCGGGTCGAGCAGCCCGTCGACCGCGAGCCGGCGCGCGTAGGCCGGGACGGCGTCCTGGCTGCGGTAGAGCTCGAGCTCCTCGGCCGGCACGACTTTCATCGAGCCGTCGCCCTCGGCATGACCGCGCAATCGACCGACCACCGCCTCGAGCAGCGTCGGTCCGGCGCCGGCCCGGGCGCGCGCGATGGCGCGGGCGAGCGCCTCGGCCACCTCGTCGGGGTCGTTGCCGTTGACCGTCAGCGCAGGAATGCCGTAGCCCGGTCCGCGATCCGAGAGCTGCAGGCAGGCGTACTGGTGACGCGCCGGGGTCGAGAAGGCGTAGCGGTTGTTCTCGATCACGAGGACCAGGGGCAGTTTCCAGACCGCGGCCAGGTTGAGCCCCTCGTGGAAGTCGCCGGTCGAGGTCCCGCCCTCGCCGATGAAGTTGATCGCCACCCGGTCGCTGCCGTTCTTCTTCAAGGCGAAGGCGCAGCCGGCGGCGACCGGGATCATCGCCCCCAGGTGGCTGATCATGCCGACGTGGGCGAGCCCGGCCTCGTCGTCGAAGTAGCCGTAGTGGTAGGAGCGCTCGATGCCCCGCGAGAAGCCGTCGTGCCGGCCCAAGACCTGGCAGGCCAGGCGGTAGAAGAGCTCCTCGGGCTCCGGCCGACGAGCATCGGGAGCGCCGAAGCCGAAGCCCGGGAAGGCACGCGCCGGATCGAAGTAGTAAGCGAGGATGGCCCCGACATCCCGGTGCAGCGAGCAGAGGACGTCCCCCGGTTCGAGCGCGAGGCCGGCCGGCACGGTGATCCCCTCGTTGCCGATCGCGGAATACCACTTCGAGATCCGTCCGGTGAGCAGCATCGACTCGAAACGCGCGTCGAACTCGCGCGCCAGCTTCATGAAGGCGTAGCGGAGCAGACGTTCCTTCGGGGTGGTCACGATCGGCGGAGTCTACGGCGGCGCCAACGGAGCGGGCAAGGCGATTCCGCCGCCAGCGATCAGCGCGCGAGGTTGGCGATCCGGCTCTCGAACTCGCCCCGCCGCGGGTGTTCGGGGTCCATCTGGAGGAGGATCCGGAAGGCGAGCTCGGCTTCGGGGCGCTTGCGCTCGGCGAGGAAGGTCTCGAGCTGCCGGACTCCCTGCTCGATGCCCTGCTGACGCCGGTGGACCTCCTCGTAGCGGCTGACTTCGTTGTAGAGCTGTGCGCCGCGCGGGTTGTCGGGCAGGATGCGCTCGAACTCGAGCACCACCTCGCGGGCCGCGTACCAGTCCTTGGCCTGGACCTTCTCCTTGAAACGGCGCTCGAACTCCTGCGCCTTCGCTTCGCGCTCGGCGAGCGCCGCGATGTCGGCGATGCGCAGGCGATAGCTCTCGACC
>CAZPZW010000261.1:0-3081 GCA_964591165.1 uncultured Thermoanaerobaculia bacterium | reverse complement strand
GCCATAGTGCCCCCAGTCGGCCGGCCACCAGTCCTGGGAGTCGGTCATCAGCGCGTGGAGGTCTTTCTTCACCGCGGCGAGATCGAGGCTCGCGAACTCCTTTGCATAGTCGAAGCCCTTGCCCATCGGGCTGGACTTCGCGCAGTGCTGGTGCAGGATGCCCAGGTCGAGCTGGTTGGGCCACCAGTCGCGGTTCGAGGTGCCTCGGCCGGCAGGGGCACGGCCTGCGGCGCCGTGAATCGGGCACTTGGATTCGTCGTTCATCGTCCTTCTCCTCTGAGTTTCGGGTCTGGCAGAGCTAATCGTGGTTCTGGACGCGGAGAGTCTCAGCAAGAGGGTGTGTCATGTCGCAGCGCATAGCTTTTCACGGATCGGGTGACCCGAAGCGCCGAGCACCGCGAGCCTCCGCGCCGACGGCGACGCGGCACCGCCCACGCGCGGAGCGACGGGCGCGTCAGCGCGTCCGCACGCGCGGCTTGGCGACGGCTCTCGGCGGGAGGTTGTGGGCGGCCGCCGGCTCGAGGAGGAACTCCTGGACGCCATGGCGACCGAGGAAGCTCCGCGGGGCGACCAGGCCGGGGTGGAGCTTCTCGATCTCGGCATGCGAGAAGCGGGGGGTTGCGATGCGCGTTGCCGAGCGCGGCTCCTCGCTGATCGTCCCCGGCTCGACGATGCGGTACCGCGCCGGGGAGGCCGGCATCTCGTGGCCGACCTGGGCCAGCAGGTGGATCGCGCCGCCTGCCGCGAGATGCGGCGTGAGCTCGGCGGCGACCCACGGCCAACGCTCCCGGCCGGCGTAGTTGGCGAGATCCCAGGCGAGCACCAGATCGAAGCGCACTTCGTCCTTGAACGGCAGCAGCTCGGGGAGGAGCTCCCGCCAACGCGCCGGCGTCGCCGGGAGCGCCCCTTCCGCGAGCGCCCCCGCCAGATCGGCGATGCTCAGCCGGGCGCCGAGCCGGCAGAAGAATTCGACGTTGGCGGCGAGCGCCGGCCCCAGGTCGAGGATCGAGGCGCCCGGGTGGGGGAGCGCGGCGAGCGCCGACTTCAGGCCGGGCGCCGGATGCTCGGCGAGCTCCGGGCCCGCTGGCGGCGGGGGCGGGACAGCCGCCGTCGGCGGCTCCTCCTGCGCCCGCCGGAGCCAGCTCACGTGCGCTGCGCCGCGGCCGGCGTCGCCGGCGCGACCAGCGGCGTCTCGACGACGCGCGGTCCGGCGGGGGAGACGTTGGCCGGCTTCTTCGGCTCCATGTCGATCGTCCCCTTGAAGCGCGCGCCGTCCTCGATCACCACCCGCGGCGCGGTGAGATCGCCGCGCACCCGCGCGCTCTTGCGCAGCACGATCAACTCCTCGCCGCGCAGATTGCCGTCGACCTCACCCTCGACGTGCACCACCCGGGCGTGCACTTCCGCCGACACCCTCCCCTTCGGGCCGACGGTGAGGGCGTTCTGGGCGAGATCCACTTTGCCCTGGATGCGTCCTTCGACGTAGAGGTCTTCGCTCCCCACCAGATTCCCGGTGAGATCGATCGAAGGACCGATCACCGCCCGGCTGCCGGACGACTCGACGGCGCGATAGGGTGCCGGTTCCGGCTCGGCGCGGGCGCTGCTCGCCGGCGCGGCCGTCGGCGGGGAGGTGACCGGGGGGAGAACGGCGGCGTCGTTGTCGCGCTTCCACATGATGGGCTCCTTTTCCGTCGCGGGCGCGTCGCGGCGCCGGGTGATGCGCGGAGCCGCTATTCGACTCGACGCGGCGCCCGCCGTCTGTGACCCACTCCATTCTGCACCCTGTGCCAGGATTCACCAATGGCGACTTACGACGTGGCGGTGGTCGGCGGCGGCATCGTGGGACTGGCCACGGCGCGCTCGCTCGCAGTCGAGCGGCGGCTGCGCGTCGTGCTGCTCGAGGCCGAGCCGCGTCTCGCGGCGCACCAGACCGGGCACAACAGCGGCGTCGTCCACTCGGGGCTCTACTACAAGCCGGGTTCGCTCAAAGCGCGGCTCTGCGCCGAGGGAC
The DNA here is from genome assembly GCA_964591165.1 of uncultured Thermoanaerobaculia bacterium. Classification (GTDB taxonomy): domain Bacteria; phylum Acidobacteriota; class Thermoanaerobaculia; order Multivoradales; family JAGPDF01; genus JAGPDF01. The sequence goes on along the minus strand of CAZPZW010000261.1, from coordinate 1,070 downwards.
GGGAGACGCTCTACGGCTACGCCGCGGAGCGCGGCATAGCGCACGAGCGCTGCGGCAAGCTGGTGGTGGCGGTCGAGGAGAGCGAGCTGCCCCGCCTCGACGAGCTCGAGCGGCGGGGAATCGCCAACGGGCTCGCCGGCCTCGAACGGCTCGACGCCGCGGGAGTCGCAGCCTACGAGCCGGCAGCCGCCGGCGTCGCCGGACTGCGCATTCCCCAGACCGGCATCGTCGACTACCCGGCGCTCGCCGAGGCGCTCGCGGCGGAGGTCGTGGCGGCGGGAGGTGCAGTTCGCCGGGGCGCGACGGTCGAGCGCATCCGACGACGGCCGGGCGAAGTGGAGCTCGCGGCGGAGAACGATCGGGTGGTCGCCGCGGCGCTGGTCGCCTGCGCCGGTCTCGAGAGCGATCGTGTGGCGCGTCTGGCGGGGCTCTCGCCGGACGTCGCGATCGTCCCCTTCCGCGGCGACTATTACGAGCTCGTACCCACGGCGCGCCGGTTGGTGCGGAACCTCATCTACCCGGTGCCCGATCCGGAGCTCCCGTTCCTCGGCGTCCACTTCACCCGCCGGGTCGACGGCGCGGTGGAGGCGGGCCCCAACGCCGTCCTCGCCTGGAAGCGCGCGGGCTACGCGCGACTCGCCTTCTCGCCGCGCGACACCGCGACGACGCTCGCCTTTCCCGGTTTCTGGCGGATGGCGCCGCGCTACCTCGCGGTCGGCTGGGACGAGTACCGGCGTGCCTTCAGCACCCGGCGCTTCGTCGCCTCGCTGCGCCGCTTGGTGCCCGAGCTCACCGCTGGCGACGTCCGCCGCGCCGGCTGTGGCGTGCGCGCGCAGGCGCTCGGACGCGACGGCAAGCTGGTGGACGACTTCGCGTTCGCCGAGGACGAGCGGATGCTGCACGTGCTCAACGCGCCGTCGCCCGCGGCGACCGCGTCGCTCGCCATCGGGCGCCACCTCGCGGAGCGCGTCGCCGCAAAGCTCTAGCCCGACCTTCTCACCAGCTTCCTACTGCGGCGTCGCATCTGCCCATGTCTGCGGCGTTGCGCTCGGTCGGCCTGCTCGACGTAC
>CAZPZW010000260.1:0-3130 GCA_964591165.1 uncultured Thermoanaerobaculia bacterium | reverse complement strand
AAGCGTTGCGAGCCCGAGCGCGACGGAGCCTTCACCCGACGGCCGCGGGCGGGGGTGCGACGGCTACCAAGGAATCAGAAGTCGCGGCGCAGGGAGATCCGCTTGGCCGGAGCGAACGACGGCTGCCGAGGAACCGAGGCCTCGACGCGGTTCACTTCGCCGCACCGAGCGCGCCTTGCAGTTAGGATCGTGCCGGAGGTTCGACATGCGCAATTCGCAACTTCGTTGGACGCTGGCAGGCGGTCTGTTCGTCGCGGCGCTCGCGGGGGTGGCGCCAGCGGCGGGCGCGACGTTCTCCGCCGAGCAGCAGGCGGTGGTCGACGTGGTGACCGCGGCCTACGTCGACGGCATCCACAACTTCCGCGACCCGGTGGCGATCCGACAGGGGTTCCACCCCGACTTCGAGATGCTGATCTTGAAGGACGGCAAGCTCGAGAAGCTGCCGATCGCCAAGTGGATCGAGCGGATCGAAGCGCAGAACGTCAAGGAGCCGGCGCCCACCAACGGGCAGCGCACGACCTCCGCGGTCTTCCCGTCGGTCGAGGTCACCGGCAGCGCGGCGGTCGCCAAGGTCGAGCTCAGCCGCGACGGCAAGCTCGTCTTCACCGACTACCTCAGCCTCTACAAGTTCCCGGACGGCTGGAAGATCGTCGGCAAGATCTTCTACCGCCATCCGTAAGGCCGAGAGACCGGCGCCGGGACCCTCTCCGGCTCAACCGGCCTTCGCCGCTTTCATCTTCTGGCGCACCAGGGCGAACTGGAGGTTGGTGAGCGTGTTGTCGTTGAAGGCGCCGTCCGCGAGCTCCTTGGCCCTGGCGGTGTCCCCCTTGCCGGCGTAGGCCTCGGAGAGGCGGTAGCGGTTGAACGGGTTCAACTGGTTCGCCGCCTGGAGCTCGCTGATCGCGGTGTCCCACTGCTTGCCGGCGAGCGCCACGCGGCCGGCGATCTCGTGTGCCAGACGCCGCTGGAAAGGATTGCCGGAGTCGGCGACCGCCTTGGCGAGCGCTTCCGACTCCTGCTTCGCCGCCGCGAGATCCCCCTTCGCGAGCGCCACCTTGGCGCGGTTGTAGATCGCGAAGCGGCGCTGGTTCTGCTTGTTGGCGGCAGCCACGTTCGGCGCCGACTCGACCGTGTCGATCGCCTTCTGGTAGTGCCCCTCGGCCGCCGCGACGTCGCCCGCCGCGAGCGCGATGTCGCCCATCGCCACGAGGTCCCCGGCCATGCCGAGCGCGTCGCGGGTCTGCTCGGCGAGCGCGAGCTGCCGTCCCATCTCGGCCTGCGCGGCCTTGAAGTCCCCCTCGAAGGCGTAGGAGACCGTCTTGGCGAAGAGCGCCGCGCGACGCTGCCCATCGTCGGCCGCCTCGACGAGCGCCCGGTCGAGCTCCTTCCTGGCCTTGGCGCCCTTGCCCTGCAGGTCGAGGCAGGTGGCGATGCCATAGCGCGAGTTGACGAAGTCGGAGCGCACCGCGAGCGCCCTGCGGTACATCGCGATCGACTCCTCGAACCGCCCGAGCTTGAGGAGCAGCTCGGCGTAGGAGTCCCACGGGTTGGGATCGTCGGGCAGCACTTCGGTGTACTTCTTGAACGCCGCTTCGGCCTTGCCCATCTCGCCGAGGAAGCGGTAGCTGTAACCCAGCTGGTTGTAGATCTGCGAGAAGCCGGGAGCGATCTGGGCGGCGCGCTCGTAGAGGGCGATCGCCTCGCGGTAGGCCTGAGTTCCGAAGTGCACGTTGCCGAGCAACACCAGGGCGCGCTCGTCCTGCGGGTACTTCTGCACCAGCTCCTCGTAATGCTCGATCTGGCTCGCCGTGTCCCCCTTGCCGCCGGCGTCGGCGCCCAGGATCATCAGGCGTTCGCCTGCGGAGACCTGGCCGGCGAGCGCCACGGCCTGCTCGAGCTTGGCGAAGAACTCCTGGGCGCTCGCCTGCGTGTTGGCGAGACCGAGCCAAGCGACCGCGAAGCCCGGATCGGTGGCGACCGCCTTCTCGAAGTGGGCGCGCGCCTCCTGGCCGCGCAGCCGCTCGGTGAGGTCGCGCCCGGCGAGGTAGGCGGCGCGGGCGTCGGCCGAGGCCGTGGTGATCGGGATCTTGCCGGCCGGCGCCTCGGAGGCCCGAACAGCCGGGGCCGCCAAGGCGAGAGCGAGCGGGAGGGCGAAGAGGAGTTCTGCGCGGGCTGGGCGGAGCGTCATCGGTGCCTCCATCGTAGGCAGCGTCGCCCGGCCGGTAGGGCCGGGCGATCGAGTGCGGAGACTGCAGCGCGGCGTGCCGTGAACCATATACGCAGCGCGCCCCTCCAGGTTCACTCCCGGAGGCTTTCCGAGGCACGGGGAGTAAGCTTCGTCACGGCGCAACCTCCGCATGCCCCGACGCCCCACTCCCGACCGTTTCCCCGAGCGCACGCTGCCGCGCCTCCTGATCGCCACGGCCCGCCGGGCGCCGGAGCGGATCTTCTTGCGCCGCGTCGGTCCCCTGGGCGCGCCGGGAATCGAGGGGGAGACTCCCCGCACGCTGACGTTCGCCCAGTTCGCGGCGGGAGTGGGCCGCACCGTCGCCTTCCTGCGCGCTGCCGGCGTCGCCGCTGGCGACCGCGTCCTCCTGCTCGCGGCGAACTCGCCCGAGTGGCAGATGATGGCGCTCGGCGCGCAGATTCTGCGCGCCGAGCCGGCAGCCCTCTTCGCCAACCTGGCGGCGGAGCCGGCGGCGGCGATCGCGCGGCGGGTGCGCCCCCGGGTGGTCTTCGTCTCCGGGCGCGACGCCTGGGAGAAGCTGGCGCCGGCTGCGGCGGAGCTAGCCGCCGCCGGGCTCGCGGTGGTCGTGGCGACCGAGGCGCTGCCGGCCACGAGCCTCCCCGCGGGAGTGCGCGCGCTGCCGGTGGCCGAGGTGACCGGCGAGCGCGCGCCGGGCCTCTCGCTCGGCGAGCTCGCCGTGCTCGCCGGGCAAGCCGGAGAGGAGGACCCGTTCCTCCTGCTCTTCACCAGCGGCACCACCGGACGGCCGAAGGGGGTGCGACTCGCGCAGCGCACCATGGTGCACGCGCTCGACTACGCGCAGGCGACGGTCGGCCTGGGCGCGGACGACGTCGGGCTGCACTTCCTGCCGTACGGCCACGTTGCCGGCCACGCGCAGTTCGC
>CAZPZW010000259.1:0-3148 GCA_964591165.1 uncultured Thermoanaerobaculia bacterium | reverse complement strand
GCCGAGCTCGCGGTGGAGGAGCAGGTACTCGCCCGGCAGGTCGATGCCGAAGATTGCCGGGTCGTCGGTCGAGAGCGCGATCCGGGCGCCCGCCCGAAACCAGCCCTTCACTGGGTGCGCGGCGGGATTCGGCACCTCGCCGGTCCGCAAGTTGGACGTGAGATTGACCTCGATCGCGACACCGCGCCGGATCACCTCGGCCAGCAGCTCCGGTTGCCGCGCGAGCTCGACGCCGTGCCCGAGGCGCTCGATGCCGAGCGCGAGCGCGGTCGCGAGATCGCCGGAGGTCGCGGTCTCTCCGGCGTGGGCCGTGAGATGGAGCCCGCCCTCCTTCGCCCGACGGAAGAGCCCGGCGTAGTCGGAGAGCGGTGCGGCGGCCTCGTCGCCGGCGAGATCGATCGCGACGACGCCGCGGCCGCGATGGGCGAGCGCCAGGTCGAGCATGGCCCGGTTCGCCGCGAAGCTGACGTAGGCCGGCGGCCGGATCAGGCAGACGATGACCGCGCTCGCGACGCCGAAATCCCTGTCTCCCCGCTCGAGGCCGGCGAGCGCGGAGCGGAGCACCGCCTCCTGGTCGAGTCCAGCTGCGACATGGAGCGCCGGCGCGAAGCGCACCTCGACGTACCGTGTCCCGTCTCCGGCGGCGGCGCGTACGAGCTCATAGGCGGCGAGCTCCACCGCTTCGGGGCGCTGGAGGAGGGGCAGGACGTCGCCGAAGGCCGCGAGCACCGCGGCCAGGCTCTCGCGCGGTTCGTCGACCACCACCCGGTGCCGGATCTCCTCGAGGGTGAGCCCGCCGAGCGAGGTGCCAGCCGATTCGCGAGACTCGCGAGCGAGCCGGAACAGTGTCTCGGGGGAGACCGCGCCGTCGAGGTGCAGGTGCGTCTCGACCTTCGGCATGCGGCGGGCGAGCGCTTCGACTCGCGCCGGAGTCCACTCGACCCGGGCGAAGCGGGCGTGGAGATCCGGCGAGATGCCGGGCACGAGCTGGGTGACGGCGGCCATGGCGATCAGGGTCAAGGCGTCCAAGCGCCGAATGCTACCGCAGGCTCAGGTCGCACCTTGGCGCAGTAGACTCCGATCAGTGACCCGCCTTCCACCGCTCGCCACCCGACCGCTCCCGCTGCGAGCGGGCGAACGGGGCACACCGCTCGCGCCGGTGGACGTCGCCTGGCTGCGCATGGACCAGCCAGCGAACCTGATGCACATCCACGGCGTGCTGGTGCTCGACGGAGCGGTGAGCTGGGAGGAGGCGGCGCCGCGCTTCGCCGAGCGCATGGCGTCCCTGCCGCGCTTCCGGCAGCGGGTGGCCGCCGGCGCCAAAGGCGAGCCGGTCTGGGTAGAGGATGCCGAGTTCGACCTGCGGCGCCATCTCACCGAGGAGCGCCTTCCCGAGCCCGGAGGCGACCGTGAGCTCGCCGCGGCGATCGCTGGTCACCTGCACCACCAATTCGATCGTGCACATCCGCTCTGGGAGTTTCGTCTGATCCAGGGCTACCACGGCCGGGACACGGTGATGTTCGGCCGCCTGCACCACACGATCGGGGACGGCGTCGCGCTGATGCTCGTTCTCCTCGCGCTCACCGATCTCACGGCTCGCGGCCCGGCGACCGTCGCCGCGCCCGACCCCTCGACGAGCGTGATCAACCCGTTCCTCGAGATCCTGCTGCATCCGGCGAGCGCGGGAGCGGCCGCGGCGCGCTCGCTCGTCGAGTCGGTGATGCCGGAGACGCTCCGTCTGATGCTCGCGCCGGTCGAGGCGTTCGCGCGCGCCAATCCCTGGCTCAAGGGAGTCGGCGCGACGGGCGCGCTGGGGCGCCTGATCGGTCGGCCGAGCGACCCGCGGACCCCCTTCAAGGGGACGCTGGGTCTCGAGAAGCGGGTGGCCTGGACGGAGAAGTTCCCGCTCGACGACGTGCGGCGGATCGGCAGGCAGCTGGGCGGCACGGTCAACGACGTGCTCAACACCGCGATGGCGGGTGGGCTCCGCCGCTACCTCGCGCGCCACGGTGAGCCGTCCGAGTCGCTGGCCTTTCGCGCCGCCATGCCGGTGAACCTGCGACCGCTCGAGGAGATGGGCCAGCTCGGGAACCGCTTCGGGCTGGTCTTTCTCGGGCTGCCGGTCGGGATCGGCGATCCGCTGCGCCGCCTCGAAGCGATGCAGCGTCGCGCGGCGCCGCTCAAACGCTCCGCCGAGCCGCTGGTGGTCTACTCGATCCTGCAGTTGATCGGGCGGCTGCCCGAGGTGGTCCACCGGACGATCGTGGAGATCTTCCAGGCCAAGGCGACGGCGGTCTTCACCAACGTACCCGGGCCGAGATCGACGCTCTACTTCGCCGGCCGGCCGCTCAGCGACATTTTCTTCTGGGTGCCGCAGGCCGGAGGGCTGGGACTCGGAGTGTCGATCTTCAGCTACAACGGTTCGGTGCGCATGGGCGTGGGCACCGACTATGGCCTGATCCCCGATCCCGAGCGGATCGTCGACGGCTTCCACGCCGAGCTCGACCGCATGCTCACCCTCGCCGAGCGCGGTTGATCGCCGCCGCCGGAGCCGCGCCGCTCAGCGGTTGCGCCCGTACTTCTCGTGGCTCGACACCCAGTCGAGCGACGAGATAGCGGAGGCGAGCGAGATCTCTCCGGCGAGAGCCACGCCGGCGACGATCTCGGCGAGCTTCCTGACCCTCCCGCGCCCCCAGCAGCCGAGGATCTCGAGGCACTCGCGTTGCGTCGGCAGCGCCGTGCCGCCGCCGTGGGTCGCGACGATCAGCGATGGGATGGTGATCGAGATGTAGAGGTCGCGATCCGGAGTGATCTCGGTGTAGACGATGCCGGCCGAGGACTCCGAGACGTTGGCGACGTCCTGCCCGGTGGCGATGAACATCGCGGTGATGCCGTTCGGCGAGTGCGCGCCGTTGTTGTTCGCGCCGGAGAGGATCGAGCCCACGTTGGCGACCCCGGCGTGGTAGTGCAGCTGCTCGGGCTCGACCCGCATGTTCTGGACCAGCACCGCGCGCGGAATGGTCGCCTCGGCGACCACCCGCTTGCCCCGCGTCTTCATGATGTTGACCTGCGAGGCCTTCTTGTCGGTCGCCAGGTTCGACTCGAGGTAGAACTTGCGCACGTGCTGCTTGGGCCACTCCTGCTCGAG
>CAZPZW010000258.1:0-3161 GCA_964591165.1 uncultured Thermoanaerobaculia bacterium | reverse complement strand
GTAGGTCTCGTAGACGCCGCGCGACAGGTGCTCGGCGTCGCCCCCGCCGGTCCACACCCGCTGTCCCTTCTTGCCGACGATCGTCGCCGTGCCGGTGTCCTGGCACATCGGGAGCTTCCCCTCGGCGGCGACCACCGCGTTGCGCAGCAGGGTGAGCGCGACGCCGCGGTCGTTGTCCGAGGCCTCCGGATCGTCGAGGATCGCCGCGACCTGCGCCAGGTGGCGTTCGCGGTAGAAGAACGAGATCTCGCGGAAGGCCTCGCGCGCCACCAGCGTCAACGCCTCGGGCGCGACCCGGACGATCTCCTCTCCGTCGAAGCGGGCGACCGCGACGTGCTCGGAGGTCAGGCGGCGGTAGCGGGTGGTGTCCTTCGCGGCATGGGCAAAGAGGTCGGCGTATCGGAAGTCGGGCATGTCGGATCCTCGGAGCGTCGCGAGGGCGGAGCGCCCCCGCGGGAATCATCCATCACTCGGGCGCCCGGCGCACCACCCCGCGGTGGGAGATAATCCAGCGATCCGCCGCGCGGACTGCCGCTCCGCGGAGAAAGGCCACGCATGACGCTTCCCCCCTTCCCTGCCCGCTCCTACGCCTTCACTCCCGACGTCGAGGCTCGCAACTGGATCGGCGGCGCCTGGCGCGAAGCTGGGCCTTCCGATGGCGCGGCGGCGCCCCGCCAGGAGGTCGTCAACCCGCGCTGGGGTCGGGCCATGGGGAGCGTGCAGATGTCGGGCCCGGCCGACGTCGCCGCGGCGGTCGCGGCAGCGGGCGCCGCCTTCCCCGCCTGGCGCGCCACGCCGATCCGCGAGCGCGCCCAGGTGCTCTATCGGCTGCGCGAGCTGCTGCTGCGCGACCGCGTCGCGCTCTCCTGGCTGGTCTCGCACGAGAACGGCAAGCTCTACGCCGAGGGGGAGGCCGAGGTCGACAAGGCGATCGAGTGCCTGGAGTACGGCTGCTCGCTGCCCAACCTCGCCGCCGGCAATCAGCTCGAAGTGTCGCGCGGCGTCACCTGCGAGGTGGCCTACGAGCCGCTCGGCGTGGTCGCCGGGATCGTGCCGTTCAATTTCCCGCTGATGGTGCCGATGTGGATGATCCCGCAGGCGCTGGTAGGCGGCAACGCCTTCCTGCTCAAGCCCTCGGAGCGCGTGCCGTTGACCACGCTCCGGCTGGCCGAGCTCCTCGCGGAGGCGGGTCTGCCCGCCGGCATCTTCTCGCTCGTGCAGGGAGCGGCGCCGGTCGTCGAGGCGATCTGCGATCACCCGGCGATCCTCGCCGTCGGCTTCGTCGGCTCGACCCGCGTGGCGCGCGCGGTCTACGCGCGCGCCTCGGCGGCCGGCAAGCGCGCCCTCTGCCTGGGCGGCGCCAAGAATCACCTGATCCTGGTGCCCGACGCCGACCCCGAAGTGGCGGTCGAGAACGTCGTCGCCTCCTTCACCGGTTGCGCCGGCCAGCGCTGCATGGCGGCCGCGGTGCTGGTCGCGGTCGGCGAGGTCGACCCGCTGCTCGAGCGGATCGCGGCGCGCGCCGCCGCGCTCGAGCTCGGGAAAGACATGGGGCCGGTCATCACCGCCGCCGCCCGCGAGCGCATCGAGCGCGCCATCGGCGAGGCCGCCGCGTCCGGGGCCGAAGTCCTGGTCGACGGCCGCGGCCGGCGCGGCGTCGACGGCGGCTTCTGGGTCGGCCCGACCATCCTCGACCGGGTGCGGCCGGCGATGGCGGCGGCGCGCGAGGAGATCTTCGGCCCGGTGCTCTCGGTGGTGCGCGTCGCGACGCTCGAGCAGGCGATCGCGATCGAGCAGGGCAATCCCTACGGCAACGCCTCGACCGTCTACACCACCTCGGGCGACGTCGCCCGGCGGGTGATGGCCGAGGCCGAGGCCGGCATGTGCGGGGTCAACGTCGGCGTGCCGGTGCCGCGCGAGCCTTTCGGCTTCGGCGGCTGGAACGACTCCTGCTTCGGCCACGGCAACCTGACCGGTTGGGACGGCTACCGCTTCTGGACCCGCCAGCGGAAGATCACCAGCAAGTGGGCCCTGCAGCGCGACGCCACCTGGATGAGCTGAGGAGACCATGGACGGACGCGAGATCGTCGAGCTCTGCCGCAAGCACTCGCTCTACTCCTGGTCGGCGACCGGGGCGGTCGATCCGCTGCCGATCGTGCGCGCCGAGGGGGTGTACGTCTACACCGCCGATGGCCGCCGCATCCTCGACTTCAACAGTCAGCTGATGAGCGTCAACATCGGTCACTCGCACCCCCGGGTGGTCGAGCGGATGCAGCAGGCCTGCGAGCGGCTGCTCTACGTCCACCCGGGCACCGCCACCGAGATCCGGGCACGGTTGTCCAAGCGGTTGGCCGACCTCTGCCCGGGCGACCTCGACGTCTTCTTCTACACCCTGGGCGGCGCCGAGGCGAACGAGAACGCGATCCGCATCGCGCGCCAGTTCACCGGCCGGCCGAAGATCCTGTCGCGCTATCGCAGCTACCACGGCGGCACCAACGCCACGCTGCAGCTCACCGGCGACCCCCGCCGCTGGGCCAACGAGCCGGGGATGCCGGGCGTCGTCCGCGTGATGGATCCGTGGCCCTACAAGTACTCCTTCGGCGACGACCCGGTGGCGATCGGCCGCAACAACCTCACCTACCTCGAAGAGGTGATCGACTACGAGGGGCCGCAGACGATCGCCGCGATGATCGTCGAGACGGTCACCGGCACCAACGGCATCCTGATCCCGCCGCCGGGCTATCTCGCCGGCCTCCGGGAGCTCCTCTCCCGGCACGGAATCTTGCTGATCTGCGACGAAGTGATGGCCGGCTTCGGCCGCTGCGGCGAGTGGTTCGCCGTGAACAAGTGGAACGTGACGCCGGACCTGATCACGTTCGCGAAGGGCTCGAACTCGGGTTACGTCCCGGTCGGCGGCGTGATCCTGAGCCGCAAGATCGCCGGCAACGCCGGCTGGGCGGACCCGGTGGTCGGCTACGGCTCCACCAGCGCCGGCGCCACCGGCGAGGCCCTGTACGCCCTGTGTCAGGCGGGCGTGCGCCTCGACCAGAACCAGGCCGTCAACGACGCCATCAACTGGCTGGCGAGCATCCAGAACGCCAACGGCTCCTGGTCCTACGGCGCGTACACGGTGGACGTGCCCACCTCCTACGCGCTGCTGG
>CAZPZW010000257.1:0-3232 GCA_964591165.1 uncultured Thermoanaerobaculia bacterium | reverse complement strand
GGGCTCTACACCGACCTGACCGTCGACGAGAACCTCGAGTTCTACGCCGACCTCTTCGAGGTCCCCGCGAACGAGCGCGCCGCGCGGCTCGAGCGGCTCTTCGCCTTCTCGAACCTCGGGCCCTTCCGCGGCCGGCTCGCCGGCGCCCTCTCCGGCGGGATGAAGCAGAAGCTCGGTCTCTCCTGTGCGCTGGTCCACGAGCCCAAGGTGCTACTGCTCGACGAGCCGACGTTCGGGGTCGACCCGATCTCGCGGCGCGACCTGTGGCGGATCGTCCACGAGATGGTCGCGCGCGGCGTCACGGCGGTGGTCTCGACCGCTTACCTCGACGAGGCCGAGCGCTTCGATCGCGTCGCGCTGCTCTACCAGGGGCGCGTGCTGGCGGTCGACACGCCGCGCGCGCTGACCGCCGCCTTCGCCGGCCGGCTGCTCGAAGTCCGCCTCGCGGCCCCTCGCGCCGCGCGGCCCGCGGTCGAGGCCTTGCCCGACGTCGTCCGTGCGCACCTCTTCGGGGATCGCCTGCACGTCACCGTCGCGACCGAGAGCACGCCCGAGGAGCTCGGCCGTCGCCTCGCCGCGGCCGGGCACCCGGCCGCGACGATCGCGCCGATCGCCCCGACGCTCGAGGACGTCTTTCTGGCCCGCGTTGCCGAAGCCGAGCGGGAGGCGGCGTGAACGGAACGACCGGCGGCAGCGGTGGACCCGCGGTCGAGGTCCGGGGCCTGACCCGCAGATTCGGCGACTTCGTCGCGGTCGACGGGGTCAGCTTCGCGGTGGCGCCGGGCGAGGTCTTCGGCTTCCTCGGGCCCAACGGCGCCGGCAAGACGACCACGATCAAGATGCTCAACGGCCTGTTGCCGCCGAGCGCTGGTGAGGGCCGTGTCGCCGGCTTCGACATCAGCCGCGAGCGCGTCGCGATCAAGCGCTCGATCGGCTACATGTCGCAGCTCTTCTCGCTCTACGGCGACTTGACCGTCGAAGAGAACATCACTTTCTTCGCAGGTCTCTACTCAGTCCCGGCGTCGCGCCTGGGGGCGCGCCGTGACTGGGTGCTGGAGATGGCTGGGCTCGAGGACCAGCGGCAGCGCCTCACCGGCGAGCTGTCGCTCGGCTGGAAGCAGCGCCTGGCGCTCGGCTGCGCGGTGCTCCACGAGCCCCCGATCCTCTTCCTCGACGAGCCGACCTCGGGGGTCGACCCGATCTCGCGCCGTCGCTTCTGGGACCTGATCTACACCCTCGCCGACGCCGGCACGACGGTCTTCGTGACCACCCACTACATGGAGGAGGCCGAGTCCTGCCATCGTTTGGCGTTGATGAACCGGGGGCGGCTGATCGCTCTCGACACGCCGGCGGGGCTCCGCGCCGGCGCGCGCGAGCCGCTGCTCGAGCTGGCGACCCCGGATGCCGTCGCCGCGCTCGGCGCGCTCGACGGCGCCCCCGGAGTGGTGCGCGCCGGGCTCTTCGGCCGCGACCTCCACGTCACCGTCGCCGATCGCGACGCCGCGCTCGTCGAGCTCCAAGGGCGGCTCGCCGGACGCGGGGTCCAGGTCACCGGCCTGCGCCAGATCCCTGCCTCGCTCGAGGACGTCTTCATCGCGCTGGTCGCGTCGACCGGCGGAGCCTTGGAGGACTGAGGGTATGGCCGTGCTCGATCCGACCCGCCTGCTGGCCATCGCGAAGAAGGAGTGGCGTCAACTCCGCCGCGACAAGCGGAGCCTGGTTCTGGCCTTCGTGCTGCCACTCCTCCTCTTGGTCTTCTTCGGCTACGCCATCTCCTGGGACGTCCGCGACATCGCGCTCGCCGTGATCGACCACGACGGAACGGCGAAGAGCCGCGACTTCGTCGAGGCCTTCGAGGCCTCGGGTTACTTCACCATCGTCGAGCGTCCGGCGAGCCCGGTCGAGGTGCGAGAGGTCTTCGCCCGCGGCCGCGCGATCCTGGCGCTGGTGATTCCCCCCGGATTCGCGGCGAATCTCGGGCGCGGGGTGCCGGTCGAGGTGCAGGCGCTGCTCGACGGCGCCGACGCCAACACTGCGACGATCGCCCAGGCCTACGCCGAGGCGACCGCGCAGTCCTTCGGCCAGCGCGTGCTGCTGCGCGGCGAGCGGCTGACTCTGCCGCTCACCGCCGAATCCAGGGTCTGGTTCAACGAGGAGCTGGCCAGCCGCAACATGATCGTGCCGGGGCTCATCGCGGTCATCATGATGATCATCGCCGCGCTCCTCACTTCGCTCACCATCGCCCGCGAGTGGGAGCGCGGCACCATGGAGCAGCTCGCGGCGACCCCGGTGACCCGCGTCGAGGTCGTCTTCGGCAAGCTCCTGCCCTACCTCGCCATCGGCTTCTTCGACACCGTCCTGTCGAGCGCGCTCGGCGTGTGGATCTTCGACGTCCCCTTCCGCGGGTTGGCGCCGCTGCTCGCCGGGCTCTCGTTGCTCTTCCTGGTCGGTTCGCTCGGCCTCGGCATCTTCATCTCGGCTGCCGCCCGCTCGCAGGTGCTCGCCACCCAGATCGCGATGGTGGCGACCTTCCTGCCCGCCTTCCTGCTCTCCGGTTTCATGTTCGCGATCGAGGTGATGCCGAGACCGTTGCAATGGGTCACGATGCTGGTGCCGGCGCGCTACTTCCTGGTCGTTACCCGCGGCATCTTCCTCAAGGGGGTCGGCGCCGAGGTCCTGGCGCCTCAGGCGGCGGTCATGGTGCTCTACGCCGTGGTCGGACTCGGTCTCGCCGTTGCGAAGTTCCGCAAGGAGATCCCGGGATGAGCGGCGGCGGCCTCGGTCGGGTCCGCGAGATGGTGCGCAAGGAGTTCCTCCAGCTGTTCCGCGACCCCAAGCTCGTGCGCATCCTGTTCGTCGCTCCGATCCTCCAGCTCCTGCTCTTCGGCTACGCCGTCTCGACCGAGGTGCGGAACACCTCGATCTACGTCGTCGACCCGGAGGGGAGCCGGGCCGCGCGCGAGCTGGTCGAGGCCTTCACGGCGAGCGGCTACTTCCGCGTGGTCGGCGGCAGCGAGCGTCCGGCCGATCTGGTCGCGGTCCTCGAGCACGGCGAGGCGATCGCCGGGCTGGTCCTGCCGGCGGGCTTCGAGCGCGACCTCGCGGCCGGCACCGCCCGTGTGCAGCTCCTGTTCGACGGCACCAACTCCAACACCGCGACGATCGCCAAGGGATACGCCGAGCGGATCGTCCAGCGCTTCGCGCTCGACCGCTCCGGATTCGCCCGCGCGCC
>CAZPZW010000256.1:0-3268 GCA_964591165.1 uncultured Thermoanaerobaculia bacterium | reverse complement strand
ACTTCGGCGGCCGCCAGGGAGGCTTCGCTGCGCGCGAGCGGTTGGGTCGGGTAGTCCTGTCCCGAGATGTAGACCAGCCAATCGAGCTCCACCCGCTGCTCGGCCAGACGCTCAAGCGCCTGGAAATAGGGAGAGAGCAGCGAGAGCTCGCCGCGCTCGATCGGCGGCGGGGGGAAGAAGAGGTCGACCCCCGGCGGCAGGTCGTCCTGGGTGAGCGTCGAGTGCCGCCCGTCGTGCCCGACCATCAGGTGCGCTCCGGGGCTCCCCCGCCGCAGCGTGCCGAGGAGCCTGGCCACCTGCGCCGGATCGCGATGGCTCTGGACGAAGTAGGCGACCCGCATCGCTTCCGGCTCAGGGCGTCGTCGGCTGGCGTTTCAGCGTGTAGTTGAGCCGTGACCTGATCCGCCGCCCCTCGCGGTCGAGCAGCTCGAGGTCGCCGCCCAGCGCGGCGAAGCGGCGCGGTTCGCCGGCCTCCGGCTGGAGCTCGATCACCATGAGGATCGAGGGTTCGGCGGCGCTGCGCGCGACTTCCCAGCGGCCGCGCTGCTCGTGCGGGCGCTCGCCGTCCGGCGTTCCGACGTAGGTCTCGACGAGGACGAAGCGGCGCTCGACCGGTCCGAAGTCGCCGTAGAGCAGGAGCTCGGTGCGGATCCCGGCGCAGTCGGCGCAGGGCAGGTCGCCGGCGAAGCGGCCGAAGAGCGGCAGGTCCGGGGCCCCGGGCGCGAGCACCAGCGGGATCCGTGTCGCGGGAGGCGGGAACCCCTCGCCCGTCGTGGGCGGCTCGAAGAGCTCGAGGTGACCGCGCTCCGGCCGCTCCACGCTGTAGCGCAGCGCGAACCGGACCTCGCCGGCTCCGTCGACCCCGCCGCCGCGCGCCGTCCCGCTGGCGAGCTCGCGCCCGTCCTGGGCGAGCAGGCGCCAGGCGACGTTCGACTCGAAGGTCCGCGAGCAGCCGACCACCGTGGCGCCGGAGGTGATGCGCGCGCCGGCCGCCGGCTCGACCACCAGAACGAAAGCCGAGCCGGTGAGGACCGGATCGAGCCCGGCGCAGGCGCCGCCCTGGGCGGCCACCGGCACGGCGGCGAGACCGACGAGGACGGCCGCGATCGGGAGCGCCCGGTTCATGCGCGAATCCTATGCCGCCCGCGGGATGGATAGACTCCGCCGGGTGACCCCCGCCCTCCGCTGCTCCGCCCTGGTCAAGCGCTACGGCGAGCTCGCCGCGGTGGACGGGCTCGACCTCGCCGTCGAGGCCGGCGAGTGCTTCGGCCTGCTCGGCCCCAACGGGGCCGGCAAGACCACGACGGTCGAGATCTTCGAGGGGCTCACCCCGGCGACCGCGGGCGAGGTCGAAGTGCTGGGCGAGCGCTGGCCCGGCGGCGGGCAGGCGCTCAGGGCGCGAATCGGCGTGCAGCTCCAGGAGACCCGCTTTCCGGAGAAGCTCAAGGTCGGCGAGATCGCCCGCCTCTTCCGGAGCTTCTACCCGCACGGCCTCGATCCCGACGACGCGCTCGCCCGGGTCTCTCTCTCCGAGAAGCGCGGGGCCTTCGTGCGTACCCTCTCCGGGGGGCAGAAGCAGCGCCTCTCGCTCGCCTGCGCGCTGGTGGGCGACCCCGAAGTTCTCTTCCTCGACGAGCCGACCACCGGCCTCGATCCCGCCTCGCGGCGCGAGATCTGGACGATCGTCGAGGAGCTCAAGCGGCGCGGCCGCACCGTGCTGCTCACCACCCACTACATGGAGGAGGCGGCGCGCCTCTGCGACCGGGTGGGGATCGTCGACCGCGGCAGACTCCTGGCGCTCGGCACGCCCCGCGCGCTCGTCGCGACGCTCGGCGCCGAGCACGTGGTCGAGCTCGAGAGCGGCGCGGAGCTCGACACCGGGGCGCTCGCGGGACTCCCGGGGGTCGAGGCGGTCGCCCGCGCCGGCGCGGTCTGGCGCCTGACGGTGCGCGACGTCGCGCGCACCGTGCCGCCGCTGCTCGCCCATCTCGCGGCGGCCGGCATCGCGGCCGAGCGGCTGGCCACCCACCACGCGACGCTCGAGGACGTCTTCCTGGCGCGCACCGGACGCAGCCTCGAGGAGGGCGGATGAACCCCAAGACTTCGCCGCTCGTCCAGCTCACCCTCGCCCGGGTGCGCGAGTTCCTGCGCGAGCCGGAGGCGCTCTTCTGGGTCTTCGCCTTTCCGCTGCTGCTCGCACTCGCCCTCGGGGTCGCTTTTCGCAACAAGCCGGCCGAGCCGCTCCCGGTGGGCATCGAGCTCGGCGACGGCGCCGAGGCGCGGCGCGCGGCGCTCGAAGCGGCGGGAACGCTCGATCCCCAGCTCGTCATGCGCACCGATGGCGAACGGGGCCTGGCCTCCGGCAAGCTCGCTCTGCTGGTGCTGGCGACCGACCCACCGACCTATCGCTACGACCCGACCCGACCCGACAGCCGCCAGGCGCGGCTCGAGGTCGACGCCGCGCTGCAGCGCACTGCCGGCCGCGAGGACCGCTTCGTCCCGGCGCTCGAAGAGGTCACCGAGCGCGGGGCGCGCTACATCGACTTCCTGATTCCCGGGCTCCTCGGCATGAACCTGATGGGCACCGGCATGTGGTCGATCGGCTTCTCGATCGTCCAGCAGCGCAGCGGCAAGCTCCTCAAGCTCTTCGTCGCCTCGCCGATGAAGCGCTGGCAGTTGCTCTTCGCCCACCTCTCGGCCCGGCTGGTCTTCCTCACGCTCGAGGTGGTGGTCCTCGTCACCTTCGCGGTCTTCGCCCTCGACGTGCCGCTGCGCGGCCCGGTCGCCCTGCTGGCGCTCGCCGCGCTCCTGGGCGCTCTCGCCTTCGCTGGCCTGGGGCTCCTGGTCGCGGCACGCCCGAAGACGATCGAAGGGGTCTCCGGACTGATGAATCTGGTGATGTTCCCGATGTGGATCTTCTCCGGGGTCTTCTTCTCCAACCAGCGCTTCCCCGGCGCTCTGCAGCCCTTCATCCAGGCGCTGCCGCTGACCGCGCTCAACGACGCGCTGCGCGCCGTGATGCTCGAAGGGGCTGGTCTCGTCGCCGTCCTTCCCGAGCTGGTCAACCTCGCCGCCTGGACCGTCCTCTCCTTCGCCCTCGCCCTCAAGCTCTTCCGCTGGCAGTAGCCCATGGCCCCTGCGGGCCACCGAATCCGACCTTCCGGGTGACGCCGTCCTACGCGGCGTCCCCGGAGGAAGAGATGACCTGCCCGAACCGACGTGAGCTCACCGCCCGGACCCTGGCCTCGCTGCTGCTGCTCGCCGCTCC
>CAZPZW010000255.1:0-3271 GCA_964591165.1 uncultured Thermoanaerobaculia bacterium | reverse complement strand
CGGCGGATCGCTGGCTGATCAACGGCGTGTCGTTCGACGACAGCATCGAGCTCCTGTTCGCGTCGAAGTGACCACCCCGGGAGTCGTCAGGCACTACCTGAAGGCTCCCGGCGACCGAGGGCGTGCAGAGAGACGTCGCACTTACTCCTTCAGCTGTTGCCGTCTGGGGGCGGATGGTCACCGGCCTCGGCTACACTCGCCCCCAGAGCCGCTGCAACGAGCTTCGATCGGAGGGTGGAGGCCGTGCCCGTAACCACCATCTTCGTTGGGTCGGCGAACGCCGCGAAGTCCCAGGCCAAGGCTGTCATCAAGGCCTTCTCGGGTCCCACCCTGGCCTTCCTGCCCTGGTGGGAGGCTTTCACCGCCGGGCGAACCCTGCTCGACGAGCTCGATGCCGTCAGGAGCCGGGTGAACGGGGCCCTGCTGCTCTTCTCGCCCGAGTCGACGACGCGCATCCGCAAGCAGAGGTACGAGGTTCCGAACCTGAACGTGTTGTTCGAGTTCGGCTACTTCTACGGCACGCTGGGCAAGCAGCGGGTCGCGATGCTGAAGTACGGCGAGTTCTACCTCCCGTCGGATCTCGGCGGCTACATCCACCTCTTCGGGAGCACTTCCTTCGAACGCGGCAAGGCCGTGCCGGTCGGCAAGCGGACGCGGCAGGAGTTCGCGCGCTGGATCGCGCACCTCTAGCTCCCGTCGCCTGACGAGCCGAAGCTGGAGCTCGCCCGCACCTCGCTCGACACGGCCACGCCGACGCGCAGATCGCCATCGGATCGGACTGCGGGGTCGGCCGGAGCCGTTGCGCGACCGCCAAGGCGCCGATTCGGCGGCCCATAGCCTCGCCGATCTCGGTCGAACTGCGGTAGTGGATGCCACCCCAGATACGCGCCTGGTCGACTTCGGTCACGTAGTCGGCGATGCGCGTCCAGCGGTGGGTCGCGCCCGCGGCGGTTGCGCTCGTCATCGCGAACGGCGGCAGCTCGCCCTTGCCGAACTTCGACTCCAGCACTTCGCCGACCGCGCCCCGCGGCCGCTACGCTCCGTCCCGGGGACTGAGAGACCTCGCTGACCCGTGCGCTGTCGGAGTATGCGGCGCGCCTGGAGTAGATCGGCGAGCTGAAGTTGCAGATGGCGGCGGTGGCCGACGTTCCTCGAAACGACGGACGTTGCGCGGCGCGAGCTCGAACCTCCGGGCAATTCTCTGGTGTAGTTTGCGCCGAGGAGGCTCTATGCTCGCCAACCCCGCCTCTCGACCGGAAGGCCCCGCTCGCCTCGGCCCATTGGACGCACCGCGCCTTCGCGCGACCGCCGCGGTGGCGCTCGCAGCGCTGCTCCTGGCCTGCGGCGCCGCCGGGGCCGGAGTCGTCCGCCTGCTCACCGATTCCACGCCGTTTTCCGGGCTCGACGCAGCGCTCGACGCTGACGGCGGCTTCACCCTCGTCTGGACCTCGGCCGCGAGCGTCGTCTACCCCTTCCAGGATCGTGCTTTCCTCCAGCGCTTCGACGCCTCCGGCGCACCGGCGTCGGCACGCCTCACCCTCGCGGAGCTCGACGCCGCGTCACGCATCTTCCTCACCCGCGTGGCGCGCGGTCGCTCGGGGCACGAGCTCGTGCTCGTCGGCAACCGGAGCGGCCTCGACCCCCGGAGCTTCGCGGTCACCGCCCAGATCTTCGACGCCGCCGGCACGCCGTTGGGCGCTCCTGCCGAGCTCGCGAGCTTCACGGGGCCGGAGAGCGCCGAACTCGAGCTCGATGTAGCGGCGACGCCGGCGGGAGGCTGGGTGGCGATCTGGAAGACCGCCCAGGGCGAGGATCATCGGCTCTACTCGCGCGCCATCCACGCTACCTCCGGGCCGGGCGCCGAGACCTTGCTCCTTGTGGCGGGCGAAGGGGTGCTCTTCGCCCACTCACTCGGCGCGAGCGCGGAGCGGCTCTTTCTCACTTGGTCGAGCCCCAATGCCCCGGGCGGCGGCGCGCGGACCGTCCTGCGCGAAGTCGACGGCGCCGGCTACTTCCAAGGCCCGGAGATCGCCTACCCGGTGATCGTCGGCGATCTCGCCACCGAGATCCGCTCCCTGGCCGGCTTCGGCGCCGACCGCTTCCTGACCTTCGGCCAGCGCCAGGAGAGCTCCGGCACCGTGAGCTTCTTCGGTCGGACCTTCCAGCCGCCAGGCAGCTGGGGCACCCCGTTTGCGCTACCGGACTCGGCCTCGGGCGTGGCGGAGAACGGCATCGCCCTCGACAGCGCGGGGCGCGCGATGTGGACGCGGCGGAGGACTGCCACGGTTCCGCCGAACTACTCGAGCGAGATCGGATACCAGGGTCGTGCGCTGGACGGCGAGCCGCTGATGCCGGAGTTCAGCTACGCTCAGACGCCCATCGCCGGTGGCCCGACCGCCGCCGTGGCCGAGGACGGACGTTGGCTCGTCGCTTGGCCGCACGGCAGCGCGAACGAGCACGGGGTCGACGCCGCCTTCGGTTCCTTCGCCGACGGTTGCCAGCCTGCAGCAACGACACTCTGCCTTGTCGGGCATCGCTTCGCGGTGCGCGCGAGCTGGCGCGACCACCTCGGCCGAGAGGGCGTCGGCCAGGCGGTGCGGCTCGGCTCGGCGAGCGGCGCCTTCTGGTTCTTCGCTCCGGCGCATCTCGAGGTGCTGGTCAAGGCGGTCGACGCCTGTTCCGAGCTCGCTTTCCAGGATTTCTGGGTCTTCGCGGCGGGACTGACCGACGTCGCGGTCGAGCTCACGGTGGTCGACACCTGGACGGCGACGGCGTGGACCAGGAGCACGTCGCTGGGCGAGCCCTTCCCACCGGTGCTCGACACCCAGGCGTTCCGCACCTGCGGCGCGCCCTGGCCGTTCCTGCACTGAGGAGACCGCGGGGAAGGGCCGCGCCGCCGTCGCCCGGCGAGCGCGCCGGGACTCTCTCGTGGAGCCTCGCCTCAGCTTGGTCGCTCCCCCACCCGGCGAGGAGGAGTAGTGTCTCGTCGCGATGACCGCCCGCAGCGGCAGACGCGCGCTCCTCGCCGGGGCGCCACTCCTCCTTCCACTCGCGCTGGCGGCCGCCGAGCCGCCGTGGAAGGTGCACCCCGAATGGGAGCGCTACTTCGCCGAGGCCGGCGTCGCCGGGACGATCGCGGTCGACGACCAGCGGACGGGCGCGCGCGGGGTTTTCGACCCGGCGCGCGCCGCGACGCGCTTCCTCCCCGCCTCGACTTTCAAGATCCCGCACCTCCTCTTCGCGCTCGACGCGGGGATCGCGCGGGACGAGT
>CAZPZW010000254.1:0-3277 GCA_964591165.1 uncultured Thermoanaerobaculia bacterium | reverse complement strand
ACTTCGCTCTCCGAGGAACCCGAATGCTGAAACTGCATCGTCTCGAGCTCTCTGGCTTCAAGTCCTTCGTCGACCCCGTGACGGTCGAGTTCGCCGGCGGCGTGACCGGCATCGTCGGCCCCAACGGCTGCGGCAAGTCGAATCTCGCCGACGCCATCACCTGGGTGCTCGGCGAGCAGAGCGCCAAGACGATGCGCGGCGAGACGATGGAGGACGTCATCTTCAACGGCTCCGAGAAGCGCATGCCGCTGGGCATGGGTGAGGTCGCGCTCTCCTTCCTCGCCGATCCCGGGTTCGCCGGCAGCGACGACGGGCGGGTCACCCTCGCGCGGCGCGTCTTCCGCAGCGGCGAATCGCAGTACCGCCTGAACGGCAAGGTGGTGCGCCTCAAGGAGATCAAGGACCTCCTGATGGACACCGGCCTGGGCATCCGGGCCTACTCGGTCATCGAGCAGGGGAAGATCGGCCTCATCCTCTCCGGCAAGCCGCAGGAGCGCCGCAAGCTGATCGAAGAGGCTGCGGGCATCACCCGCTACAAGGCGCGCAAGAAGCTCGCCGAGGTGAAGCTCGAGGAGGCGACCGCCAATCTGCTCCGTCTCGACGACATCATCACGGAGATCGAGCGCACCCTGCGCTCGCTCAAGCGCCAGGCGGGCGCCGCCCGGAGGTTCCAGGAGAAGCAGGGCGACCTCAAGCAGCTGCAGCGCGACGTGCTCGCCGGACGGTGGGCCCGGCTGGCGGCCGAGCTCGTGGACGAGCGCTCCCGGCTCGGCGAGGCCCAGGGCCGCGAGGGTGCCGCCGCGGCCGCCGTGCACGCCGCGGAGGCCGGGCTCGCCACGCTGCGCGAGCAGGTCGAGCGCCAAGCCGAGGCGCTCGCCGAGCGCGCGCGGCGGCAGGCGGAGCTGGGGGCGGTGGTCGAGGGACGGCAGCAGTTCCTGGTCGGCGCGCGGCGCACGATCGGCGAGCTCGACGCACGTCTCCAGTCCGGCGAAGCGGGCGCGGCGCGGCGCGAGGAGGAGCTCGCCGCCCAATCCGGAGAGCTCACCGAGCTCGCCGGCCGCCAGAAGACCCTGATCGCCGAGCACGACGCCGCGGCGCGCGAAGTCGAGGCCGACGGGGCGAGGCTCCGCGAGGTCGAGACCGGCGCCGCCGAGGCCGAGGCTCGTCTCGAGGAGCTGCGTCAAGGGCTGCTCGCCTCGCTGAGCGAGCTCAACGTGCTGCGCAACCGGATCCACCGCGAGCAGATCGAGACCGAGAAGGGGAGCTATCGCCAGCGGCACCTGTTCGACGAGCTCGCGTCGCGCGGCGAGGAGCTCGCCGAGGCCACGCAGGCGCTCGCCACCGCCAACGCGCGCCTCGCCGAGCTCGGTCTCGACATCGTCGAGCGCGAGGCCGCGCTCGAGCAGGTGCGCGGCGAGCTCGAGGAGCTGCTCGCGGGCGAGGCGTCGGCCGCGGCCGCCCTGGCCGAGCTCGAGCGGGAGCGCGCCGCGCGCTCCGAGCGACAGCGTTTCCTCGCCGAGCTCGCGACCAGCGCCGAGGACCGCGGCCGGCCGCTCGGCGAGCGGCTGATCGCGCTCGGAGTCGCCGAACCGGAGCGGCTCGGCCGGCGGATCGCCGCCCTGCGCGGCTGGGAGCGCAGCCTCGATCTCTTCCTCGGCGAGCTCACCGAAGCCATCGTGCTCCCGGCCGCGGCGGATGCCCTGGCGCTCGCGGCGCAGCTGACCGCCGGTGGCGCCAACCGTGGCGCCCTGCTGC
Organism: uncultured Thermoanaerobaculia bacterium; assembly: GCA_964591165.1. GTDB lineage: Bacteria > Acidobacteriota > Thermoanaerobaculia > Multivoradales > JAGPDF01 > JAGPDF01. Next base: position 1,522 of record CAZPZW010000254.1, on the reverse strand, counting down.
GCGCGTTGCCCCAGACCCCGGCCGCCTGGCCGCGGCTCGAGGACCCGGCCATCGTCGCCTCGCTCGGCGACGCCCTCGGGTTGCCCGGCGAGCTCGCGCAGGCCCTGCCTCCGGCCTTTCTGGTCGACGCCCCCGAAGCGGCCGAGCGCCTGGCCCGGCGGCATCCGGGCGTGTCGTTCCTCACCCGGCGAGGCGTCTGGCTGCAGGGCGGCCTGGTCCACCTTCCGGCCGACGAGGCCCAGCCCGGCTTCCTCACCCGCTCGAGCGAGCTCGCCGAGCTCGCCGACGAGTTGCCTCGCCTGGACGACGCGATCGAGCGCGCCCGGCGCGAGATCGCCGGGCTGGTCGAGGCGCGCGCCGCCGCCGCGCAGACCATCCATCGGCAGCAGGACGAGCTCGCCGCGCGCAAGCAGGACCAGGCCGCGACGCGCAGCCGGCGCGACGAGCTCGCCACCCGGCACCATCGCGTCTCGACCCAGGAGGAGACGCTGCAGCGCGAGCAGAGCGCGCTGGCCGGCGAGCTCTCGCGCCTCGCCGCGCTGCAGCAAGGGCTGGGCAGCGAGCTCGCCCGCACGGAGGGCCTGCACGCCGAGCGCGAGCGGGCCTTCGATCGGCTCTCCTCGGAGGTCGAGGCCGCGCGCCGCGAGCGCGAGACGCAGCGCGCGCTGGGCGCCGGACGGCGCGGCCAGCTCGAGGTCCTCGGCGAGCGGCTGCGCTCGCTGGAGCAGGAGCGGGCGCGCCTGGAGCGCTCCTCGGAGGCGGCACGATCCCAGATCGCGGCCTGGCGCGAGGAGGCTTCGACCCACCGCACGCGCCGCGCCGAGCTCGAGCAGGCCATGGCGGTCGCCGAGCGCGAGCTCCAGGAGGCGCTCGAGCTGCGCGCCGGCGGCGAGGAACGGCTGCTCGTCGACCAGCAGGCGCTGGAGATGGAACGCCAACGGGTGCGGGCCGAGGACGAGGCGCTCGCCGCTGCACGCCAGCAGCACGACCGGGTGCGCGGCGCGGTCGAGGAGTGCCGCATCCGGCTGACCGGGCTCGAACACGATCGGGCCCACCTCGCCGGCGAGCACCAGGAGCTGCTCGGCCTGCCGCTCGCCGAGTCCCCCGGCGAGGTGCCGGCGAACCTCGCCGAGATGGAGGTCGACCTGGCGCGGCTCAAGGAGCAGCTCGAGGCGATGGGCCCGGTGAACGTCCTCGCCGCCGAGGAGTATCAGAGCGAGGAGGAGCGCCACGGTTTCCTCGCCGCCCAGCGCGCCGACGTGGCGAAGTCGGTCGAGTCGCTCCGCCAGACGATCCGCGAGATCAACCAGACCTCGAGCGTCCGCTTCAAGGAGGCCTTCGAGCAGGTCAACGCCCAGTTCTCGCGCACCTTCGCCGAGCTCTTCCGCGGCGGCGAAGCGGAGATGCGGTTGATGGACGAGGAGGACCTGCTCGAGAGCGGCATCGAGATCGTCGCCCGCCCTCCCGGCAAGCGGCTGCAGAACCTGATGCTGCTCTCCGGCGGCGAGAAGGCGCTCACCGC
>CAZPZW010000253.1:0-3309 GCA_964591165.1 uncultured Thermoanaerobaculia bacterium | reverse complement strand
GCGAGGATCATCGCGGCGATGACGAACGGCTTCCAGCTCGCTTCGCGGTAAGTAGCGAGGCGGGCGCGCTCGAAGACCGCCTTGCTGACCTCGCCCGCGGCGCAGGAGACGTCGGTGACGTCGGCGGGCAGGCAGTGCAGGTAATGCGCTGCGCCACCCCGGGTGAGCGCCATCTTCGCCTCGTCGCATTCCCAGTCCTCGTGGCGCGCATTGCGCGCGAGCGCCTCGCGCTCGAGCTCGGCGAGGCCCGCCCGGTCGCCGGCGCGCAGCAGGCGGGGACGCTCGCGCATCACCGCCATGGGCGCCCAGCTCTTGGGGTAGACCACGTCGGCGCCGGCGAACGCCTCCTCCATCGAGTGGGTGACCGTGAAGGAACCGCCGCTCTCCGCCGCGAACCGGCGCGCGGCGTCGAGCGGCTCGTCGACCAGCTCGTAGCCCTCGGGGTGAGCGAGGACGACGTCCATGCCGAAGCGGGTCGTCAGCGCGATCACCCCCTGCGGCACCGAGAGCGGCTTGCCGTAGGAGGGCGAGTGCGCCCAGGTCATCGCCAGGCGCTTGCCCGCGAGCGCCTCGAGGCTGCCGTAGATCGAGACCAGTTGCGCGAGGTCGGCGAGCGCCTGGGTGGGGTGGTCGAGGTCGCACTGGAGGTTGACCACCGCCGGCCGCTGCGCGAGCACGCCCTCGCGGTGCGCCTCCGCGAGCGAGGCGGCGACCTCGGCCATGTAGGCGTGCCCCTCGCCGAGGTACATGTCGTCGCGGATGCCGATCACCTCGGAGAGGAAGCCGATCATCGCCGCGGTCTCGCGCACCGTCTCGCCGTGGGCGATCTGCGAGGTCGACTCCTCGAGCTCCTCGGTGCCGAGACCGAGGAGATTGCAGGCCGACTTGAACGAGTAGCGCGTGCGGGTCGACTTGTCGCGGAAGATCGCGAGGCCGAGCCCGGTGTCGAAGACGCGCGCCGAGAGCCCCGCACGGTGCATCGCCTCGAGCGCCTCGGCGGCGGCGAGCACGAAGCGCAGGGTCGTCTCGCTCTCCCGCCAGGTGAGCAGGAAGTCGCGGTCGTGGAGGCCGGGCGCGAGCGCGCGCAGGCGCTCGATCTTGGCGCGGAGGTCGTGATCGGTCATGGCGCGGTTCCTAGCGCGTCGCCGCGAAGCGCTGCGGGAAGAGGGCGTAGAAACGGGCGGCGGCCTCGAGGTGGGCGATCGGCACCTGGTCGTCGGGGGTGTGGGCCCAGATCTCGTCGCCCGGGCCGAAGCCGACGGTCGGGACGCCGAACAGTCCGCACGAGGCAATGCCGTTGGTCGAGAAGTTCCAGCGCGAGACGCGCGGTGCGGTTCCCAAGGCGTCGGTGGCGGCGGCCACCGCGGAAGTGATCGCCGGCGCGCTCTCCTCGAGCAGCCAGGTCGGGTAGTACTTCTTGGTCGGATAGACCAGCCCGGTCCAGGCGGCGACGGCGTAGTCGAGCACCGTCACCCTGGCGCCGGCGGCGGCCACGCCGGGCAGCGCCTCGATCTCGGCCACCGCCGATTCGATCGTTTCCCCCTTGGTCAACCGGCGGTCGAGGTGGATCGTGCAGCTGTCGGCCACCGCGCAGAGCGACGGTGAGGTGGCGCGGATGTCGGAGATCGTGACCGTGCCGGGGCCGAGGAACGGGTCGGGCCGCTCGGCGAGGCGCTGATTGAGCCGCTCGACGTCGGCGACGATCGGCGCCATCTTGTAGACCGCGTTGACGCCCCTCTCGGGCATCGAGCCGTGCGCCGAGCGCCCCTGGGTCCGCACTTCCATCTCCATGCGCCCGCGCTGGCCGCGGTAGACGCCGAGGTTGGTCGGTTCGGTGATCACCACGACGTCGGGCGCCAGCACCTTCTCGCGCAGGATGTACTGCCAGCAGAGTCCGTCGCAGTCCTCCTCCATGACGGTGCCGGTGACCCAGAGCTGGACGCCGTCGAGCAGGCCCAGTTGCTTGGCGATCGCCGCGCCGTGGACGGCGGCGGCGAGGCCGCCCTCCTGGTCTCCAGCCCCGCGGCCGAAGACGATGCCGTCGCGCTCCTCGCCGAGATAGGGGTCGCGCGTCCAGGTCGAGCGGTCGCCGACCCCGACGGTGTCCATGTGGCCGTCGAGCGCGACGACGAGGGGGCCGTCGCCGACCCGGCCCAGGACGTTCCCGAGACCGTCGAGCTTGATCTCGTCGAAGCCGAGGCGCTCCATCTCGGCGCGCACACGTTCGGCGACGGCGCGCTCCTGGCTGCTCTCGGAGGGGATCGCGATCATGTCGCGCAGGAAACGGACGATCTCGGGGGTGCGGCGGGCGGCCAGCGCAGCGACTTTCGCGACCGCGTCGGATGTGGGCTCCGGCATGGTTCCTCCTCCCGGGGGAGGGAGATCTAGAGACAGTTGAGGTAGTTCACTTCGGATGGCGCCAGGAGAGCGCGTCCGACGATCGCCATCAGGCGAAAGTATGTCAGATCGACTTCGTCCACCGCCTCGCCGGAGAGCGTGCCGAGCGGATCGGACTCGTCGAAGCGGAGCTCGAATCCCTCGCCGGCATAGGCCGCCCGGCCGTCGTCGAGCTCGAGCCGGTACTCACGCCCGGCGAATCGCCCCGCGACGGCGAGTCCCGCGCCGGCCCGCGCGACGTGGAAGCCGTCGCGCGGCCGGTCGGCTTCCCATGCGGAGCGCTCGGCGAAGAACCGCGGCTTGATCGCATACGGCCCGCCGTCCTCGGGACAGAAGACGTCGCAATTGCCACAGTCGTTGCAGAAGTCGGCGAAATTGCCGATCTGCTGCTCCGTGGCGATGGTGGTAGTGCCGTCGACCCGGGTCTGCCATCGCCCTCCCTCGCGGCGGACCTTCTCGACCGGGAGCTCGGCGGGCTCCAGCGTGAAGACGAAATTGGCGTCGTTCGGGCAGACCGGCACGCACTTGCCGCAGTTGATGCAGTCGAAGAGCGCGAGACGCCGGCCGATCTTGCGCGGCGTCTTGCGGTTGGCCGCGGCGGCGTAGCGCGGATCGGCGGCGGTGCGCGCCGCGTAGTCGGCGCTGTTGAGCCGGCGCGCCTCCGCCAACCAACGCGAAAACAGCGCGGGGCCGGCCGCCGCGGCGAGATCCGTGCCCGGGGTGGCGAGCGCGGCCCGGCAGCGCTCCAGCGCCGCGGGCTCCGCGCCGGTGCGGTCGAGCGCCCGTGCGCCATTGCCGGAACCGCGGATCACCCAGTCGTCGACCGTGCGCGCGCCGGCGGCGCGCATCTTGTCGGCGAGCGCGGTCAGGTAGCCGCGGCCGTGGGCGTAGCCGCCCGGCTTGAGCAGGTCG
>CAZPZW010000252.1:0-3309 GCA_964591165.1 uncultured Thermoanaerobaculia bacterium | reverse complement strand
CGAAGCGGCGCTCGAGCTCGTCCCGGCCGATTCCTTCGAGCGCGATCACCACCACTTTCGGCGACGGGGGCCCCGGCGACGCCGCGCGTGCCAAACCGAGCGCCATCACGGCCGCCAACGCGGCGGCGAGTCCCAGGTGCCGGTCGACCATGCTCAGCTTCTCCCCGTGGAGCCGAAGCCGCCCGGCCCGCGCCCGGTCGGTGAGAGGTCCGGCACCGCTTCGAAGCGGGGCGTCGCGACTTCGGCGACGACCAGCTGCGCGATGCGCTCGCCGCGCCGCACCACGAAGGGCTCCTGACCGAGATTGGCGAGGATCACCTGGAGCTCGCCCCGGTAGTCGCTGTCGATGGTCCCGGGCGCGTTGAGCAGGGTCAGCCCGTGGCGCAGCGCGAGACCGCTCCGCGGCCGCACCTGACCCTCCCAACCGGCGGGGATCTCCAGGCAGAGTCCGGTGGGAATCGCCGCGCGCGCCCCCGGCTCGAGCACCCAGTCGGCGTCGACCGCGGCCCGTAGATCGACGCCCGCGCTCCCCGCCGACGCTGGCTCGGGCAGCGGCAGGCCTTCGGCGTGGGGCAGCCGCCGGACGCGGATGGTCGGGCGCGCGTCGCTCATCCGCCGCCGCGCGGCTTGCCCTTCGGCGGGCGGGCCGGAGATGGATTGGGGTCGAGCGGCGACGGGGGGACCGGCCCGATCGCGGGCGGCGGGAGTCCGCCGCCCGCCTGGAAGTCGCCCGGCGTCGGAAATCGGAACGGCCGTCCGAGGGTCATCGCCGAGAGGCGCGCCAGACCGTTGTCGCCCGGTCGGGCGCGGTACTTGAGCAGCACGTCGACCTTGAACTCCCACTCGTCGTAGCGCGAGCGATCGAAGTAGAGCTGCAGCCCCTCCTCGTCGCTGCGGCTGCGCACCCCGCGAATCGGACCGAGGACTTTCGGCTCGCCGGTCTCGGGGTCGATCTCCGGCTCGCCCTCGGGGGGCTCGCCGGTGGGCGGGTCGCCGGGCACCGGTTCGCCGGTCTCGGGATCGGTGGCCGGCGGTCGCCTCGCCGGCTTGCCGTCGAGGATCAGCGCCCAGTCGGCTTCGCCGGTCATCGGATCCTTCCAGAGTCGGCGGATCGATCGCGGCTCGACCTCGATCAACTCGGCCAGGCGAACCGGCAGGCGCCCGAAGCGGCGCTGGAAGACCCGGATCGCCTCCGCATACTGCAGACCGCGCGAGATCAGCTCCTCCTCTTTGTCGCGCCGGATCTGCGTGCTCCACAGCGGCAGGGCAATCGCCGTCAGGATGCTCATGACGGTGATCAGCATCACCACCACCACCAGGTTGTAGCCCCGTTCGCCGGACCTACCAGGTCGCATAGGGCGAACCGTCGAGCGCGAGCGCTGCCGACCCCGAGCGGACGTCGATGATCCCGGGACCGCCGCCCTCGGGGATGTCCGTCTCCGCGGGCTCGGCCAGCGGGTCCGGCTCCTCGTAGATCAGGATCCAGGTCTGGTCGCTCTTGGTGATCGGATCGTAGGGAATCTGGCGTACATAGGACTTCTCGACCAGCACCTCGAGCGTCTCGGGGTAGTGCCCCTGGTCGCCGTAGTACTGATCGATCAGGTCGCGCAGGGTCCGCAGGTTGGTCTTGAGCACCGATTCGTTGGCGCGTCGCGGCATGTCCTTGAGCGCCGGCATGGCGATGGTCGCCAGAATGCCGATGATCGCGACCACGATGATCAGCTCGAGCAGGGTGAATCCGTGGGCGCCGCCGCGCCGCGTCTTGAGGTATCGCTGCAACCGGATCATGGGTCCGCCGTCACCACTGGGAGTAGGGAATCCTGTCGAGGCCGACACCCTGCGAGAGCGAGAAGACGTCGTAGACGTTCTCGCCCCCCCAGCTCGTCGAGTCGGGCTCGTCCTGGTAGCTGCGCATCCCCCACTCGTCCTTGCCGGTCATCGGATCGACCGGGATGCGGCGCAGGAACTTGACCTTCTTGTCGATCTGGCCGACGACGTCCACGCCCTCGACCAGGATCTCGAGCTCCTTCGGATATCCGTCGGTGCCGAAATCGACCGGGATGAACCCCGCGTCGCTGTAGCGCTTGAACTCGTCGATCGCCGACCGCATCTCGCGCAGTGACGCCCGCAGCTCCATCTCCTTCTGCCGCTTGCGGGTGTACTTGACCGTCGGGAAGGCAACGGCGGCGAGGATCGAGAGCACCGCGCAGACGACCACCAGCTCGGTCAGGGTGTACCCGGCTCGCCGGCTCATCGGCTCCCGTCCGGAGCGACCGGCTGCCCGAGCGTCTCGCGGACGCGCGGCATCTCGGAGCCGGGCGCGCGCACGGCCACGTCGGTCGGCACGGTCGCGACGCTCGCGATCTCCATCATCTCGCGATCCAGCGCGCGGCGCGCCGCGATGGCGACCGAGGAGTCACCTTCGGCGAGCGCGCGGAATCGCACCCGCGCCAGCGCGCCGTGCCCCGCCACCCCCGACCTGCCGGCCAGCCGGTTGGCGCCGAGCACGAGTTGACCGGGCGTGGCGCCGCCCGAGCTCAGCTCGGCCACCTCGCGGCTGCCGAAGAAGTCGCCCGCCTGGACCTCCTCGACGGCCAGCAACGCCGGGTCGTAGGACAGGGTGAGGGGCAGGTGCGAGATCGGAATCGTCGTCGCCACTTCGACCTCGAGCTCGAAGGACTCGCCCGGTCGTACCAGCACGGTCTGCGGCAGCAACCGCAGTCGAACGCTGCCGCTGCCGAACTCGGTCGCGGCCGGCGTGGAGGCGAGCACCTCGAGCGGAGCCGCCGAGCTCCCGCCGAGCGCCGCTCCCGAAGGCGGCTCCTCGTCCGCGGGTGGCTCGGGCTTGCTCGCCGGCGGCGGAGCGAACGGGTTCGACGGCGCGGAGCCCGGAGCGAGGTTGACGCCGGCCGGCGTTTCGCTCTTGCTCTCCGTCGCTCCCGGACGCGCCTCCTGGCGCAGCCCGCGCGGCAGTCGCTGCACCTGTTCGCGCAGCTTCTCCTCCGCCTCGGCCGACGACGCTCCTTCCTCGAAGGGTCCCTCGGTCTCCGACTCGACCCGCGGGCTGCCGCCGCGGAAGGTGATGTTCGCCTCGGTGCCGACCCAGATCGGCATGAGGTCGCCCTCGGTGACGTCCGGCGTGCGGATGATGTGCGGCGTCAGAGTCAGCATGACGTCGCTGCGCTTGATCCGGGTCGAGGTCTTGCCGAAGATCCGGCCCAGGATCGGGATCTCGGAGAGGCCGGGGATCCCGATCTCGCCGTTGGTCTCGTCGGTGCGGATCAGGCCGGCGAGGAAGTTGGTCTCGCC